>NZ_MUMI01000139.1 GCF_002155975.1 Amycolatopsis kentuckyensis
CCCTGACCACGACCGGGAAACCGCTGGGGTAACGCAGCCTCACGCACTGGGGACGGACGAAGCTCGCCCAGGATCGTCGCCGGGTGGACTGGCGGCGGTCCTGGGCAGGCCGGGTGCCGACGCGTGACGGACAAGGCGCCGTGACGACGAGTGCGGGCTAGTCGCGGCGGGCGTTCTGCAGCGCCAGGCCGCGCGGGGTGGCCATGCGGGTGATCAGCGCGAACGCGCCGTCGCACAGGAGCGCCAGGACCACCGCGGCCAGGCCGCCCGCGAAGATCGCTCCGTAGCCCTGGGCTCCCACCGCGAAGCCGTCGACTATGTAGCGGCCCAGGCCGCCGCCGTCGTTGACGATCGCTCCGATCGCCACCGTGGCGATCAGCTGGAGGAACGCCACCCTCGCGCCCGCCAGGATCACCGGGGACGCCAGCGGGAGCTCGAGGCGCGCCATGATCTGCCACTCGCGGTAGCCCGTTCCGCGGGCCGCGTCGATCGTCTCCTGCTCCAGCGTCACCACGCCCGCGTACGTGTTCGTGAACAACGGCGGCATCGCCAAGGCGACCAAGGCGAGCAGCAACGGCCAGAACGCCGTGTTCAGCTCCCAGCGGCTCGCCAGGAACCAGAACAGGATGATCAGCCCGAAACTCGGGATCGCGCGGCCGATGTTGACCGCGCTGCTCGCGAGGAACGCGCCCCGGCGGTAGTGCGCCAGCCAGAGCGCGGCGGGGATGGTCAGCGCCGCCGCGATCACCAGGGCGAGGAGGGAAAACCTGAGGTGCTCCAGCGTGCGGTACGGGACGCCGGCCTTGTCGGTCCAGCTCCAGCGGTTCGGGTCCGCGAGCCACGCGTTCAGCTGGTCGAGGAAACTCATCGGGCCCGCACCTTCCGAGACCAGGGCGCCAGCACGCGTTCGCTGAGCCAGAGGACCAGGTCGACCACCACCGCCAGCGCGACCGACAGGACCACGCCGACGATGATCATCGTCGGGTTGGGGGTCGCCGTCTGGATGCCCGCGCGGATGAAGTAGCCCAGGCCGCCGAGGCCGAGCATCGAGGTGACCGTCACCAGGCCGATCGTCGTCACCGCCGCGACGCGCAGGCCGGCGATCACCACCGGCAGGGCGAGGGGCAGCTCGATCTGCCAGAGCAGCCTGCCGCGCGTGTACCCCATGCCGACCGCGGCCTCGCGGACCTCGTTCGGCACCTGGTCGACGCCGGTGACGATGTTGCGGACCAGGATGAGCAGCGTGTACGTCGCGAGCGGGATCATCGCGGAGACGAACGTCAGCCCGAAGAACGGCACCAGCACCGCGAACGCGCCCAGGCTCGGGATCACGTACAACGCGCCCGTCGTGCCGAGGATCACCGGGTACGACCAGCGGTAACGCAGGGACACCACGGCGAGCCCGATCGAGACGACCAGGCCGATGCCGAGCGCGGCACCGGTCAGCGAGATGTGCTCGACGAGGCGCTGGACGATGTCGTCGGCGTTGCGGTCCACCCACTTCCACTGGAAGATCGGGGGCTCGCTGTCGGCGGCCAGTGGCGTCACCGCGGTCACGTGCACGGGCCGACCCTACCCCGATCGAGCCCAAATATTCCGCGGAGTGGGAATTCTGGGTGCTTTCTCCCACGATGTGGATTCTTGTCGGAGGTCAGGGCTAGGGTCTTTTCGTCTGTTCGAGTGACGAGGGAGTGGGGATTCGTGCGCTGGTTCCGAAACGCGTCCGTGGTGGCGGTGGCCCTCGCGGCGACGCTCGGTTTGGCCGCCTGTGGCGGCAGCGACAGCGGTGACAAGCCCGCCGCGCAGAGCAAGGGTGGCGCGCCGATCGTCGTCGCGTCCTTCAACTTCACCGACAGCCAGATCCTCGCCGAGATCTACGCGCAGGCGCTGGAAGCCAAGGGCTACCCGGTGACGCGGAAGCTGAACCTCGGTTCGCGGGAGCTGATCTACCCGTCGCTGAAGTCCGGTGAGCTGCAGTTCCTCCCGGAGTACCAGGGTGCGGCGATCACCACCGGCTTCGGCAAGGAAGCCGGCAAGACCGCGCAGGAGGAGCACGAGCAGCTGGCGAAGCTGTTCGAGCCCAGCGGCGTCGGGCTGCTGAACTTCGCGGCCGCCGAGGACAAGAACACCTACATCATCAAGTCCGACCTGGCCAAGGACAAGGGCATCGCGTCGATCAGCGACCTGAAGAAGCTCGACAAGGTCGTCATGGCCGGGCCGCCGGAGTGCGAGAAGCGCCTTCCGTGCTTCAAGGGCTTCACCGACGTCTACAAGCTGACCAACATCACCTTCCAGACCGTCCAGGAAGCCGGGCCGCGCGTCGAGCAGCTGAAGTCCGGGGCCGTCACGGTCATCCCGGTCGACTCGGTGAGCCCGCTGACCGGTGACTCGAAGTACACCGTGCTCAAGGACGACCTCAACATCGTGCCGACCGAGAACGTCGTGCCCGCGGTGAACAAGAAGGTGCTGGACGAGCGCGGTGCCGACTTCGCCGCCGCCGTGAACGCCGTCAGCGCGAAGCTGACCACGGACATCATGCGCGACCTGAACAAGCGCGTGGACTCCGACGGCGAGAAGGCTGCGGACGTCGCCAAGGACTGGCTGGGCCAGGCCGGGCTCTGAATCACGCGGTCCCGCTGACGACCCACGCCCGGGCCGTCAGCGGGATCGAGCCGTCCGGATCCGTGGGCAGGCGGTCGCGCAGCAGCTCGCGGATCCGGTCGCGGTCCACCTCCGCCAGTGTGGCCAGGTACGACGGCGCCGGGCCCTGCGCGCCGAGGAACGGCTGCCAGTAGTCGTCGAAGTCCGCGAACACCGTCGGGATCCTGATCTCGCCGACGGACACCGCCGTGAAGCCCGCGTCCGTCCACAACCGGCCCAACGGCTCCGGGCGGCAGAGCGTGAACCGGCGGCCTTCGTCCAGCTCGGCGACCGCCTCCGGGGCGAGCTCGGCGGCCGCGTCCCAGAAGCGGCGGATGAGCTCCATGCCCTCGGCGAGGTCCCACAGGTAGGTCGCGGCCAGTCCGCCCGGGACGGTCACCCGCGCGATCTCCGCCGCCGCGCGGGCCGGGTCGGGGACGAAGTTCAGCACCAGACCCGACACGACCACGTCGAACCGGTCGTCCGGGAACGGCAGCGAGCGCGCGTCCGCGAGCGTGAACGTCGCCCGCCGGTCGGTCACGCCCGCGCGGGCCGTCTTCAGGAACCCCTCGGACGGGTCGACGCCGACGACCTCCGCGGGGTCGGCCGCCGTCAGCACCGCCGAGGTCAGCGCGCCCGTGCCGCACCCGACGTCGAGCCAGCGCCGGCTCGCCGGGGCGCCGAGCTGCCGGACGAACGTCTCCGCGATCCGGCGGCTCCACCGTCCGATGTAGGCCTCGTAAGCGTCGCCTGACTGCCACATGCCCCCGAGTACAGCACAAAAACCGCTGCTCAGCCGCCGGTCAGGGCCCCGGTCGCGTCCTGGCCCGCCGACGTCGCGCGGCGCAGGAACCCGGCGATCAGCGCCAGCTCCTCCTCGCTGTAGCCGGCGCAGAGCTCGTCCATCGCGGTGTTCATCCCCGCGTACAGCCGGAACAGCTCCCCGTTGCGGCCGGGGACGGCGCGCACGGCCACCGAGCGCCGGTCGGCCGCCTCGGGGTCGCGTTCGCGGACGATCCAGCCGCCCTTCTGCAGCCGGTCGAGGATGCCGGTCATCGTCGCCGGGTGCAGCCCGGCCCGGCGGGCCAGCGCACTCGGGCTGAGCGGGCCGTGCCGGGCGATCAGCTCCAGGCACTCCAGATCGACGTCCTTGAGCGCCAGCCGGTCGCTGACCTGGTGGTTCAGCAGCGCCAGCTGGTTGCGCAGCTCCCGCAGCGCGTCCTTCACCGCCACGGTCGACCGGCGGTGCGCTCCCGAACCCATACCGGGCAGCCTAACCGCCGAGGGCCATCCTCGTGTACGCGCGGACGTCGGCGTCCGAGTCGGTGCGCCGGGCCCGCAGCCGCGCCGCGACCGACGGCTGACCAGCCCACTTGCCCAGTGCCTGGACCGCCGCCCGGCGGACGTTCGGGTGCTCGTCCTCCAGCGCTGCGAGCAGCTGCTCCGCCGGCTCGGCCAGCGCACCCAGCGCCGTCGCCGCCCCGCGGCGGACCTGCCAGGCCGGGTCCGCCAGCGACGCGAACGCCAGCCGCGCCAGGTCGCCGCCGCAGCCCAGCTCGGCCGCCGCCGTCAGGGCCGCCGCCCGGACCAGGGGATCCCGGTCGACCGCCAGGGCGGCCACCGTGCCGGTCGACCGCGGGTCGCCGATCGTGCCCAGCCCCGTGGCCGCCGCCACCCGGAGCTCGCGCGACGCGTCCGCCGCCGCGTCCGCCAGCGCCGAAGCCGCGTCCAGCGACACCAGGCCCCGGACCGCCTCGAGCCGGACCACGACCGCGGGGTCCGCCAGCAGCGAGGAGAAGAGCGGCTCGTCGCCGAGGCGCAGTGCGCGCAGGACGTCCAGGGCCACCGAGCGCACGTCCGAATCGGACACCGACAAGGCCGACCGCAGTCCGGCGCCCAGGGACGACGACGGCGTCAGGACCTCCACCAGCTCCCGCAGCCCGGCCGCTGCCGCGGCGCGGACCCGCGCGTCGATGTCGTGCAACGCCGTCACCAGCGCGGGGCCGAAGCCCTCCGGGGCCGACTCCGTCAGGACCGCGATCGCCGTCGTGCGGACTTCGGCGTCCGGGTCGGCCAAGTACCCCGACAGCACAGCCAGCGAAGGCTGCTCCTCCGCCAACGCGACCACCTCGAGGACCCGCGGCGACGAATGCGTCCGCGCGGGCGCGACGGTGGCCACGTCCGGCGGGGTGTGCCCGCTGAAAGCCGTGTGGGTACCGAGGAGCTCGACGGCGAAGTCCGGCACCGAGAACTCCGGCACCGGCACGACGTAGGGCGCCACCGGCCGCTTCAGGAACTCCATCTCCCCGGCCGCGGTCTTGCGCAGGTTCAGGTGCGCGAGCCACGAGACGTCGTCGCGGCCCGGGTGGTCGGTCCGGTCGTGGTAGAGCCCCCACCGGCTCTCGGTCCGCACCAGCGACGCCCGCGCGGCCATCTCGGCGCAGTCGCGGATGAACGTCACTTCGGCGCAGCGCATCAGCTCGTGCGGCGTCCGCGCGCCCATCGAAGCGATCTCGCCGGTCATCCGCCCGAACGTCTCCAGCGCGATCTCCAGCTTCGCCGTCGTCTTGGGCGGGGCCACGTAGTCGTTGACGAACCGGCGCAGCTTGTACTCCACCTGCTGCTGCGGCGGACCGTCCGGAGTGGACAGTGGCCGGTAGATCAGCTCGTGGGCGAGAGCGATCTGCTCCTCGGGCAACGGAACCGGAGGACGCAGGGAGCCGGAAGCGTGCGCGCCCGCGAGGTCGCCGTAGACGAACGCGCCGATCATGTAGTTGTGCGGCACGCAGGCGAGGTCGCCCGCCGCGTACAGGCCGGGGACCGTCGTCGCGCCGTTCTCGTCCACCCAGACGCCGGACGCCGAATGCCCGCCGCACAGGCCGATCTCCGAGATGTGCATCTCGACGTCGTGCGTGCGGTAGTCGTGGCCGCGGGTGGCGTGGAACGTCCCGCGCGTCGGCCGTTCGGTCGTGTGCAGGATGTTCTCCAGCGCGCCGAGCGTCTCCTCCGGCAGGTGCGTCAGCTTGAGGTAGATCGGGCCCCGCGCCGACGAGATCTCGCGCGCCACCTCGGCCATCATCTGCCCGGACCAGTAGTCGCAGTCGACGAACCGGTCGCCGGCCGCGTTCACCTGGTAGCCGCCGAAGGGATTGGCGACGTACGCGCAGGCCGGGCCGTTGTAGTCCTTGATCAGCGGGTTGATCTGGAAGCACTCGATGCCGGACAGCTCGGCGCCCGCGTGGTAGGCCATCGCGTAACCGTCGCCGGCGTTCGTCGGGTTCTCGTACGTGCCGTAGAGGTAGCCGCTCGACGGCAGGCCCAGCCGTCCGCAGGGGCCGGTCGCGAGAATCACCGCGGACGCGGAAACCGTGACGAACTCGCCGGTCCGCGTGTTGAACCCGGCGGCGCCGACCGCGCGCCCACCGGACGTCAGGACCCGCACCGGCATCACGCGGTTCTCGATCGTGATCCGCTCGCGCATGTGCTTCTGCCGCAGCACGCGGTAGAGCACCTTCTTGATGTCCTTGCCCTCCGGCATCGGCAGGACGTAGCTGCCGGACCGGTGCACGCGCCGCACGGCGTACTCGCCGTATTCGTCCTTTTCGAACTTGACGCCGTACTTCTCCAGCCGCTGCACCATGGCGAAGCCGCGCCGCGCGGTCTGGTACACAGTGGACTGGTTGACGACGCCGTCGTTGGCGCGGGTGATCTCGGCGACGTAGTCCTCGGGCGTCGCCTTGCCCGGGATGACCGCGTTGTTCACGCCGTCCATGCCCATGGCCAGCGCGCCCGAGTGCCGGACGTGCGCTTTCTCCAGCAGCAGCACGTTCGCGCCGTTCTCGGCGGCGGTCAGCGCGGCCATGGTCCCGGCCGTCCCGCCGCCGATCACCAGGACGTCCGTCTCGAAGTGGGTCCGCGCGGACAGCGGGGGAGCTTCGAACGTCATGCCGCCACCAGCCCGTCCAGGACCTCGGCGCGCTCGGCCGCCACGGCGGGCTCAGCCGTTCGCGGCCGCGACGACTCGACGACCTTGGCCAGGCGGCCGTCGCGGGTCAGCACCGCGACGCGGTCGGCCAGGAACAGCGCTTCGTCGACGTCGTGGGTCACGAACACCACCGTCGTCGGCCGCTTGCGCCAGACGTCCACGAGCAGGCGCTGCATGGCCGTGCGGGTCTGGGCGTCCAGCGCCCCGAACGGCTCGTCGGCCAGGATCACCCGCGGCGACCCGGCGAGGGTGCGGGCGAGCTGGACGCGCTGCCGCATGCCGCCGGACAGCTCCCGCGGCAGGTGGTTCTCGTAGCCGGCCAGCCCGACCTGCGTCAGCCACGACTCGGCCTCCACCCGCCGCCGGGCGCGCGGCACCCGCCGGATGGACAGCGGCAGCTCGACGTTGCGGCGCACCGAACGCCACGGCAGCAGCCCGTCGTCCTGGAACACCAGCGCGCGCTCGGCGGACGTGCCGGTCACCGGGGTGCCGCCGCTCACCACCCGCCCGGACGACGCCGGGAGCAAGCCCGCGAGAGTCCGCAGCAGCGTCGACTTGCCGCACCCGGAAGGCCCGGTGACGGCCAGGATCTCGGTGTCGGCGACGGCCAGGTCGATGCCGGACAGCACCGTCCGCTGTCCGTAGTGGACGGTCAGGTTCTCGATGCGGAGGCTCATGCGTTCTCCCCTCGGGGCAGCCAGCGGGTGGCGCGGCGGCCGAGCAGTTCGACGGCGGCCGAGGTGACCCAGCCGAGCAGGCCGATGGTGAGCATCCCGACGATCACGCCGGGGTAGTCGACGACGGTGTAGGCCTGCCAGGTCCGGTAGCCGACGCCGAACTCGCCGGAGATCATCTCCGCCGAGATCACGCAGATCCACGAAACGCCCATGCCGACGGACAGCCCGCCGAACACCCCGGGCAGCGCGCCCGGCAGCACGACGTTCCACAGCACGCGCCGCCGCGAGCCGCCCATCGTGCGGATCGCGTCCTCCCAGACCACCGGCAGCGCGCGCACCGCGTGCCGGGTGCTGACCACGACCGGGAAGAACGCGGCGACGAAGGTGATGAAGACGATGCCCTGCTCGTTGCTGGGGAACAGCAGGATCGCGATGGGCACCATCGCGATGGCCGGGATCGGCCGCAGGACTTCCAGGAGCGGCTGGACGACGTCGGACGTGCCGCGGGAGCGCGCGATCGCCGTGCCGAGGCCGATGCCGAACACCGCGGCCAGCGCGAAGCCGGTGACGATCCGGCGCAGGGAATCGAGCAGGTCCTGGTAGTAGACGGCGGTGCCGAGCTGGTAGCCGAGGTCGCGGGCCACCTCGACCGGCGTGGGCAGGCGGTCGAAGTGCAGCCACAGGTCGACGTCGAACGCGGTCAGCAGCTCCCACACCACCAGCGCCGCGACGATGCTGCCCGCGCGGACGGCGAGCCGGCTGAACCGCCGTCTCGGTGGCGCGGGCGGGGCGGCGACGGCCGTGGGTTCGTGTTCGAGGGTCTGGGTCATCGGGACTCCTCCACGGCTTGCGCGTAGCTGACGATCGCGCCGGGGTGCCCGGCGAGGTGGGCGCGGGCGCCGTCTTCGGTGGTGAAGGGCAGCAGTGCCCCGCCGGTGTCGCGCACCCACACGGCCTTGTCGGCGAACCAGCGGGTGCCCGTGGCCGCGTCGGGGACGTAGGCCGCGCGGACCGGCTTCCCCGCGTGGGCGACGGCCTTGAGCAGGCAGGACGGCGTGGCGGCGGGGTGCGTCGCGGTCTCGCCGGACAGCCACAGCTCACCCGCGGTGCGCGGATCGGTGACCGGCCGCGAGCACGTCGCGTCGAAGCCGGTGACCGGCGCCGGATTGTCCAGAGTGGACACCGCCGCGCCGTAGGCCGGGCCGTAGATCTCCCGGAGGTACCGGTCGTCGACGAACGCGCCGAGGTCGAGCCGCTTGATGTTGCCGATCGAGCGCAGGAACGGCGCGTCGGTTTCGAGAGCGCTGACCAGCGGGCGCTTCAGCGGCAGGTCGAAGGTGACCATGCCGCCGGCGCCGTTGTAGAGGTAGACGACCTCGGGTGGGAGTTTCGTGGCGGTCGCGACCTTCAGCGCCGCGTCCATCGGGTGGACGTGCAGGTAGTCCGTCGCGTCGCGTTGCGCGCGCAGGAACTCCGTGACGACGTCGTGGTGGGCGTCCGCATAGGACTCCCGGACGACCACGCCGTGCCACGTCGGCAGGTTCAGCGCCGAGCCGTCGTAGAGCAGCCGCGCCTGGTTCGCGAACACCAGCTGGCCCGGCCAGGCGACGAACTGCCCGAGCGCGTCGACCGAACCGGACAGCAGCCCGGACGCGCCGACCGCGGGCGCCTGGTTCTGCAGGTGGACGTCGTCGGTCCCGATGCCGATGTTCTGCAGGGCGTGCACGGTGGTGCCGTGCCCGGCCGAGCCGATGCTGGCGGAAATCTTCTTGCCGCGCAGGTCGGCCAGGGTGTGGGCCGGCGAATTCGGCGGCACCACGACCATGTTCAGCGCGCCCAGCAGGTTGTAGCCGGTGGCGGCGACCAGCTTGGTGTGGCCGTCGCCGAACTCCTGCGTCCGGGAACCGTTGATGAGCAGCGGGTAGTCGCCCATCGAGCCGATGTCGATCTTGCCCGCCACCATCTGCGCGGTGATCGGGGCGCCGGTCGAGTAGTCCTGCCACGTGACGTGATAGCGCTTCCCGTCCCGCTTGCCGAGGTCGGCGAGGCGCCGCTCGAAGTACCCGAGCGAACGCAGCAGCGTGCCCGCGGTGACGGTGTTGATCGTCTTCGACTGGTAGCCGATCACGACGGCCACGTCGTTCGACGTGGCCGCGTTCGCGGTGCAGCCCGCGGCCAGCAACGCGGCGGCGAGCAGGAGCCGGACGGCCTTCACCGCAGCAGGTAGGGCATGGTGATGGTCACCGCGCCGGTCGGGCAGCGCGCCGCGCACGGCCCGCAGTACCAGCACTCGTCGACGTGCATGTACGCCTTGTCGGTGTCCGGGTCGATGGCCAGCGAGTCGAGCGGGCACATGTCGACGCACAGGCGGCAGCCGTCGAGGCACTTCGACTCGTCGATCGTCACCGGGACGTCGACCCGGCTCGGCACGAGGGGCATGGCGGTCTCCTTCAGGAACGGTCGAGGCGGGCGCGCATGGTGAGGCGGTCGCCGCGCAGCCGGATGTACTCGAGGTCGACGGGCCGTCCGTCGGCGAAGTGCGTGAGGCGCTCCCACCGCAGCAGCGCCGCGCCCGGCGGGACTTCCAGGACGGCCGCGGTTTCGGGGTCGGCGTTGAGGGCTTCGACGTCGATGTCCGCGTAGCCCAGCCGCTGCCCGGACGTCTCCTCGATGAGCGCGAAGACGTCCCGGCCGGCGAGGTCGTGCGCCAGCAGCGGCTTCCCGATCTCCGGCAGCAGGTAGGTGAGGTCGAGCGACAGCGGGACGCCGTCGAGGCGCCGCAACCGCTCCAGGTAGACGACCTCGGAGCGTTCGGGCACGCCGAGCCGGTGCGCCACCACGGCCGGCGCGGGCACCAGGTCCGCTGTCCGGACGTCGTTGGTGACCTCGCCGTGCTCCCGCAGCACCTCGGCGAGCCCGGCCAGCCGGTTGAGCCCGTGCGGGTACTTGTGCCCGACGACGACCGTGCCGACGCCGGGCTGGCGCGCGATCAGGCCGTCGTCGCGCAGCAGTGCGAGGGCCTCCCGCACGGTGTTCCGGGTCGCCGAGAACTCCACCGTGAGGTCCTCTTCACACGGCAGCGTCTCCTCGGCCAGCACCTGACGGCGCAGCAGATCGGCGAGCTGCCGGGCGCTGTCGGAGCGGGTTCGCCGGGGTGTCGTGGGCATGGCGGGGAGAATGGCCAGCGGACGTTAACACCGTGTTACGCCACTTCCGGCGTCTGCCGCAGGCTTCTGACCTGCGAAAACAGCTGTCCAGAGCGGACTTCCGCCGCTCACTATCTGGGACGTCCGAGGGCGCCCGTCGCGGCTGCGGTGCGCGGTGAAATCGTGGACCCTGATTCGTACGCCGGGAGAAGGAGTCCAATGGGAAAGGTCACGGCCACCGCGGAGCGCACCATCGACGCCCCGGCCGACAAGGTCCGCGCGCTCGTCGCCGACTACGCCGAGACGCGGCCGAAGCTGCTCACCGAGCACTACCGCGACTACCAGGTCACCGAGGGCGGTGTCGGCGCCGGGACCAAGGCCGGCTGGAAGCTGCAGGCCACCTCCAAGCGCGTCCGCGACGTCAAGGCGACGGTCACCGAGCCGCGCCCCGGGACGCTGGTCGAGACCGACGCGAACTCCAGCATGGTCACCACCTGGACGGTCACCGAGGCGGGTGAACGCAGTGTGGTGAAGATCGAGACGACGTGGGACGGTGCTGGTGGCATCGGCGGCTTCTTCGAGAAGACGTTCGCGCCGGGCGGCCTCAAGAAGATCTACGACGGGGTGCTCGGGAAGCTCGCCGAGATCGTGTGACGCCTCACAATCGGAATCAGCGCCCCGGTTAGCTGGTTGCATCGGGTGGAATCCGGGGCGATTGCCCCGCTTCGAGAACATGGAGGAGATCCGACGATGAGCACGGCGACCGAGATCCGGCTGGCTTCGCGCCCGGAAGGTGTTCCGACGCACGACAACTTCGAGATCGTCGACACCGAGGTGCCGACGCCGGGTGACGGCCAGATCCTGGTCCGCAACCTGGTCATGAGCGTCGACCCCGCGATGCGCGGCCGGATGAAGGACGTCAAGTCCTACGCGCCGCCGTTCCAGGTCGGCGAGGTCATGTCCGGCGGGGCGGTCGGCGAGGTCGTCGAGTCGAACGTCGACGACGTCAAGGTGGGTGACCACGTGCTGCACCAGGCCGGCTGGCGCACCCACGCCGTGCTCGACGCCGGCCGGTACGTCAAGGTCGACGGGGCCGCGGCGCCGCTGTCGACGTACCTCGGCGTGCTCGGCATGCCGGGCCTCACCGCGTACGCGGGCCTGCTGGAGTCGGCCGAGTTCAAGCCGGGCGACACGGTCTTCGTCTCGGGTGCGGCCGGCGCGGTCGGCTCGCTGGTCGGGCAGCTCGCGAAGCTGAAGGGCGCCAAGCGCGTCATCGGCTCGGCGGGTTCGGCGGAGAAGGTCCGCCACCTGATCGACGACCTCGGCTTCGACGCCGCCTTCAACTACAAGGACGGCCCGGTCGCCGAGCAGCTGCACCAGGCCGCGCCCGAGGGCATCGACGTCTACTTCGACAACGTCGGCGGCGAGCACCTCGAAGCGGCGATCGACGCGATCACCGTGCACGGCCGGATCGCCGTCTGCGGGATGATCTCCACCTACAACGCCACCGAGCCGACGCCGGCGCCGCGCAACCTCGCGCAGGTCATCGCCAAGCGGCTCACCATCCGCGGCCTGCTGGTGATCGACCACTGGCACCTGCAGCAGCAGTTCGTCACCGAGGTCGCGCCGCTGGTGAGCGCCGGCGAGATCAAGTACTCGGAGACCTTCGTCGACGGCATCCGCAACGCGCCGGAGGCGTTCCTCGGCCTGCTGTCGGGCGCCAACACGGGCAAGATGCTGGTCCGGATCGCCGACTAGAGCAGTTCGGCCAGCTCCGGCAGGGTCGACGCGGTGTAGGTGGGCGCGGGAGAGCCGGGCAGCGGGTGGACTCCGGGACGGGTGAGCAAGGCCGTCTCGAGCCCCGCCGCCTGGGCGCCCGCGATGTCCCAGTCGTGCGCCGCGATCATCACCGCCCGCTGCCCGGGATAGGCGGCCGTGACCTGCCGGTACGGCTCCGGCGCGGGCTTGAGCCTGCCGACCTGCTCGGCGGAGAAGATCCGGTCGAGCAGTGGCGCGAGCCCGGCGGTCTGCAGCTGCGCCTCGGCGGTGGCGAGCGGCGAGTTCGTCAGCGCGACGACGGTGTGGCCCTGTTCGCGGAGCTTCGCCAGTCCCGGTTCGGCGTCCGGGTGGGCGGGGAGGCTCCGCAGTGCGGCGCCGACCCGCTTGAGGTCGACCTCCCGCCCGTGCCGGGCCGCGACCTCGAGCGCGGCGTCACCGGCGATGCCCGCGAAGTCGCGGTAGCCGCCGGTCGCCGTCACGGTCAGGACGGTGTGGATGGCCAGCCCGAACCACTCGCGCCGCAGTTCCGGCCCGCCGAAGACGGGGTCGATGGCGGTGAGGTCGAGCAGTGTCTCGTTGACGTCGAACACGCACAGCACTGAGGGCCTCCGGAGGTTCGATGGTGTTCGTACCTCGCCGAAGGTACGACGACTGTCGTACCATGTCCAGCATGGCTGGTGATTTCCCCGTTCCCGAGCTGAGCGAGGTCGACCTCGGCACGGTGCTGTCCGCCCTCGCGGACCGGCACCGCCGTGAGGTGGTGCTGGAGCTGCTCCGCGGGGACGGCGGAGAGCGGGCCTGTGCGTCGTTCCCGCTGCCCATCGCCAAGTCGACCCGGACGCACCACTGGCGCGTGCTGCGCGAAGCCGGCCTGGTCCGGCAGCGCGACGCGGGGAACGGCACGTTCGTCCGCCTGCGGCGGGACGAGTTCGAGGCGAAGTTCCCCGGCCTGCTCGACGTCGTCGCCGGGATCAGTACTGCTGGGTCATCGCCCGTTCGTTGAGCCGCGCGTCCAGCTCTTCGGCCGCGATCGGCAGGGCCATCTGGTCGCGCATGATCGTGCCCATCGACGGCAGCGCCGAGCGGTCCGGCCAGGTCTCCGGCTGCCACAGCGACGACCGCAGGAACGCCTTCGCGCAGTGCATGTACAGCTCTTCGACCTCGACGACCACCGCCAGCTTCGGGCGCTTCCCCTTGACCACCAGGTCGTCGAAGAACGGTGCGTCCGACACCAGCTTCGCGCGGCCGTTGACCCGCAGCGTCTCGTTCATGCCCGGGACCAGGAACAGCAGCCCGGCGTGCGGGTTGTCGACGATGTTGCGGAAGCTGTCGATCAGCTTGTTGCCCGGCCGGTCGGCGAGGACCAGCGTCTTCTCGTCGAGCACCAGCACCGAGCCCGCCGGGTCGCCCCGCGGCGAGACGTCGCAGCTGCCGTCCGGCGCCGAAGTGGCCAGCAGCACGAACGGCGAGTGCGCGATCAGGTTCCGCGCGTGCTCGTCGATCCGGTCGATGACCTTCTGCTGCGTCAGCTCGGCCACCTCGCCGATCACCTCGCGCAGTGCCTCGTGTGAGTCGATGATCCCCATGCGCCCAACCTAGCCGCCGCCACCGACAATCCGGCCCACGATGGCGGCGCGGGCGGCTTCCGCGGACTTCCGCACCACCAGATCCGTCGAATAGCCGTGCTTGCGGAAGACGCCGTCGAGGTGGAACGTGCCGTAGCCGTGGGCCTGCGTGAACAGCTGCTCCATCAGCTCCAGCGCGGTCGCCGGGTCGGGGGCGACGACCAGGCAGCGCATGAGGAACTCGTCGGTCAGCCGCCGGGTCTGCTCGTGGAGGCCGGTGTGCTCGGGGCCGTGGAGGCCCTCGGCGTAGATCGCGTTCATCCCGGCCCGGCGCTCGATGAGGTAGCGCGTGTACGCGCCCGCCGCCGCGGCCAGGGCGTCCACCGGGTCTTCGTGCTCACCGGCCGCCGCGGTGACGCGGTCGGCGAGCTGGCAGGCGATGTTGCCCGCCACCTCGGCCAGCAGGCTTTCGCGGGAGGCGAAGTGCCGGTACGGCGCGCCGGGACTCACCTTCGCGCGCCGCGCGACTTCCGCGACCGAGAAGCCGGCCAGCCCCTGCTCGGCGATCAGGTCGAGCGAGACGCGCACGAGCTCGCCGCGGAGGTCGCCGTGGTGGTACTTGCCGCCCATGACCCGGATCACATCTCTCGTTCGAAATATGTAAGACCTCTCTTACGTAGAGCATGTAAGAGGCCTCTTACGAGGCAACGGTACTTGAAGTTGGAGGGTTCCATGAGCACCACCACGCACGCCATCGCCGCTCCGGCGCCGGGCGCGCCGCTGGCGCCGACCACGATCGAGCGCCGTGACCTGCGTCCGGACGACGTGCTGATCGACATCGCCTACGCCGGCATCTGCCACAGCGACATCCACCAGGCCAAGGAGGACTGGGGCCAGGCGATCTTCCCGATGGTCCCGGGCCACGAGATCGCCGGCGTGGTCGCCGCGGTCGGCTCGGACGTCACGAAGTACCAGGTCGGCGACCGCGTCGGCGTCGGCTGCATGGTCGACTCCTGCGGCGAGTGCGAGTACTGCCTGGCCGGCACCGAGCAGTTCTGCGTCAAGGGCAACGTCCAGACCTACAACGGCGTCGGCTTCGACGGCGAGAACACCTACGGCGGCTACAGCAACCAGATCGTCGTGAAGGACGCCTTCGTCTGCCGCATCCCGGAGGGCATCGACCTCGACGTCGCCGCGCCGCTGCTGTGCGCGGGCATCACCACCTACTCGCCGCTGCACCACTGGGGCGCCGGCCCCGGCAAGAAGGTCGCCGTGATCGGCCTCGGCGGGCTCGGCCACATGGCCGTCAAGATCGCCGCCGCCATGGGCGCCGAGGTGACCGTGCTGAGCCAGAGCCTCAAGAAGCAGGAAGACGGCCTGAAGCTCGGCGCGAAGGACTACTACGCCACCAGCGACGAGGCGACCTTCGACGTCCTGCGCGGCAAGTTCGACATCATCCTCAACACCGTGTCGGCCAAGCTGCCGGTGGACGCCTACCTCGGCCTGCTGCGGGTCGGCGGCGCGATGGTGAACGTCGGCGCGCCCGGCGAGCCGCTGGCCTACAACGCCTTCTCGCTGCTCGGCGGCAACAAGGTGCTGGCCGGCTCGATGATCGGCGGCATCGCCGAGACCCAGGAGATGCTGGACTTCTGCGCGAAGCACGGCATCGGCGCGGAGATCGAGACCATCTCCGCCGACAAGGTCAACGAGGCCTACGAGCGCGTCGAGAACTCCGACGTCCGCTACCGGTTCGTCATCGACGCGTCGACGATCGGCGCGTGACCCGCAGGCACGGCAACCGGATCAGAACACCACTGTCCGGTTGCCGTGCACCAGCACGCGGTTCTCCAGGTGCCACCGGAGACCGCGGGCGAGGGTGACCTTTTCGATGTCCCGGCCCTTGCGGACCATGTCCTCGACCGAGTCGCCGTGGTCCACGCGGATGACGTCCTGCTCGATGATCGGGCCGGCGTCGAGGTCCGCCGTCACGTAGTGGCAGGTCGCGCCGACCAGTTTCACCCCGCGCGTGTGCGCCTGGTGGTACGGCTTCGCGCCGATGAACGACGGCAGGAAGCTGTGGTGGATGTTGATCGCCCGGCCGGCCCACTCGCGGCACAGGTCCGCGGGCAGGATCTGCATGAACCGGGCCAGCACCACCGCGTGCGGGTCGTGCTCGTCGACCAGCTTGCGCACCCGCTCGAACGCCGCCGCCTTGTCGCCGGGCGGGAACGGCACGTGGTGGAACGGGATCCCGTGCGCGCGCGTGATGTCGGCCAGCGAGTCGTGGTTGCCGATCACCGCGGCGACGTCGACGTCGAGCTCGCCGGACGCGACCCGGCCGAGCAGGTCGTACAGGCAGTGCCCGGCCTTGGAGACGAGGATCACCGCGCGGCGCCGCTCGCCGGTGTCGCTCACCTGCCAGTTCGACTCGGCCGACAGCTCGGCGGCCACCTCGCCGAAGCGGGCGCGCAGCTCGGCGGCGTCGAAGGGCAGCGAGTCGGCCCGGACCACCTGGCGGGTGAAGAACCAGCCCGTGTCCGG
The DNA here is from genome assembly GCF_002155975.1 of Amycolatopsis kentuckyensis. Lineage (GTDB taxonomy): Bacteria > Actinomycetota > Actinomycetes > Mycobacteriales > Pseudonocardiaceae > Amycolatopsis > Amycolatopsis kentuckyensis. The sequence goes on from NZ_MUMI01000139.1 coordinate 16,334, forward strand.
GTCGGTGTGGTAGGCCGCCTCGACGATCCAGCCGCCGTGCTCGGCGAGGAACCCGGAGATCCGGGCGATGATGCCGGTGCGGTCGGGGCAGCCGAAGGTGATGACGTAGCGGCGTTCGGGAGCGGTCACGCCGTGCATTCTCCCTGGCGCTGGTCAGGGCGCCGCGAGCGGTGCGAGGTCACCCGTGATCGACGCGCGGTGCGGACGTCCCCACAGTGCCCGGTAGACGTCGTCGGCGGCGCCGGTGACCTCCGCGCCGGGCTCGCCGAGGGCCCACGTGCGCTCCGGCGTCGTGACGCGGACGTCGGCCCGGTTGCCCAGGCGCGGGGTGAGGTAGGTCAGGAACTCGTCGATCCCGTCGTTCGCGAACGCGGGGGAGAAGCGCGTCTCCGGACCGGCTTCGAGGGCCGATTCGGCGTCGAGGCGGTGGATCGCCGTCTCGTGGGCCATCCGGCGCGTCCAGTCGCCGACCGTCACGGCGAAGCCCGGGTACGGCGAGAAGGCCGGCGCTTCCGGGTCGCGGCCGAGCGCTTCGCGCAGGGCGAGGCGCTGGCCGTCCCACCACCCGAGGACTTCGTCCCAATCCGGCGGCGGCACCGGCTGCACGGGCCGGTTCACCGCCAGGCCGACCGCGAAGCCGTGGACGAACGCGATGTGCGTCACCAGGTCATGGACAGTCCACTTCGGACAGTTCGGCACCCGGGCCGACGGCCCGGCCGCCAGCGCCGCCCGCTTCAGCCCGTCCGCGTGGACGTCGATCGCTTCGAGCATGTGCCGACCGTAGCCGTCGCCCGGCCTCGATGGCGAAGACCAGGCCCAGGCCGAGGCTGAAGGACAGCAGCAGGCCCTTGGCCGGCTCGGCGGCGAAGGCGGCTCCGCCGGCCAGCCCGATCAGCACGCTGTACACCGCCCAGATCGCCGCGCCGGCCGCGTCGAGGGCGACGAACCTCGGCAGCGGGTAACCGAGGCTGCCGGTGGCCAGCGCACTGGCGACCCGGCCGCCGGGCAGGTAGCGGGCCGCGATGATCAGCAGCCCGCCGTTGCGCCGCACCCGGTCGCGGGCCCACTCGTAGCGGCGGCGGCCGTCGGGCCCGCGCTGGAGCCGCGTGATCGCCCGCGGCCCGGCGGACCGGCCGACGGCGTACCCGAGGCAGTCGCCCGCCCACGCGCCCCCGGCCGCCACCGCGGCGAGCAGGGCGAGCCGCGCGGGATCGGGACCGAGCAGCACGGCGACGGTGACGACCGTGGTCTCGCTGGGCATGAACGGCAGCAGCGCGTCCAACCCCGAGACGGCGAAGACGAGCACCCACAGCCACGGCGAGCCGAGCGTGCCGCGCAGCAGCTCGGTGACCTGCCCCAGGAGTTCCACGGCTCAATGGTGATCACCGAAGGTCACCCGTGGGTGACGCAG
>NZ_MUMI01000014.1 GCF_002155975.1 Amycolatopsis kentuckyensis
GCCCAGGCACCGCTCGGCAACGCCAGAACCCCACCCGGCCGGGCCCGAACACCCGCCCGGCCTGGGTGAGCACCTTCCGGCCACTCCAAGACCCCGCCCGGCCGGGTCCGACCGGCACCCAGCCCAGCCGGAGCCTCACCCGGCCCCACAGGCGCAGCCGACCTCAGCGGCAGCGCCACCAACGCCTCCGCCAAAACCCGCCCCAAGGATGGCGCCAAGTCCCGGCGCCCCCGCTCCTTGTACGCGATCAGCAACCGGCGGCCCNNAGCGGCTCGGGATCAGCAGATCGATCAGTCTCTTCAGCACACGGACAGTGTCACGACCGGCACCGACAGTTTCGGACGCTCGGACGTCACTCACCCGAGTGAAAGATCAGCCCGGATAAAACGGATCCGCGTCCTTCATCGTGTGGCTGTGGGGGCGCCACACCTCACCCAGCACCGATGCCGTCCAGAGGCCGTTGGCGTCCGCCACCACTATCTGGTGGTTGGGGGCCGCCGTCACGCCGTGGACCGTGGGGGTCAGGTTGCTGCTGTTGAACGCGTCCAGGCGCTGGCCGTCCACCGTCACCTTGACCACCGGCTGGGACGACGACTTCGTGACCGTCACCAGGCTGTCCGGCGCCACCCAATCGACGTCGACGACGTCCTCGAGGTCGTGGGGCTGGAGGTGGCGGGGCTCGCGCAGGGACACCGAGTCGCCGTTGACGACCACCGCCGCCACCCACAGCTGGCCCTTGATCACCGCCGCCACGCGGGCGCCGTCGCGGGAAAACCGGAGTTCCGTGATGTCACCCTGCTGGGTCAGGTCCGTGGCGTTGACGCTCAGCGCCGTCCAGTGGCCGTTCTGGTCGAGCACCATGCGGCCCACCGACAGCCCGTCGACCACCGTCCACAGCTCACCAGTACCGGGACGCCACGTCGGGCGGGTCAGGGAACTGCCGCCGAGGGGGGTCAACGCCAGGTCGCGGCCGAGGTCGCCGATCCGCAGGCGGACGCCGCCGCCGCTGCGCTCCACCACCGCCAGGCGCTTGCCGTCGATCGACTGGGCCGCGCTCACCACGTCGTACCCGCCGTTGCCCGCCGGGCCGCCCACCGGGGCGCCGTCACCGAGGGACCGGACCCGGCCGCCGACCGTCATCATGCCCAGCAGCTGCGAGCTGATCTGCAGCGACGCGCCGTACGCCGGCAGGTCGTTCTGCCGCCAGTCCGGGTGGTTCGGCACCAGCGGGGCGCCGTCGGCGAGGATGCGGATCCGGGCCGACGTGACGTACTGCAGCGACAGCACGATCTGCGCGGCGATCAGGTTCCGGATGTCGTCGGGCACCCCCGAGAGCCCGGTCAGCGGCACCACCAGCGTCCCGTCGTCGAGGCTCTTGACGTTCGTGTCGATCTCGATGGGCTCGCCGAGCAGGTTCTTCACCGCGCCCGACAGGCTCGTGGACGGCCCGCTGACCAGCAGGTCCATCACCCGCCCCGGCAGCCCCGACTGCGGCTTCGCGACGACGTAGCGCCGATCGGGGACGAAGGTGGCCGACGACTCGGAGTAGAAGCTCACCGGCACCGGCGTGTAGTTCTCGCTGAAGTCGGACTCGGTCGCGTACAGGTCCGCGGGCGGGTCGACGATCCGCCACTGGTTGTTCGCCTGCCTGCGCACCTTCACCTGCAGCAGCGCCGAGGTGTAGTCCGGCACGAACGCGCTGCTCTGGTCCAGCGTGCCGATGTCGATCCCGCGCACGTTGACGACCTGCGTGTTCGGGTCCGGCGGCGGGGCGGTGTCGTAGACCGTGCCGAAGGTGTCCTGGATGATCGTGAGGTTGCGGCTCGGCCGCCAGTTCGCCCGGCCCTGCTCGTCCAGGAAGGCGCGGGCGGCGGCGTTGTTCTGCCCCGGCTTGAGCGTCGCCCCGACGAAGGCGCGGACCAGCGACAGCGGGTCGATGCCCGGCGGCGGCTCCGGCACGACGTCACCGGGGCTCTGGCCCTGGCGCTCCCCGGACACCACCTGGGGCTGCGACTCCAGCGGCACGTTCGCGCAGCCCGCGAGCAGCACCCCGCAGAGGACCAGCAGCACGAGCCGGTTCATCCGGAGCTTCGCCCCGGGCCGGGGGCTCCGCCATCCGGACCCCCGGAAAACCTGGTGGTTCACTGACCGATTCCCTCACGTTCCGCGAAGATCGCCTCCGGCGCCGGCGTGACGTCGATGACCCCGAGCGGCACCTCGGTGGCGAACCGGTCGGGCGGCGGCAGGACCAGCGGCGACTCCCCCGCGGGCACGTCCTGGTGGCGCGGCAGCAGGAGCCGGAAGCAGGCGCCGTTGCCGGGCTCGCCCCACGCGTCGAGCTCGCCGCCGTGCAGGCGGGCGTCCTCCTGGCTGATCGCCAGGCCCAGCCCGGTGCCGCCGGTGCGCCGGTTGCGCGACGGGTCGGCGCGCCAGAACCGGTTGAACACCAGGTCCGCCTCGCCCGGCCGCAGGCCGACCCCGTGGTCGCGGACCGTGATGGCGACGGCGGTTTCGTTCGCCCCGACGGTCAGCACCACCGGCTTGCCCTCGCTGTGGTCGACGGCGTTGGCGAGCAGGTTGCGCAGGATCCGCTCGACGCGCCGGGCGTCGACCTCGGCGATCACCTCTTCCTCGGGCAGCACCAGCTCGACCGAGCTGCCCGCGTTGCCGGCGATCACCCGCACCTGCTCGACCGCGCGGGTGGCGATCGGGCGGACGTCGATGAACTCCGCGGCCAGCTCCTCCACACCCGCGTCGAGCCTGCTGATCTCCAGCAGGTCGCCGAGCAGCGCTTCGAACCGGTCGAGCTCGTCGACCAGCAGCTCCGTCGACCGCGCGAGCCCGGCCGGGAACTGCTCGCGGGACGCGTGCAGCACGTCCGCGGCCATCCGGACGGTGGTCAGCGGCGTGCGCAGCTCGTGCGAGACGTCGGAGGTGAACCGGCGCTGCAGGCCGCCGAACTCCTCGAGCTGGCGGATCTGGCGCTGGATGCTGGCGGCCATCCCGTTGTAGGACACCGCGAGCTTCGCGAGGTCGTCTTCGCCGAGCACGATGAGGCGCTGGTCGAGGTCGCCGCCGGCGAACTGCTCGGCGGCCGCGGCGGCCTGCCGGACCGGGCGCACCACCTGCCGGGTCACCAGGTTCGTGATGCCGGCCAGCAGGAGCAGCAGCACGAGCCCGCCGACCAGCAGCGTGTTCTGCACCGTCGCGACGGTGTTCTGCTCGGTCGTCAGCGGGAACAGCAAGTACAGCTGGAGCGGGGTGGCCACGGTGCTCAGCGGGGTGCCGACGATCAGGTACGTCGTGCGCCCGCCGCCGGCCTCGGGGACGGTGTGCTCGAGGAAGCTCATCTGGTCGGCTTCGACGAACTGGCGCAGCCGCGGCGGCACGTTCTCGAACGGGCCCGCGGACGACCGCACCGCGCCGGACTGGTCGTGCCCGCCGCTGGCCAGGACCGGGACGAACGTGCCGGCCGCCGACCCGGCCGCGTCCTGGCTGGTCGGCGTGATCGCGATCTTCTTCAGCGCGTTTTCGAGCCGGTTCCGGAGCGCCTCGTCGTTCTCGGAGGAGCCGAGGCCGACGAGCTCACCGGCGGCCGTCTCCGCCGCCGCGCGGGTCTGCGCGATCGCCGCCGTGCGCTTGGTGTCCAGCAGCCGTTCGGTGATCTGGTTCTGCAGGACCATGCCCAGCACGAAGACCACGGCCGAGGAGAGCGCGAGCGTCGACACCGTGACGCGGAACTGCAGCGAGTGCTTCCACAGCTCGTTGAACGCGACCGCGCGACGGCGCGCGAAAACGACGACACGCCGCACCAGGCGTGCCGTCGAACGCGCGAACGCGGGGAGCCGTCTGCCGGTCTCCGTGCTCATCGACTCATCACGGAGGGCCGGCCTTGTACCCGACGCCGCGAACGGTCAACACCACCTCGGGGTGCTCCGGGTCCTTCTCCACCTTCGACCGCAGGCGCTGGACGTGCACGTTCACCAGCCGGGTGTCGGCCGCGTGCCGGTAGCCCCACACCTGCTCCAGCAGCACCTCGCGGGTGAACACCTGGCGCGGCTTGCGGGCCAGGGCCACCAGCAGGTCGAACTCCAGCGGGGTCAGCGGGATGGCCTTGCCTTCGCGCGTGACCTCGTGGCCCGGCACGTCGATCGCCAGGTCGCCGATGGTGAGCGACTCCGCCGGCTCGGCCTCGGTGCGGCGCATGCGGGCCCGGACCCGCGCGACCAGCTCCTTCGGCTTGAACGGCTTGACGACGTAGTCGTCGGCGCCGGACTCCAGGCCGAGCACTATGTCGACGGTGTCGCTCTTGGCGGTGAGCATGACGATCGGCACCCCGGACTCGGCGCGGATCGCCTTGCAGACGTCGATCCCGTTCATCCCGGGCAGCATCAGGTCGAGCAGGACGAGGTCGGGTTTCAGCTCACGCAGCGCGGGCAGCGCGCGTGAGCCGTCGGCGACCACCGCCGTGTCGAACCCCTCCCCACGGAGCACGATGGTGAGCATCTCCGCGAGGGCGGGGTCGTCGTCGACCACGAGAACACGTGCCTTCATGTCCACATATTCGCACTAGTTCCGGCGCCCGCACGCACGACCCGCGTGTTTGACCACCAGAAAGATCAAGATCGCCCGCGCTGCCTGCTCCATCCGGGTGCCGGTACCGGCCGCTTTGGACGGTCCGTGGAGGCCGCGCCGGAACCCCGGTGCGGCCTCCACGGACCTGTGAAGGGGGCTCAGGGAACGGCCGGCACGGGCGCGTCGACGTACACCACGCCGTCGGTGACGACCACGCGGTGGGTCCGCACGGGTTCCTTCGCCGGCAGGCAGGTGGGCGCGCCGGTGCGCAGGTCGAACCGCGCGGCGTGCAGCGGGCATTCGACGGAACAGCCTTCGAGCCAGCCGTCGGCGAGCGAGGCGTCCTGGTGGGTGCAGGTGTCGTCGACGGCGAAGAAGCCGTCCTCGGTGTGGAACACCGCGATCGGAGCGGGACCGTCGAGGCGGAGCGCCTCCCCTTCGGGCAGGTCGGCGACGGCGCAGGCGCGGATCATCGGGGCCTCCGGTAACGACTGGCGGGATGCCGGGACGGTACGTGAAAGTTGCGCATTGCGAGACGATGCGCCCCTTGCGCAACAATCCGACGTCGAGGACGTCCCCGTCAAGAGATTCGCCCACTCAGCCGATAGGAACTCCGCGAAACGGATACTGTTGCGCCATGCGGAACCAGGACTCGGGCAACGCAACTCAGAGCCAGGTGCAATCGGTCGACCGGGCCATCAGCGTGCTGGAACTGCTCGCGCGCAACGGCGAAACCGGCATCACCGAGATCGCGGGTGAGCTGGGCGTGCACAAGTCGACGGCGTCGCGCCTGCTCAGCGTCCTGGAGACCAGAGGCCTGGTCGAGCAGCTCGGCGAACGCGGGAAGTACGCCATCGGGTTCGGCGTCGTCCGGCTGGCCGGCGCCGCGACCGGCCGGATGGACCTCGCGAAACTCGGCCGGGCCAGCTGCCTGGCGCTGGCCGAGGAACTGGGCGAGACGGTGAACATCGCGATCGCCGACGACGGCGTCGCCATCAACATCAGCCAGGCCCGCGGCTCGGCCGCGATCACCACGCAGAACTGGACGGGCCAGCGGACACCGCTGCACGCGACCTCCAGCGGCAAGATCCTGCTGGCGTACATGGGGGAAACCGAGCGCAAGCGGGTGCTGAAGCGGAAGCTCGAGCAGTACACCCCGCGCACGACGGTCGAGCCGGAAGAGCTGCTGGCCGAGCTGGACCGGGTGGTCGAGGACGGTTATGCGGCCTGCTACGAAGAACTCGAGCTCGGCATGCACGCCGTCGCCGTGCCGATCCACGGCCCGGGCGGGGACGTCGTCGCCGCGATGAGCGCTTCCGGGCCGTCGTACCGGCTTTCGAAGCAGCGGGTGAAGCAGATCGTGAAGCCGATGACCGAGGCGGCGGAGGAGCTTTCCGCGCAGCTGGGGTATTTCCGGGACTAGGGGTACAGCCGCGCCATTTCGCGGATCGTCCTTCCCATGTGCGCCACCAGTTCCGCGGGCGCCAGCACCTGCGCGTCCGCGCCGAGCCGCAGCAGCCCGGCCGCCGCGTGGGGCACGCTCTCCAGCGGGATTTCCGCACACTGCCGGCCTTCGGCGTCCACGGGTCCGAGCGTGCGCCGCGCGAGCCGCGCCGCCCGCGGGCCGAGGATGTCGGGCAGGGCGGCGATCCCGGCCGGCGAAAGCCGCACGACGGCGGTCTTCCCTTCTTCGCTCTCCTCGTAGCGTTCGACGTGCGCGCGCCAGAACCCGGCCAGGTCGAAGCCGTCCGGCCGGGTGAAGTGCTCGTCGAGCGCCCGGAACTCTTCGATGTTGCCGACGCGGTAGGTCCGCGGCTCCGGCCCGGCGACAAGGTACCAGACCCCGGCCTTGAGGACCAGGCCGAGCGGGTGCAGCCGCCGCGTCACGACGCCGGGCGTCGGCGACCAGCGGCGGTAGCGGACCTCCACGATCTGGTCCTGCCACAGCGCTTCCGCGGCCGCGAGCAGCTGGGGGACGGCGTCGGCCTCGCGGTACCAGCCCGGGGCGTCGAGGTGGAACCGCTGCCGGATCCGCACCGACGCGTCGCGGTACGGCGTCGGCAGCGCGGCCATCAGCTTGAGCTCGGCGGCCGCCACCTGGGCGCCGAGGCCCAGCTCGGCGGCCGGTTGCGGCAGCCCGGTGAGGAACAGCGAGCCGGCTTCGCCCTCGGTCAGCCCGGTCAACCGGGTCCGGTAGCCGTCCATCAGCTGGTAGCCGCCGTTCGGGCCGCCTTCGGCGTAGATCGGGACGCCGGCCGCCGCGAGCGCTTCGACGTCCCGGTACACCGTCCGCGCGGTCACGCCGAGCTCCGCCGCCAGCCGGGCGGCGCTCATCCTCCCCCGGTTCTGCAGCAACAGCAGCAGGGACACCAGCCGGCTCGCGCGCACCGGCGAAGTCTGCCACCGGCCACTGACAAAAGATGTCAGTGGTAGCCCCTGAGGATCACCGTCATGAACGACTTCGACTTCTTCATCGGCTCCTGGACCGTCGCGAACCGGCGGCTCGAGTCCCTGTTCTCCGGCTGCGATGACTGGGACACCTTCCCCGGGACCAGCACCTGCACGCCGCTCTTCGACGGCGGCGGCAACACCGAGGAGATCCTGTTCCCGGACCGCGGCTTCCGCGGTTTCACCCTGCGCCTGTTCGACGTCGAGCGGCAGGAGTGGTCGATCTACTGGGCCAACAGCCGCACCGGGCGGCTCGAGCCGCCGGTGGTGGGCACCTTCACCGACGGCCGGGGTGACTTCTACGGCGACGACACCCACGAGGGCAAGCCGATCAAGGCGCACTTCATCTGGTCGGACATCACCGCCACCTCCGCACGGTGGGAGCAGGAGTTCTCGGCCGACGGCGGCCGGACCTGGGAGAGCAACTGGGTCATGGAGTTCACCCGCGCCTGAGCGGGCACCGTTTCGGGTGCTTGACACTGCGTCTCGCATGACGCACGTTGTTGCCGAAGACGCAACCTCGCCCGGAGGGATCCCGCGAATGGCAGCACGGCCCCGGGTGGTCGTCGTCGGCGCCGGCCTGCTCGGCTGGGCGCTGGCCGACGAGCTGACCGAGCGCGGCTGGACCGACGTCACCGTGCTCGGCGACGGCGCGACGGCCGACCACCCGGGCCTGGTGTTCCGCACCCACGCCGACCGCACGCTGACGGCGTTCGCGAAGTACACCGTCGAGAAATACAGCGGTCTCGACGGCCCGTGGTGCTTCAACCCGGTGGGCAGCCTCGAAGTCGCGACGACGCCGGAGCGGCTCGAGGACCTGAAGCAGCGGCACGGCTGGGCGACGTCGTGGGGCGTGCGCGGCTACCTGCGCACGCCCCGCGAGTGCGCCGACCTGCACCCGCTCCTCGACGAAGCCGCTGTCCTCGGCGGCTTCCACGTGCCCGGCGACGGTCTGCTGCACGCGGAACGCGCGACCGAAGCCCAGGCCCGGCGGGCCGGAGGACGCGGCGCCCGGTTCGTCACCGGCGAGGTCACGGCGATCGAGCGCAGTGGCGGCCGCGTCACCGGCGTCGTCACGGCGGCCGGGCGCTTGCGCGCCGACGTCGTCGTGTCGTGCGACGGCGAGCTCGCCGGACTGGACCTGCCGCGGGTGCCGCTGACCCACGAATACCTGCTGACGGCGCCGCTGCCGGACTTGGCCGGGCACAACGACGACCACGCGCAGGCGGGCAAACCCGTGCTGCGCCACCTCGACACCGGGATGTACGTCCGCGAGCACGTCGACCGGCTCGGCGTCGGGGTCGCCGTGGCCGCCGAGCTGCTGCCCGCACTCCGCGACGCCGGTGTCGGGACCACCACGGCGGTGGCGCTCCCCGCCACCCCGGACGGGCGGCCGCTGCTGGGCGAACACCCGGACATCGACGGCTTCTGGGTCGCCGAAGCCGTCCGGCCCGAGCACTCCGCCGGTGTCGCGCGCGAGCTGGCGCGGTGGCTCGTCGACGGGCAGCCGTCGCTGGCCCTGCACGGCTGCGACCTCGCCCGGTTCTCGGCGAAGCCGGGTCGCACCAGCCCGTTCCACGAACGGCAGATCGCGCTGGGTGCGCACTTCGGCGCCTCGGACGGCTGGGCGCGCCCGGAGCGGTACTCGGCCGAGGTCGCCGCCGAAGCGCACGTCACCCGCGAACGCGGCGCGATGTTCGACCTGACGGCCGAGCCGCGGCTGGCCGTCACTGGTCCCGGCGCACTGCCGTTCCTGCAGGCCATGACGACGAGCGACCTCGCGAAGGCGCCCGGCACGGCGACTTCCACCCTGCTGCTCGGCGAGGACGGTGGCGTACGCGGCCGCTTGACGGTGGCCCGCCTCGGCGACGAGCGCTTCCACGTCGGCGCCGGCGCGCGTCTCGATTCCGGCTGGCTGCGACGGCATTCGCCACGCGACGGCACGGTGCAGATCCACGAGGCCACCTCCGGCACGTGCTGCCTCGGCGTGTGGGGCCCGCTCGCCCACGAAGTCCTCCCCGAACTGTCCACAACGGACTTTTCCGCCGCGGAGACCTGCGTCGGCGACGTGCCGGTCCTCGCTCTGCGACTGTCCACTGTGGGCGAACCGGGCTGGGAACTGCACACCACGGCGGATTTCGGGCGCCGCCTGTGGGACACGCTCCGGGACCGCGGCATCGCCGTCGCCGGTCACCAGGCGCTGACCAGCCTGCGGCTCGAAGCCGGCGTCCCCACGCCCGGGGTCGACTTCACCACCGAACACGACCCGTACGAGGCCGGCCTCGGCGCTGCCGTCCGGATGGACAAGGGCTACTTCCTCGGCCGCGACGCCCTGGCGGGCCGGTCCGCCGCGACCGTGAGCCGGCGGCTGACCCGGCTGGTGACCGGCACCGTCGTGGCAGGCGGCGATCCGGTGTACGTCGACGGCCGCCCGGCCGGGTACGTCACCAGCGCCGGGTACGGCCACACCACGGGCCAAGCCCTCGCGTTTGCCTGGCTTCCCGTGGAGTACTGCGGATCCGGGACGCCGGTGGCGATCGGGCACTTCGGCACGCGCGTCCCCGGGAGGGTGGCATGACGCACTACGACGTGATCGTCGTCGGTCTCGGCGGGATGGGCAGCGCGGCGGCGTACCGGCTGGCGCAGCGCGGGCAGCGGGTGCTCGGCGTCGACCAGTTCGCGCCGGTGCACAACCGCGGGTCGAGCCACGGCGGTTCGCGGATCACGCGCCAGGCGTACCTCGAAGGCCCCGAGTACGTGCCACTGCTGCTGCGGGCGCACGAACTGTGGGACGGCCTCGAGCGCGACAGCGGGCGGCGGCTGTTCACCCGCTGCGGCGGGATCATGGTCGGCACGGCGGAGTCGCGGACCATCACCGGCAGCACGGCGTCGGCGCGGGCCTTCAACATCCCGCACGAACTCCTGGACGCGGCGGAGATCCGGCGCCGCTTCCCGACGATGGCGCCGGCTCCCGACGAAGTCGCGCTGTACGAGCCGGGCGCCGGGTTGGTGTCCCCCGAAGGCAGCGTCGCCGCACACCTGCAGCTCGCCGCGCGCTGCGGCGCCGAGCTGCACCACGAGGAGAAGGTGTTCACCTGGAGCACCACGGCCGGCGGGGTGCGCATCGGCACGTCGCACAACTACTACACGGCCGACCGGCTGGTGTTGTGCCCCGGCGCGTGGGCCGGCGAGCTGCTGCGCGGCTTCGGCGTCGCGTTCACGGTCCGGCGGCAGGTGCAGTACTGGTTCGCGCCCTCGGGCGGGATCGCGCCGTTCCGGGAACACCCGGTCTACATCTGGGAAGGCGACGGCTACACGTTCTACGGCTTCCCGGCGCACAACGCGCCCGCGGACGGCGTGAAGGTGGCGTTCCACAGCGGCGGCCGGACGTGCACGCCCGACGGCATCGACCGGGCGGTGTCCGGTGACGAGGTCCACGAGATCGCGTCCGTGGTGAAGCGGCACCTCCCGACGCTGCCCGGCGCGTTCCTCCGGGCCGCGACCTGCATGTACACCGACACGGCCGACGAAAGCTTCGTGCTCGCCCCGCACCCGGCCGAGGAGCGGGTGGTGCTCGCGTGCGGGTTCTCCGGCCACGGCTTCAAGTTCGCCCCGGTGGTCGGCGAAATCCTCGCCGACCTGGTGGTGACGGGCGCGACGCCGTACCCGATCGAGCAGTTCGACCCGGCGCGGCTACTGCCCTAGCAGCGTCGTCGCCAGCGCTGTGTGGTCGACGCCCGCGACGCCGTCCAGGACGTGCCACGGCGCGAGCCAGCCCGACGCGGCCAGCTCGTCGTAGACGGCCGCGCACCGCCGCTGCAGGCCGTCGTCGGTCTCGAAGGCGTCGCGCTCCCGGCCGGTCTCGGTCTCCGCACGGCGTTCGGCGCGCTCGGCCGCGACCGCCGGGGCGACCCGCAGCAGCAGATGCGCGTCCGGGCGGGGCAGGCCGAAGCGGCCGACCTCCAGTTCCCACACCCACTTCACGACTTCGCCGGCCGCGTCCTGCCTCAGGCGCGCGGCCGCGTACGCGGCGTTGGAGGCGACGTACCGGTCGAGCAGGACGACGTCGTGCGCGTCCCGCAACGCGCGGATCTCGTCCGCGGCTCCGCTGCGATCCAGCGCGTAGAGCATCGCCATGCCGTACACCGAGTCGGCGAGGTCGCCGTGCCCGCGGTGCAGCGCCTCGCGGACGAGGTCCGCGTGCACGCTCTTGCCGTAGCGCGGGAACGCCAGCGACGCCACGCTCGCGCCCTTGGCGCCCAGCGCCGCCGTCAGCCCGTCGGTGAGCGTGCGCTTGCCCGCGCCGTCGAGCCCTTCGATGACCACCAGTCGACCCACGGGGGTCACAGTAGTGGTGGTGGACCGGCGGGCTCGGTGGAAGGGGATCGACGCCGGGCCCGCCGGTTCGTCTAGGCGGGGTGCCGCCGGAGGTGGAGCACGTAACCGGCGCCGCTGACCGCGAGCACGCCGACGAGGATCAGCAGCGGCACCCAGCCGGTGTCGTGACCGGACGGTGCCGGGCCGCCGTCACCGCGGGGCATCACCTGGGAAGTCGCGTCGAAGCCGCCGGCCTCGCCGTCACGGGCGTAGGCCGAGCCGGGGAGCTTGTCGGCGTAGCGGTTTTCGACCGTCTGCTGGTAGCCGGCGACCGCTTTGCCGTCGGCCAGCGACGTCACCCGGCCGTCCCGGACCGCGTACCAGGCGTCGATCTGCGGTTCGTGCAGCAGCTGGGCGCCCGCGGGCAGCTTCCGGGCGTACTCGCCCTCGACGTCACCGGAGGCGATGTTGCCGATCTGCCAGGTGCCGTCCGGGCCGCGGACCGACCAGAGGGTGGCGGTCCGGCCGTCCGAGGCACGCGCGGGGATCGCGAAGTAAGCGAAATCACCTGGCGCCGCACCGGGCTTGCCGGCGACGAAGTCCGGCGAGAGCTCGTACACCGGGTAGGCGTCCGGCGCGATCCGCACCGAGACCGGCCCCTGGGCGCCGGGTGCCTGGGCGAAGAACCGGACCAGGACGTCCTGGAACCCCGCGGCCGCGCCGTGCGCCGCGGAGGCGTCGGCGCTGCTGATGCCGGCGGCCTGGGCCGCGCCTGACACCGGAGCCGTCATCAGCAGCGCCGCGCCCGTCAGCACGGCGAGCACGATCGCCCGCCTGCTCATCGGGCGATCCCGGTGAGCGTGTGCGTCCAGGAGAAGGACGAATTCTGCGTGTAGTAGCCGTAGGTCGACCAGTTGTAGCGCTTGGCGGGGCCGGGGTCGCCCCAGAACACCCAGTCGCCGCGGGTGTCGTAGCCGTAGAGGACGTGCGTGTGGCCGCCGCCCGAGCGGTAGCCGACGCGGGTCTCGACCGGCCGGTCCGCCGCGGTCTGCGTCCGGACGTCGGCGTAGGAGATCCGCCGGTCGAGGTAGCGGCCGGGCGAGCTGAAGCCGAGCCGGGCGAAGGCGCGCTGCGGGTCGGCGAGCGTGCCGGGGAGGTTGGCGCAGTCCACACCGGTCTCGCCGTGCGCCAGCTGGCAGAACCGCGTCTGGCTGACGGCCGCGCCGTGGTAGGCGGCGATGGTGTTGCCCGCGCCCGCCCAGCACCACTGGTTCTTCTGCTGGAGCTGCAGGACGATCTGGTTCCGGTACGTCGACGGCACTCCGGGCGCGGCTCCGGCGGTGACCGGCGCGACCAGGCACAACAGCAGGCTCACGGCCAGTACGGCGTGGACCTGGCTCGACTTCACCAGCACAGATGGCCTCCTGTGGAGGAGTGGGCGAACCAGCGGTGGTCACAACGGTGAACAACGCGGTCACAAGGAGCAAGAACGCCATCCGGAGGAACGGACCGTTCCGGGGGACAGCCGGAACGCGGAACGCTCACCTCAACGAGGCCAACCACCCTGAACGGGGGTCGGCACGCCCACTCTACGCTGCTACCGTGAACGTTCCGCGGTGTTCACGCCCAGCGCACACACTGGTCGGGTGAAGGGACGAGCGGTGGCACAAGACGGGAACCTCCCACTGATCATCGATGGCGCCCGCACGACCCGGGCATCGGTCGCCGAACTGCCCAAAGAGCTGACCGAGGCGCTCCGCACCGGCGAGTTCCACCACGCGCTGAGACTGGCGATCGCCTATCGCGGGCTCTCGCTGGCCCGGCTGCGCGCGCACCTCGCGCTGCGCGGGGTCCAAATCGGACAGTCGACGCTGAGTTACTGGCAACGCGGGCTGCGTCAGCCCGAGGTGCCGAAGGCGCTGCCGGCGGTCCGGGCCCTGGAATCGGTCCTCCAGCTGCCCGCGGACGCCCTGGTGGTGCTGATCGGGCCGCGACTGGTCCGCCGCGGCCACCAGCCGGCGGCGTCGTTCCACGACCTGCGGTCCGGTGACATGGGGTCGATCGTCGAGGACCTGCTGGCCGAGCTCGGCGCGTACCCGTCGTCGAACCACTACAACGCGGACCTCGAGCTGCTGTCGGTCCACGACACGATCACGTTCGACGCGGAACACCGCCAGGTCAGCCTGCGCACGCGGCTGGTGACGCGCGCACGCCGGCACGGGCCGGACCGGTACCTGACGGTGTACAACGGCGACCCGGGCTGCCGCATCGACGACGTCGAGCTGATCACGGACGAGGGCTGCCGGGTGGGGCGGATGCGCCGCAACCCGGACGCGGACACGATGGCGACGGAGCTGCTGTTCGACCGCAAGCTCGCCGAGGGCGACATCCACGTGTTCTGCTTCGAGGTCCGGGACGACTCGGGGTCGGCGTCGCCGGGGTACTACCGGATGCTGCGTGACCGGTGCGCGAGTTACCTGGTCCAGTTGCGCTTCGACCGGAACGCCCTGCCGGCCCGGTGCACGCGCCAGGTCCGGGCCCGGGACGACGCCCTGCCGGTGGTCGCGGAGGAACTGGCGTGCGACATGGGCGGGGTGAGCAGCGCGTTCTTCAGCGACGCCGGGCCGGGCCTGGCCGGCGTCGCCGTCGAGTGGAACTGACCCGTGTCGACCCTCCAGTCACGCATGTCGACCCTTGGATCACGGGCGGCCTGAGGACTCGTGGGACGGAAGAGTCGACACGCGTGATTCGGAGGTCGACACGCGTGATTGAGGGGTCGACACGGTCGCTCAGTGGCCTCGGTGTTTGGCTCGGGCTTTGGCGCGGGCCAAGGCTCGGCGGCGGGTGGCGTCGGCGGCCGCGCGGCGTTTGCGGGCCGCTTTGTTCTCTGCCGCGTGCTGGGTGACCGCGTCGTGGAGGGCGCGCTGGGCGGCCGTGCCGATTCCCTCGTCTTCCTGGGCTTTCTTCGCCAGCTTCGCGAGGCGCTTGGCGTTGAGCCGGGCCGTCGGCCGCTGTTCGGCGGGGACCGGCGGGGCCACGCGGGCTTCGTCGGCCAAGCGGGCGAAGTCGCGGCCGGCGGCGAACACCGCCAGCTCGGCGTTGGTCGGCTCGCTGCCGAAGACGTGGCGTGCGGCCCGGACCAGGCCGTCCTCGTGGATCTCGTAGACGCCGACCCAGAACCGGCCGTCGTGGTACAGCGTGAACACCCCGCGCATCGGGAACCTCCAGGCGTGACGGATCAGCCTGGCGTCACCGGTTTCCCTGGACGGGACAACGAGCCCGGAGCGGACCGCCCGGACTACCCACCGGGCCGTGAGGTTCGTGAAGCCAAGAACGGCCCCAGACTACGCGGGCAGCCCGCCGATGCCGATCTCGTTTCCCTCGGGGTCGCGGTAGCGCAGCTTCCGCACGCCGTTGTCGTAGACCTCCCGGTCCGCCGGTTCGATGCCCCGCTCGGAGATCGCCGCGACGCGCTCGTCCAGGTCGCCGACGAACAGCACGTGCATGGCGTGCCCGGTGGCCCGCTCCGGACGCCGCTCGATGAAGACGGCGCCGTGCTCGGTGACCTCCCACAGCGCCTCGGTCTCGCTCACCACGAACGTCGGCGGCGCCCCGAAGAGCTTCTCGTACCAGGCCAGCGCCCGCTCGTAGTCGAGCACGGCGATGCCTGCCATCAGGTCGACCATCACAGCACCTCGAACCCGTTGGCCTTCGCCGCATCGGCCTGGCGCTCGTCGCGGGTGACGAAGGTGACGGGTTCGCCACCGGTCAGCTCGGCGGTGTCGTGCATCGCGACGGCGATGTGGATCGCGTCGAGGGTGCGCACCGGGTAGTTCTCGCTGACCAGCCGCTTCGCGGCGGGGATCACCCGGTTCGGGTTGAACGGGATGAGCACCATGTCCCCCTCCGGCGAGACGAGATGGTCGAAGTGCGCCAAGACCGCCGCCGGATCGGGGATCCGGCCGGTCCGCTTGGCGGCCGTCAGGGCACCTGCGAACTCGATGCGGGTGAAGTCGCTGCTCAAGATCGGGGCAGTGCCCTCGAGGAGCAGCTTGCGGAACTTGTCGTGCTCCGGCTCGTCCGGCAGGTACGCGGTGACCAGCGCACTGGTGTCGACATACAGCACGGTCACCACTCCCCTCGGGTCCAGTCGAGCGCTTCACTCACAGCCGTGCCCCAGCCCCGGGACAGGTCTTCGAGCTCATCGAGGGTCGGCACCTGAGCCGGCGGCTCCACGTGCACGACCTTGCCTTCGGCGATCATCCGCCGCTTCCACTCCGCGCGGGTCTCCGTCTTCGCCACAATTCCCCTCAACGCCTCTGTGACCAGGTCGTTCATGCTGCGCCCCTGGGCTTCGGCCAATGCCTTCAGCCGGGCGTGCAGCTCGTCGTCGATCCTTGTGATCAACTGTTTCACCACTCCATGATAACACGTCACCCATTCGTGCTATCACTGTCACAAACGCAAAACAAAAGGCCGCCCCGAACACTTTCGGGGCGGCCTTGACCAGCGAAAACGCGAAACTCTCAGTACCGGTAGTGCTCCGGCTTGAACGGTCCTTCGACGTCCACGTCGATGTATTCCGCCTGTTCCTTGGTCAGTTTCGTCAGCTCGCCACCGAGCGCCTCGAGGTGAATGCGGGCCACCTTCTCGTCGAGCTTCTTCGGCAGGCGGAAGACCTCGTTGTCGTACTCCTCGTGCTTGGTGAACAGCTCGATCTGCGCGATCACCTGGTTCGAGAAGCTGTTCGACATCACGAACGACGGGTGCCCGGTCGCGTTGCCGAGGTTCAGCAACCGGCCCTCCGAGAGCACCAGGATGCTCTTGCCGTCCGGGAACACCCACTCGTCGACCTGCGGCTTGATGTTGATGCGGCGGATGCCCGGGTAGCGCGCCAGCCCGGCCATGTCGAGCTCGTTGTCGAAGTGGCCGATGTTGCCCAGGATCGCCTGGTGCTTCATCTTCGCCATGTGCTCGACCAGCACGACGTCCTTGTTGCCCGTCGTCGTGATGACGATGTCGGCCTCGGGCAGGGCCTTCTCCAGCGTGCGGACCTGGTAGCCGTCCATCGCCGCCTGGAGGGCGCAGATCGGGTCGATCTCCGTCACGATCACGCGCGCGCCCTGGCCGCGCAGGGACTCCGCCGCGCCCTTGCCGACGTCGCCGTAGCCGCAGACCACCGCGACCTTGCCGCCGATCAGCACGTCGGTGCCGCGGTTGATGCCGTCGATCAGGGAGTGGCGGATGCCGTAGCGGTTGTCGAACTTCGACTTCGTCACCGCGTCGTTGACGTTGATCGCCGGGAACAGCAGCTCGCCCGCCGCCGCCAGCTGGTAGAGCCGGAGGACGCCGGTCGTCGTCTCCTCGGTGACGCCGCGGATGCCCGCGCCGATCTTCGTCCACTTGCCGGTGTCGGCCGCGACCGAGGCGCGCAGCAGCTCGAGGAACACGCGGAACTCGTCCGAGGTGTTCTCGTCCGGGGTCGGCACGACGCCGGCCTTCTCGAATTCGGTGCCCTTGTGCACCAGCATCGTGGCGTCACCGCCGTCGTCGAGGATCATGTTGGGACCCTCGCCGTCCCAGGTGAGCATCCGCTCGGTGCACCACCAGTACTCCTCGAGCGACTCGCCCTTCCACGCGAAGACCGGGACGCCCTTGGGCTCCTCGGTCGTGCCGTGCGGGCCGACGACGACCGCCGCGGCCGCGTGGTCCTGCGTCGAGAAGATGTTGCAGGACGCCCAGCGCACCTCGGCACCCAGCGCCACCAGGGTCTCGATCAGCACCGCGGTCTGCACGGTCATGTGCAGCGAGCCGGAGACGCGCGCCCCGCGCAGCGGGTAGACCTCCGCGTATTCGCGCCGCAGCGCCATCAGTCCCGGCATCTCGTGCTCGGCGAGGCGGATCTCCTTGCGGCCGAACTCGGCGGCCTCGAGGTCGGCGACGGCGAACTCGATGCCGTTGCGGGTCTCGTGCCGCTTGGCAACGCTTTCGGGGGTCATAGTGGCGATTCCTCCAAGACTCGATGACACCCGAACACTACCGTTGTCCGCTCGACTGTCCCTAGAAGTGTTAGGAGGCCCTTACCGTGCCCATGCCCGGCCCGGACACCCGCGTCGTGGAAATCCGCGTCGCCGGGCTCGTGGGCACCAGCGGGGAGACGCTGCTCGACGCGGTTTCGACCGTCGACGTCGCCGGCGACGGACTGGGCCGCGTGATCCGCCCGGCGGACCGGCTGCGCCGCCCGGCACCCGGGCCGGTGCTGCCCGCGCTGGGCCGGTCGATCCCGCGGACCCTCGAGGGCTACCTCTGGCACGGCATGACCTCGGGCGGCGCGGCGAAGGCCACCTGGGCGCTGCTGTTCCCGTTCTCCCTGGCCAACGTCGCCTTCTGGATGCTGCCGCCGGTCTCGCCCGAGAGCCGTCTCGCGCGCGTCCTCGGCGCCGTCTGCCGCGGCCTGCTGCGCGTGGGCGCCCTGCTGCTGACCATGCTGCTGATGGGCCAGCTCGCGGCGATCGCGCTCGACCTCTTCGCCGCGCAGTGCCTCGCGCCCGGGTCGGGCTGCCTGCCGGTGGTCCCCGACGTCCTGCGCACGGTGCCCGCCCGGATCGCCGTCGGCGTGCTGCCGCTGCTCGGCGTGATCTTCGTCCTGCACCGGATTTCGAGCGCGACCTGGGCGGTGCACGCCGACGGCGACCTCACCGGCGGCCCGCTGCGGATGCGCGCCGACCCGGAGACGCCGGCCCTGCGCTGCCTGCACACCGTCGCGGCGCTGGCCTCGGTCGCGCTGCTGCTGCTCGGCGGGCCGTTCCGCGTGCCGGTCGACAGCGTCGACCTCGTGGCCTGGATCATCACCCTGGCCGTGGTGCTCGCGACCGTGGTCGCCGCCGCGATCGGCGTCGACACCGGCCGGTTCGCCCGGCCCGGTGTGCTCGCCTTCGCGACCCTGCTCGTCGTCGTGGCCGCGGTCCGGCTCAGGCCGGGCGCGGGCCCGCTGCCGGGCACGAACGGCGTCGTCGAGGGCCTCGGCGCCGCGCTGGTCGCCATCACCGTGCTGTTCGCCCTGTTCCTCGCCCCGGCCGCGTTGCTGGCCCGGCCCGGCTGGCAGCACAAGCCGCAACGGCTGCGGCCCTGGATGGGCGGCTGGGCGGCCGCGCCGGTGCTCGCGCTGGCCGGCCTGCTCGGCGGCGGCTTCGGTGCCGGGCTCGCCGAGGCGCTCCGGCGGCTTTCCGGTGCGGAGCACCTGAAGGTGCCCGACACGTACCTACTGGTCACGGTCCTGTGGGGCGCGGGACTGGCGCTGGCCGCGGTGCTCGGCGTGCTGGGCTTCGCGGTCGCCGTCCCGCTGCGCCGGCTGCGGCGCGGCATTCCCGAGATCGTCGAGCTGATGGAGCACGACGAACGGCAGGAGGCCCAGGCCGCGGCGGCCTGGGCGCGGTCGGCGTGGGAACGGCGGCACCTGCACCACCTGGCGCTGGCGGTCGCGAGCGCGATGTCCGCGGGCGGCGCCGCCCTGCTGGTGCTGCGGTTCGGGTTCGGGCTGGTCCCCGGCTGGTTCGGCCCGCTGTCGGCGATCGGCGTGGTCGCCCTCGGCGCGCTGGCCGCGGGCCTGCTGCGCGTGGTCTACACGGCCGCGCGCACCCCGCAGCGCAGCCGGCACCTCGGTGCGCTGGCCGACCTGGTCTGCTTCTGGCCGCGGGCGGCGCACCCCACGGTTCCGCCCTGCTACGCGCTGAAGGTCGTCCCGGAACTGGCCGCCCGGGCCCGCGAGCACCTCGCCGAGCCCGGCACGCGGGTGGTGCTCTCCGGCTACAACCTCGGCAGCCTGCTCACGGTCATGGCCGCCGCCCGGCTGGCGGCCGAACTGCCGAAGGCGGACCTCGAGCGCGTCGGCGTGCTGACCGCCGGGTCGCCGTTGCAGTGGGGCTACCAGCGCGCGTTTCCCGCCTTGCTGCCCCAGGAGGCGCTGGAACGGCTCTTCGCCGACCTCGACGGCCGGTGGCGGGCCCTGTGCCGCGGCACCGACATCTTCGGCGGCGGCGTGACGACCTGGCGGCATTCGGTCGCGGACCGGCGGCTGCACGGCGTCGGGTTCCTCCCCGGCGGCGGCTCCGGCCCGGTGTCGGCGACGGCCGACGGCACCGGCGTCCTGATCCTCGGCGGCGACCACTGGCTGCCGGACCCGCTGCGCGGCCCGACCGGGCGGCACCGCTGGGCGCCGGGGGTGCTCAAGCACCAGGACTACGTGGTGGACGCCGAATGGGACCACGCCGTCGCGATGGCCGCCGGCCTCGGCAAACCGTCCTGGGGCGAGCAGGGCTCGCTCTTCGGGGACTTCCCCCCGAAACGGTGAAGGCCCCTCGCGCGCGGAGCGAGGGGCCTTCGACCGTGGACTAGCTCAGCTTCACTCGGAAGCCTTGCGGCGGAACTTCAGCAGCGCCAGCAGGCCGCCACCGGCGGCGAGCAGCAGCGCGCCGACCCAGATCAGCCAGCTGTTGTCGAAACCGGTGTTGGCCAGGCCGCCGCCGGTGCCCGACTCGTTGCCCGCCGGGACGGCGGCCGGAGCGGTGGTGCTGCTCGGCGAGACGGAGGTGTCCGAGGTCGCCGGGGTGCTCGGCTTCGCGCTCGGGGTGGTCGACGGCGCCGACGGCCTGGTGGGCGCGGTCGTGCTGGTCTCCGGCGGGGTCTCCGTCTTGGTGCCGCAGGCGAACCAGTGGCTGATCTGCGGGACGTTCTTGAAGTCCTTGCCGACCATCGGGGCGTGCAGCTTCTCCCACGGCGGGTTGGCGGAGAGGCCCTTCTTGCCCGGCACGTAGGTGTTGTACTCGTTGCCACCCTTGACCACGATGGCGGCGACCGTGACACCCTTGGCCACGCCGGTGACCGTCAGGTACTGGTCCTTCGAGGTGCCACCGGTGACCTTGAGCTGGTCGCTCACGTCGACGGCCTTGCCGAGACCGATGTCCTTGCACTTGGTGGCGTTGCCCACGGTGCCGGTGGCCCGGTCATCGCCGGGAACGCACGCGAACGCCGAACCGGCGGTTCCCATCAGAGCAGCGGTGGTGAGCGCCATGACGGCCACAGCGCCGCGGAAGGTACGTCTGCGCATTGAGTGTCTCCTGTACCGAACGGGGGAAGAACGGCAAAACTGGGGGATCGCATCGCCACGGCACGCAGTAATCACGCGGCTGTAATTAACCCGTCCGTGGCACACGAAGGATCGAAAGGTATCGCACGTCACGCCCGGCCTCACGCGGGGTCCCCCTTTGCGCACAAACCGCAAGATCGTCTTGATCAAGCCGTAACCTCGCATTACGCAACCAAACGCAAAAAGCCCCGCCGACCTGGGAGTCCAGGCGGGCGGGGCTTTTATCGTGCAAGTCAGGTTTCGGGCACCTTCTCGGGCTCCTCCGCCTGCCGCTTGCCCAGCAGCGAATGCCGGCGGCTGTAGCCGAAGTACAGCAGCACGCCCAGCACCATCCAGGCGACGAACCGCAGCCAGGTCAGCACGGTCAGGTTCAGCATCAGCCACAGGCAGGCCAGGATGGCCAGGATCGGGATCAGCGGCACCAGCGGCACCTTGAACGCGCGGGGCAGGTCGGGCCGGGTCCGGCGGAGGATGAGCACACCCGCCGAGACGAGCACGAACGCGAAGAGCGTGCCGACGTTCACCATTTCTTCGAGCTTGTCCGCCGGGAAGAAACCGGCCGCGAGCGCGACCAGGCCGCCGACGATCAGCGTCGCGCGCTTCGGCGTGCCGTGTTCGCCGGTCTTCGCCAAGCCGCGCGGCATCAGGCCGTCGCGCGACATCGCGTAGATGATCCGGACCTGGCCCAGCATGAGCACCATGACGACGGTGGTCAGGCCGGCCAGCGCGCCGAAGGAAATGATGTTGGCCGCCCAGTCGACGCCGTTCGCGGAGAACGCCGTGGCGAGGGTCTTGTGGCTGCCGTCGCCCGCCTTGGTCGCCAGGTCCTTGTACGACGTCATGCCGACGACCACCAGCGACACCGCGACGTACAGCACCGTGACGATGGCCAGCGAGCCCATGATCCCGCGCGGCACGGCCTTCTGCGGGTTCTTGGTCTCCTCCGCGGTGGTCGCGACGATGTCGAAGCCGATGAACGCGAAGAACACCAGCGAGGCGCCGGCCAGCAGGCCGAAGACGCCGAACGAGCTGCTCGCGCCGCCCGCGATCAGGGAGAACAGCGACTGGTCGACCCCGGTCTGCCCGGCGCCGCCGGTCTCGCCCGGCGGGATGTACGGCGTGTAGTTGGCGCCCTTGATGTAGAAGAGGCCGAGGATGATCACGAACAGCACCACGGCGACCTTGATCCCGGTGATCACCATCGAGACCCGCGAAGACAGCTTCGTGCCGACCGCCAGCAGGACCGTCAGGATCGCCACGACGAGCAGCGCACCCCAGTCGACCGTCACGCTCCCGATGTCGAACGTCGTCTTCGTGCCCTTGCCGAACAGGTAGCCGAGCACCGTCTCGAGGTACACCGACCAGCCCTTGGACACCGCGGCCGCGCCGACGGCGAGTTCGAGGATCAGGTCCCAGCCGATGATCCACGCCATGAACTCGCCGAAGGTGGCGTAGGAGAACGTGTACGCGCTGCCCGCGACCGGCACGGTCGAGGCGAACTCGGCGTAGCACAGCGCCGCCAGCGCGCAGGCGATCGCCGCGAAGACGAAGGCCAGCGAAACCGACGGCCCGGCGTAGTCACCCGCCGTGCGCGCGGTCAGCGTGAAGATACCGGCGCCGATGACGACGGCGACGCCGAAGACCGTGAGGTCCCACGCGCTCAGGTTCCGCCGGAGCTTGGTGTCCGGCTCGTCGGTGTCCGCAATGGACTGTTCGATCGATTTAGTGCGCCACAATCCCGTTCCGGGCACCGTTGACCTCCTGCGGCTGGCCTGCATGTATCGCAGTAGGTCACCCTATCGGGTCAGGTGCGTGACGGCTTGCCGAGTTCGCCGAAGTGGATCTCGGGTTATCGCGCAAGACTGCGGTCGAGGTCCGGTTCGAGGTAGATCAGCTTGGCCACCGGCACCTTGGCCCGGACCCGGGCCTCGGCGTCGTCGATGGCCATCGCCACCTGGGCGGTGTCGAGCCCCGGCACCAGCGCCAGCTTCGCCGCGACCAGCAGCTCGTCCGGCCCCAGGTACTGGGTCCGGATGTGGATGACGCGCTCGACCTTGCCCGCGGCGAGCTCGTCGACGATCGTGGCGAGGACGCCCTCGTTGGCGCCTTCGCCGATGAGCAGGCTCTTCATCTCGATGATCAGGATGATCGCGATGACGCCGAGCAGCGCGCCGATCGCCAGGGTGCCGATGCCGTCCCAGACCGGGTTGCCGGTGGTGATCGAGAGGCCGACGCCCAGCAGCGCGAAGACCAGGCCGAGCAGCGCGCCGGCGTCCTCGAGCAGCACCACCGGCAGCTCGGGCTCCTTGGCCTGGCGGATGAAGCCCCACCAGCTCGCGTTGCCCTTGATCTTCTTCGACTCGCCGATCGCGGTGTAGAAGCTGTAGCTCTCCAGCGCGACCGCGACCACCAGGATGATCACCGCGACGATCGGCGATTCGAGCGGCTCCGGGTGGCTGATCTTGTGGATGCCCTCGTAGCTCGCGAACGCCGAGCCGAGCGTGAAGAGCATCAGCGCGACGATGAAGGAGTAGAAGTACCGGTCCCGGCCGTAGCCGAACGGGTGCTCCTTGTCCGCTTCCCGCTTCGACGTCTTCTGGCCGAGCAGCAGCAGGCCCTGGTTCGTGGTGTCGGCCAGCGAGTGCACCGACTCGGCCAGCATCGACGACGACCCCGTGACGAGGAAGCCGACGAACTTCGCCGCCGCGATCCCGGCGTTCGCCCCCAGTGCGGCGAGGATCGCCTTGGTTCCGCCTCCAGCTGACACGACCGCTCCCCTGGTAGGTCCTGAAATGTCCGGGTGGAGCCTAATGGGAACGCGCGACGGCGACCGTCCCGACCGGGTGAACCGCGGCCGCCGGTTCTGTCGTACCCCTTCGCTACCGTGGTTTTCCTGTCGACCACACCCGGGAAGGTGACATGGCGCACTTCGCCGTGCTCGGTCCGCTCGCCGTCGAAAGCCCGCCGGGCCGGTGGGCGGTCCTGCGCGGTGCGCGGCAGCGCACGCTGCTGGCCGTGCTGCTGCTCAACGCCGGCCGGCACGTCCCCGTCGACGTGCTCGTCGAGGCGCTGTGGCCGGACGGGCCGCCCAAGTCGGCCACGTCCAACCTGCACACCTACCTCTCGCGGCTGCGCGAGCGGATCGAAGGCCTGCGGGTCGAGCACGGCCCGCCCGGCTACCGGCTGGACGTCGAGCCGGAGGAGCTCGACCTGCTCGTCTTCCGGGCCGCCGTCGCCGAGGGGCGGCGGGCCGCGGACCCGGTGGCCGCCGCGGGGCACTACCGGCGGGCGCTCGCGCTGTGGCGGGGGCCGGTGCTGGCCGGGCTGCACGTGCCGCGGCTCGACGCCGACGTCGCCCGGCTGGAGTCCGAGCGGCTGGCCGTGTTCGAGGACTGCGTCGACGCGGAGCTGACCGCCGGGCGGCACGGGGAGCTGACCGGCGAGCTGCAGGCCATGATCACCGAGCACCCGCTGCGGGAACGGCTGGCCGCGCAGCTGATGATCGCGCTGCACCGGGCCGGCCAGCAGGGCAGCGCGCTGGAGGTCTACCGGCGGCTGCGGACGACGTTGATCGAGGAGCTCGGCGTCGAGCCCGGCGCGGAGGCCCGGCGGGTGCACGCGGCCGTCCTGCGCGGCGAGGACCCGGTGCCGCGGCTGCCGCCCGCGGTGTGGCCGGTGTGCCAGCTCCCGCCGGACATCGGGGACTTCACCGGCCGCGAGGCCGAGCTGGCGGAGCTGACCGGCGTGCTCGGGGCCGGTGTCGGCGTGCCGGTCGCGGTGCTCAGCGGCGAGCCGGGAGCGGGCAAGAGCACCCTCGCCGTCCGGGCCGCGCACCGGCTGCGCGCACGGTTCCCGGACGGCCAGCTGTACGTGCCGCTGGCGGGCCGGGACATCCGGGAGGTGCTGGCCGACCTGCTGCGCGCGCTGGGCGTCCCCGGCCCGGCGGTGCCGGACGACGTCCGGGCGCGCGCGGCGGTGTTCCGCGGCCGGCTCACCGACCGGCGGGTGCTGGTGGTGCTCGACGACGCCGTCGACCCCGAGCACGTCCGCACCCTGCTGCCGGGCACGCCGGGCTGCGCGGTGCTCGTGACGAGCCGCCGACGGCTGAGCGGGCTGGCCGGCGCGCACCGGCTGCCCCTCGGTCCCCTGTCCGGCGCCGACGCCGCCGAGCTGCTGCACCGGCTCGCCGGGGCGCGGGTGGCCCGGGAGCGCGCCGACGCCGAGCGGATCATCACCGCGTGCGCGCGGCTGCCGCTGGCGCTGCGGATCGCGGGCAGCAGGCTGGCCATCCGCCCGCACCTGCGGCTCGGCGAGCTGGCCGGCCGGCTGGAGGACGAGGTCCGCCGGCTCGACGAGCTGACCGTGAGCGACCTCGCCGTCCGGAGCAGCATCGCGCTGAGCTACGAAGCCCTGCGCCCGCCCGCGCGGCGCGCGTTCCGCTTGCTCGGCCGCTGCCGCCTCGCCGACCTGCCGGCCTGGGCGGTGACCACCCTGGTCGACAACCCGGACGAGGCCGTCGAAGAGCTCGTCGAAGCAAGCCTGCTGGAGGCGCGCGGAGCGGACGCGACGGGCGAAGGCCGCTACCGGATGCACGACCTCGTCCGGCTGTACGCGGCGGAGCTCGGCGACCCGGCGCCCAGCGAGGGCCTCCGGACGGTACTGGCGGCCACGCTCGCGCTGGCCGACGAGGCGGCGGCCCGGCTGCCGCGCACGGTGCCGATGCCGCCCCCGGCCCCCGAGCCGCCCGCGCAGCCGTTGCCGCGTGAGCTGGTGGAGCGGCTGCTGGCGCGGCCGGACGACTGGTTCGCCGCCGAGCGCGCGAACCTGGTGCTGCTGATCGGCACGCTGGGCCCGCGGGAGGCCCTGCTGCTGCTCGACCGCCTCGGCGTCTACCTGTACCTGCACGGTCAGTACGCCGACATGCGGGCGGCGTACGAGACGGTGCTGGCCGCCGATCCCCCGCTGGCGACGGTCGCGGAGGCCACGCTGACGCTGCTGCGGCACGCGCGTGGCGAGTACGAGGAGGCCGCGGTCCGCTACCGGGCGTGCGCCAAGGAACTGGAGTCCTCGGGCGACCGCCGCACGCACGCGTGGGTGTCGGCGAACCTGGCGCACTGCCTGATCGGCTTGGGCCGCGCGGAAGAGGCCTTGGAGACGGCGGCTCACGCCCACGAACTGTTCACTGTGGACGGTTCGGCGGCCGAGCTCGGGTGGGTGCGAGCGGCGGAGTCGGCGGCGTTGTTGCGGCTGGGCCGGATTCCCGACGCCCACGAAGTCGACCGGACGGCGCTGGCGGCGGCCCGATCGGCCGGCGACGCCCGGGTGATCGGCGAGGCGCTGCACGGGTTCGCGTGGTCGTCCCTGCTGACGGGCGACGACCCGCGCGCGGTGGCGGCGATCACGGAGTCGGTGGAGCTGCTGCGCGGCACGATGGCGCGATCGGCGCTGGCGAAGTCGTTGCGCACGGCCGGCGCGATCTCGGCAGCGACGGGCGCGCGCGAGGAGGCGACGGCGGCGTTCGGGGAGGCTCGCGAGCTGGCCCGGGAGCTGGACGAGCGGCCGCGAGAGCTGTCGTGCACACGGGCGCTGGCGGCGGGCTGGATCGGCGAAGGACGGGCAGGGCAGGCGATCCCGGTGCTGCGGGCGTGCTTGGACGAGTTCCGGGAGATGGGCGGCCGAGCGGCGACGGGCTTGACGTGGCTGGTGTTGCACCGGGCGTACACCGCAACGGGAGATCGATCGGCAGCGGCCGAGGCGGCGGTGAAGACCGCGGAGCTGCTCGACCCCCGCGACGCCAGCGCGGCCGCGCTTCGGCGGGCGCTGCTCGCGCTGACCGAGCCGGCGTGATGGGGGTGGCACTGAGTCGGCTGGCGGGAGGCGCGGATCAGCTCGGCTCGGCGGGCCAAGCCGACTCGGCCGATGTAGCCGGGTCGGCGGTGTCATCGGCTCGGCGGGTCTACCCGGGCTCAGCCGGTGTAGCCGGGTCGGCCGCTGTCGAGCTGGCTCGGCGGTTGAAGCTGGGCGGCGGATGTGGTCGGTTCGGGCGCTGAGCCGCCGGCCGAGTCGGCTCGCCGGTCGGGGGTAGGCGCCGCTCGCCGGATCGGCTTGCCGGTCGGGTGCAGCCGCTCGCCGGACCAGCCTGCCGGGGCAGTTTCCGCCCACCAAACCGGCCCACCCGGACCGGCCACCGCCCAGCAGCCCCGCCTGCCGGAGCTCCACCGCCCACCAAAACCTCGC
>NZ_MUMI01000140.1 GCF_002155975.1 Amycolatopsis kentuckyensis
GACTGGGAGCGCTCCCAGTCAGCGGAGACTGTAGCCGGGGAAGGCGGCCCGGGAAAGGGGCCCGGCGTCGCCGTTGTCCGCCGTCCGGAAAATTACATCGGTGTGAACAGCGACAGTTGTTCGGCGCCGAGGTCGCTGTTAGCGTTAACGCAGCGCGTGCTTGCCACCGGCGGAGAAGGGTTCTCCTGCACGGTTTCCCGGCTGGACGAGCGCGTTTTCCCCGTTCGCCGACCGACCGATTGTTTCGCCGGCAGCACCGAGAGTTTCGTCGGAAGTGAGGACCACCATGTTCCGGAGCGTGGGAACCGCGGCAGCGGCGGTGCTCCTGGCCGTGGCCGGCGGCGTCGTCGCCGCGGCACCGGCCGCCCAGGCCGCCACCTCGATCACGATCAACGGCGGTTCGGGCGGCCGCACGTTCGACGGCGTCGGCGCGGTCAGCGGCGGCGGGGGCAACAGCCGCCTGCTGATCGACTACCCCGAGCCGCAACGCGGCCAGATCCTCGACTACCTGTTCAAGCCCGGCTACGGGGCCGCCCTGCAGATCCTCAAGGTGGAAATGGGCGGGGACACCAACTCCACCAGCGGCGCGGAGCCCAGCCACGCCCACTTCCGCGGCGATCTCGACTGCAACCGCGGGTACGAGTGGTGGATCATGGAGCAGGCGAAACTGCGCAACCCCGGCATCAAGCTCGTGGGCCTGCCCTGGGGCGCGCCGGGCTGGATCGGCAACGGGACGTTCTTCTCCAACGACCTCACGGACTACTACCTGTCCTGGCTCGGGTGCGCCAAGCAGCACGGGCTGACCATCGACTACCTCACGAGCGTCCAGAACGAGAAGCAGTGGAGCGCCGACTGGACCGTGACCCTGCGCAATGCGCTCAACGCCAACGGGTACAGCGCGGTCAAGGTCATCTCCGGTGACTCGTGGCCGGGGGACTGGGGCCCCGCGAGCGCGATCTCGACGAACACGGCCTACCGCAACGCGACCGACGTGCTCAGCGCCCACTACACCTGCGGCTACCTCAGCGCGCAGACGTCCTGCAGCGTGCCGGCCAACGTCACCAACACCGGGAAGACGTTGTGGTCCAGCGAAAACGGCTCCCAGGACTACAACGACGGCGCCAAGCCGCTGGCCCGCGGGATCAACCGCGTCTACCTCGACGGCAAGATGACCGCGTACCTCAACTGGGACCTGATCGCCGCCGTCACGCCGAACATCCCCTGGCCGACGGTCGGGCTGATCCTGGCGAACCAGCCGTGGTCGGGCTACTACTCGGTCGGCAAGGACTCGTGGGCGCTGGCCCACACGACGCAGTTCACCGCGCCCGGCTGGAAGTACCTCGACTCCGCCAGCGGCTACCTCGGCGGGAACCGGGCCAACGGCAGCTACGTCTCGCTGAAGTCGCCCAACAACACCGACTACAGCACGGTCATCGAGACGATGGACGCCACTTCGGCGCAGACGCTGAACCTGAACGTCACCGGCGGGCTGTCCACCGGCCAGGTGCACGTGTGGGCGACCAACCTCAACTCGAACAACCCGGCCGACCACTTCGTCCACAGCACCGACATCACGCCGTCCGGCGGCGCCTTCTCCCTGACCGCCCAGCCCGGCTACCTCTACACCATCACGACCACCACCGGGCAGGGCAAGGGCACCGCGACCAGCCCGCCGCAGGGTTCGCTGAACCTGCCCTACAGTGACGACTTCGACGGGTACGCGAAGGGCAAGGAAGCCAAGTACCTGATGGACATGGAGGGCGCGTTCGAGACCGCCGCCTGCGGCGCCGGCCGCGCGGGCACCTGCGTGCGCCAGTCCGCCACGCAGAAGACGATCCCCTGGAAGAAGTTCGTCGATCCCTACGCGCTGCTGGGCAACATCGCCTGGAGCAACTACACGCTCAGCACGGACGTGCTGCTGGAGAAGTCCGGCTACGTCGAGCTGCTCGGCCGGGCCGGCTCCCAGGACACCGGTAACCAGGGCGCGCTGAACGCGTACTACTTCCGGGTGAGCGACACCGGCGCGTGGTCGATCCGGCGCAACAACACCAGCCAGCAGAACACGACCCTGCGCACCGGCACGACGACCGCGCTCGGCACCGGCAGCTGGCACAAGCTGTCCCTGGGCTTCTCCGGCAGCACCATCACCGCGTCCGTCGACGGCACGGTGGTCGGCACGGTCACCGACAGCACCTTCCCGGCCGGCCAGGTCGGGATCGGCACGAGCGTCGGCGAGACCGCGCAGTTCGACAACTTCGCCGTGGCGGGTTCGGGCGGCGGGTCGACGTCCGTGCTGCGCAACACCGCGGCCGGCCGCTGCCTCGACGTCCCGAACGTGTCCCAGACCAACGGCACGCAGGTGACGCTGTGGGACTGCAACGGCGGTGGCAACCAGCAGTGGACGCTCACGTCGGGCAAGCAGCTCCAGGTGTACGGCAGCAAGTGCCTCGACGCCGAGGGCGCGGGTACGTCCGCGGGCACCCGGGTGATCATCTGGGACTGCTCGGGCGGGACCAACCAGCAGTGGAACGCCGCCGCCGACGGGACGATCACGGGTGTCCAATCCGGACTGTGCCTGGCGCCGAACGGGGGCGGCACCGGGAACAGCACGCCGGTGACCCTGCAGGCGTGCACCGGCGGGAACGCGCAGAAGTGGACGCGGAGCTAGCCACATTCCGAACGGACAAAGGAGTTCGTCGATGAAGGCAAGCTGGAGAAGGATGTGGCCGGCCGTGGTGATCGCCGCGGGTGCGCTGGCCGGCACGGCGACGACGTCACAGGCCGCCGCCGAGGGACCGTGTGACATCTACGCGGCGGGCGGGACGCCGTGCGTCGCCGCGCACGCGACGACCCGGGCGCTGTACGGCGCGTACAGCGGCTCGCTCTACCAAGTGCGGCGCGCTTCGGATAACACGACGCGGGACATCGGCGTCCTGAGCCCCGGCGGCGTCGCGAACGCCGCGGCCCAGGATTCGTTCTGCGCCGGGACGACGTGCCTGATCACGGTCATCTACGACCAGTCCGGCCGCGGCAACCACCTGACCCAGGCCCCGCCGGGCGGCTTCCCGGGCCCGGCACCGGGCGGGTACGACAACCTCGCCAACGCGACGGCCGCTCCGACGACCGTCGGCGGCCAGAAGGCGTACGGCGTGTTCGTGGCACCGGGTACGGGGTACCGCAACAACAACGCCACCGGCACGGCGACCGGTGACCAGCCGGAGGGCATGTACGCGATCTTCGACGGCACGCACTACAACGGCGGCTGCTGCTTCGACTACGGCAACGCCGAACGCAACAGCCGGGACAACGGCAACGGCACGATGGAAGCCATCTACTTCGGCAACATCAAGGTCTGGGGCTACGGCGCCGGTAACGGGCCGTGGATCATGGCCGACCTGGAGAACGGGCTGTTCTCCGGGGTCAACCAGCGCTACAACGCCAACGACCCGAGCATCAGCCACCGGTACCTCACGGCGATCGTCAAGGGCGGCCCGAACCGGTGGGCCATCCGCGGCGGCAACGCCCAGTCCGGCGGCGTGTCCACCTTCTACGACGGCGTCCGGCCCAACGTGCCCGGCTACAACCCGATGCGCAAGGAAGGCGCCATCATCCTGGGCACCGGCGGGGACAACAGCATCGGCTCCGCCGGCACCTTCTACGAAGGCGTCATGACGTCCGGCTACCCGTCGGATGCCACCGAGAACGCCGTCCAGGCCAACATCGTCGCGGCGGGGTACGGCACCGGGGGCAGCAACACCGGCACCGGGCCGGTGCACGCGGTCGGCGCGGGCAAGTGCCTGGCCGCCCCGAACAACACCCAGGGCACGCAGCTGCAGATCGCCGGCTGCAACGGACAGGCGAACCAGGCCTGGACGCGCACCGCCGACGGCAGGCTGACGGCCACACTCGGCGGCGCGACGATGTGCCTGGACGCGTCCGGGCAGGGCACGAGCGCGGGCACGAAGGTGGTGACCTGGCCGTGCAACGGACAGGGCAACCAGCAGTGGACCGTCAACTCCAACGGCACGGTGACGGGTGTCCAATCCGGACTGTGCCTCGACGTCACCGGCGCTTCCACGGCCGAGGGCGCCCCGGTCGAGCTGTGGACCTGCAACGGCGGCAGCAACCAGCAGTGGACGTTCGGCTGACCCCTTAGGCTGTACCGGTGGACGAACTGCCGGTGGTGACCGAGCGCCTGATCGTGCGCCGGTTCGCGGCGGCGGACGTGCCGGCGTTCGCCGCGTACCGCTCGGACCCCGGGGTGGCGCGCTACCAGTCGTGGGAGGCGCCGGTGCCGGAGGCCGACGCCGGGCGTCTCGTGGCGGAGTTCGCGGTCGCGGAGGAGGGGGCGCCCGGCTGGTTCCAGTACGCCGTCGAGCTTCGCGGCGGCGGCGGGCTGATCGGGGACGTCGGGGTGTGCGTCGACCCCAACCGGATGCAAGCCGACCTGGGGTTCACCATGGCCCCGGCGCACCAGCGGCGGGGCTATGCGACCGAGGCCGCGCGGTGCGTGCTGGACCGGCTGTTCGAGAGCGGGATCCGCCGCGTCTCGGCGGAGTGCGACGCGCGGAACACCGCCTCGGCGCGGCTGCTGGAGCGGCTCGGGTTCCGCCCGGAGGGCCATCGCCGCCGCCACACCTGGCTCAAGGGCGAGTGGACCGACGACCTGCTCTTCGGGTTGCTGGCCGAGGACCGCGGCCGCTCCGCCGAGGTGGACCTCTTCGCCTGCCGGCCGAACCTGCTGGTGCGGGAGCTGGCCGAGAGCGTCGCGTTCTACGCGGACGTGCTCGGGTTCCGGGTGGGCTGGCGCTGGTCCGACCGGCAGGCCCGGTTCCTCGCCGCCACCGAGCCGACCGAGCCGGGCACCGCCCTCGTCGGACGCGATCAGGTGCAGCTCATGCTCACGCAGCTCCCCGGATCGCACACCACCCGGCTGCACCTGGACGTCCCGGCCGCCGCCCAGGTCGACCGGCTGTTCCGTGAGTGGAGCGGGCGGGGTGCCGACATCGCCGAGCCACCGTTCGTGCGCCCGTGGGGGATGTACGAGATGAGACTGCACGACCCGGACGGCAACGTGCTCCGGGTGAGCTCCCCTCCGGCGTCCTAGGCCGGAGGAGCTTCGAGGTCGGACAGGTCGAGGACGAAGCGGTAGCGGACGTCGCCGGTGGACAGGCGGTCCAGGGCCTCGTTCACCTTCGCCGACGGGACGACTTCGACGTCCGCCGTGATGTTGTTGCGGGCGCAGAATTCGAGCATGGCCGCCGTCTCCGGTCGGCCGCCGCTGCCTGCCGAGGTCAGTTTCTTGCGGCCGACCAGGAGGTCCATGGCCTCGACCGGCAGCGGTCCGAGGTGACCGAGCTGGCTGAGGGTGCCGTCCAAGGCGACCAGCCGCAGGTACGGGCCGAGGTCGTGGGGTACCGCGATGGTGTCGATGACGACGTCGAACCGGTCGCGGGCCGCCGCCGACTCTGCCGGGTCCGTCGAGCGCAGGAACTCGTGCGCGCCGAGGCGGCCGGCGTCGGCGGCCTTGGCGGCCGAGCGGCTCACGACCGTCGTCTCGGCGCCGAGGGCGACCGCCAGCTTGACCG
Organism: Amycolatopsis kentuckyensis; assembly: GCF_002155975.1. Classification (GTDB taxonomy): domain Bacteria; phylum Actinomycetota; class Actinomycetes; order Mycobacteriales; family Pseudonocardiaceae; genus Amycolatopsis; species Amycolatopsis kentuckyensis. Next base: position 5,589 of record NZ_MUMI01000140.1, read on the forward strand.
CCAGGTGGCCCAGGCCACCGAGGCCGATCACCGCCACCCGGGTGCCGGGGCCGGTGCCGAGTGCGCGCAGCGGCTCCCAGACCGTGATGCCCGCGCACAGCAGCGGTGCCGCGGCCGCCGGGTCGAGGCCCTCGGGGAGCCGGTAGGCGAAGTCCTCGCGGACGACGTACTCGCGGGAGAACGCGCCCAGCGTGGGGGAGCCGTCGTGGCGGTCGGTTCCGCCGTAGGTCAGCGTCGGGAACTCGGCGCAGAAGTTCTCCTGGCCGCGGCGGCACATCGCGCACCGGCCGCAGGAGTCGACGATGTTGCCGACCGCCACCGGATCGCCCGCCGCGAACCGCGTCACCGCCGGGCCGGTCGCGGTCACGACGCCGGTGAATTCGTGGCCCGGTACCAGCGGGGTGTCCCGGGCGCCGCGGAGCGCGTGGAGGTCGGTGTGGCAGACCCCGCAGTGGTCCACGCGGATCGCGATGTCGTCGTCGCGCAGGTCACGCCGGGGGAGCGTGGCGCGCCGGAGGGCCGGGTCGTGGGGGCCGGCCAGCCAGCCGGTCGTGGTCCGCATCGCAGCTCCCTGAAGAAACAGAACAGTCGGTTTGTTTGCTCGACGCTAGCTGCTCGCGGCCAGCAAAGCAAACCGACTGTTCTGTTGTAGGGTGACGTCCATGGCCGACAAGCTGCTGACCTCGCGCGGAGCCGCCACGAAGCAGCGCATCATCGACGCGGCGACCGAGGAGTTCGCCCGGTACGGCATCGCCGGAGCCCGCGTCGAGCGCATCGTCGAGGCGGCCCGGACCAACCGCGCTCAGCTGTACGCGTACTTCGGCAGCAAGGACGGGCTGTTCGACGCGATCTTCTTCGCCTCGCTGGAGCGGATCATGAACGTGGTCCCGATCGACGGCGCCGACCTCGCCGGCTGGGCGGTCCGCCTCTACGACGAGTACCTCCGCCGCCCGGACCTCATCCGGCTCGCCACGTGGACCCGCCTCGAGCGCCGGCCGGCCGGGCACCTGGTGGACGACGCCGACCGGATGGACGATCCCAAGCTGCGCGCCATCGCCGACGCGCAGGCCGCCGGGCTGGTCCGGGCGGGCGACCCGTTCGACCTGATGGCGATGGTGATCGCGATGTCGATGGCGTGGTCGCCGGTCAGCAACGTCTACGCCGCCACGGAAGCGGAGGCCGGCGAGGTCCACGACCGGCGCCGGGAGTTGCTGCGGGAATGCGTGCGCAACGTCATTGCGCCCGCCGGCTGAGCGGGCGCCGGGCTCGGCTGTCCAGCTTTTGTCCCGAACGGGAAATCCGCGGTGCCGTATCTTTTCCGGAAAAGCCTGCGGTGCATTTGATCGACTCATCCGAACCGGGCGGAGGAAAACTGGGTGGGCGGCTTCCCGTTTCGATCATGGCGTGCCCGGAAAGGGCGATTCCGTGACACCCGGCCACGGCGCATGCCCGCCGCGGGCACCGGTGGGCGGCCGCTTCGGGTGCGGGATCTCGATGATCCGATCGTGCTGGGGGTGCACCCGGCGGAGGCGGTCGTCCGGCACGTCGCCGGTGAGCGGACGCTCGACCGGACTCCGCCGTACGTGCGCCGGGACCGGCACGACGAGCTGGGAAGCCTGCTCCGCCGGGGCGGGTTCGTCCTCGTCGTCGGCGAGTCGGCCGCCGGCAAGACGCGTGCGGTCTACGAGGCCGTGCGGGCGGTGTGCCCGGATCACGTGCTGCTGGTGCCGCCGAGCCGCGAGGCGTTGACCGACGTGCTCGCCACTGCCGCCGGCACGCCTGCTTGCGTGCTGTGGCTGGACGATCTCGAGCGGTTCCTCGGGGCCGGGGGATTGACGCCGATCCTGCTGAACCGGCTCCTCGGCCGCCGGTGGGGCCACCTCGTCGTCGCCGCGACGATGCGCGGCCCCGAGTTCGATCGTTACGGCGCCGGTGAGGAAACCGCTGTGGCCGGCGCGGATCCGGACGCGTGGCGCGATGCCCGCGACATCCTGCGGCCGGCGAGTGTGGTCGCTCTGTCCAGGCGGTGGACGGACGCGGAAATCGAGCGTGCCCGGGCATGCGCTGACGACCCGCGCATCAGGGTGGCGTTGGCGAGTGCCGCGGAGTTCGGCCTGGCGGAAGTGCTCGCCGCGGGGCCGGAACTGGTCCGCGACTGGCGCAATGCCTGGGCACCGTCCGCGCACCCGCGGGGTGCCGCCCTGGTGGCAGCCGCCGTCGATTGCCGCCGGGCGGGGATGGACGAGCCGGTGCCGCTGGACCTCCTGGCCGAGCTTTCCCGGTACTACCTGCGTGCGCACGGCGGCGAAGTGCCGCGCCCGGAGTCGTTGGCGGACGCACTGGCCTGGGCGACGAAGACCAGTCACGGTGGCGGCAGCCTGTTGCGGCCGGCGGAGGGCTCCGGGCGCTACATCGCCTTCGACTACCTCGTGGATCTTCCCGGACTGGCGCCGGTCCCGTCACAGACGTGGCAGACGCTCATCGGCCGGGCCGAACCGCGGCAGGTCTTCCGCATCGGGGAAGCGGCGGCGCGGATCCTGCAGCACGACGTCGCCGCTCATGCTTTCCGCGAAGCAGCCGACCACGGGGTTCCCGGCGCGGACGAGGCGGCCGAATTCTACGCCGCGCACGGTGATCAGCTTCGCGTGAGCAGCGCTTTCCAGAGGTTGTTCGAGGACAGAAGGGAACGGTTCGGACCAAAACATCCGGAGACGCTTCGCGTGAAGCTCGTTTACGCGGAGAGCCTCGCCGATTCGCCGCACGCGGCAAAGGCTCTGAAGGTGTTTCCGGAGCTGATCGGGGACCTCGACGAGGTGCTGGGCAGTCGCCACCGTGACACGTTGGATGCGCGGCGCTGGTACGCGTACTCGACCGGGGTGTGCGGCCACAGCCAGGCCGCGATCGGCCTGCTGAACGAGATCCTGCCCGCGCACGAAGAGGTGTTCGGGAGCGAACACGCATCCACCCTCCTGGTGCGGCAATACCTGGCACTCTTCACCGCGGAGGACGAACCGCAGGGGGCGAGGTCCCTCCGCTCGGCAGCCGGAACCTGAACCTCCCGGTCAGCGCGTGGTGCGGTCCCAGATCACCACCGGCGGCGCGTCCGGGTAGTCCGTGTCGTGGGCGATGACCTTGTCCACCTTCGGGTTGTGCCGCAGGATCGGGAACTCGTCCATGTCGAACACGTTGTTCGGCCGGCGGGAAGCCAGCTCGTCGCCCTGGCCGGCCCAGCCGCTCGACTTGCCCGGGGTGTTCGGCAGGGCGATGTGGACGTCGCCCTCCGCGTTGTGGGCCAGCGCCTTCGACGCGTCCTTCCAGACCTTTTCGCCGTTCGGGTGGTTGTCCGAGAACTTGGGCATCTCGACGCCGTTGTCCTTCAGGATGCCTTCGAGGGTGTTGCCGCCGTTCTTCTTGGCCATGCCGATCGCCGGGTCCTCGATCGAGCCGTGGTACTTCGACTCCGTGATGGGCTTGCCGGTCGCCGGGTCGACGACCGAGTCCTTGATGTGGCCGCCCGACCAGAACCAGGACTTGTCCTTGCCCGGCGCCATCATCTCGTCCCACTTCTTCGAGAACTTGGCGTACTGCTCGTCGGTCATGTTGTGCGGGCGGATCTTGCCGTCCGGGTCGCGGAACTCGCCGAGGCCGTCCGGCTTCTTGGACCCCGGCGGG
>NZ_MUMI01000141.1 GCF_002155975.1 Amycolatopsis kentuckyensis
CGGCCGCGCGGGCCGCCAGCAGGGCGCCGACCGCCATCTCGTCGCTGGCCGCGAACACCGCGGTCGGCGGCTCCTTGCGGGCCAGCAGCCGCCGCATGCCGACGAATCCGCTCTCGCGGTAGAAGTCGCCGCCGATCACGAGGTCCTCCGACACCGGGAGCCCGGCTTCGGCCAGGCCCCGCCGGTAGCCCTCGGTGCGCGCGGCGGCCGGCGCGTTGCCGCGCGGGCCGGTGATCGTCGCGATCCGGCGGTGGCCGAGGGCGGCCAGGTGCCGGACCGCTTCCGCCGCGCCGCCCGCGTTGTCCGACGTCACGTGCGTGGCCCGCGGACCGGACAGGGCGACGTCCAGTGCGACGCACGGCAGCCCGGACTGGGCGAACGCGGTGAACGCGTCGGCGTCCGTCCCGCTGTCGATGAGCACCAGCCCGGCGAGGTGGTGCCGGCGGGTCATGCTCACGTAGCCGATCGGGTCGGCCAGCGACACCCCCGGGTGGCGGTCGCGCGCGTCGTCGCTCGTCGCGAGCATCAGCAGGTGGTAGCCGTGCGAGCTCAGCGCGGACTTGAGGCCCAGCAACAGGTCCTGCAGGAACGGGTGCCGCCAGCCGGGCCGCCGGTGGTCGGTGTCCCAGACCAGCCCGACCATCGCCGACTGCTGCCGCGACAGCGCGCGCGCCGACTCGTTCGGCGAAAAATCGAGGTCCCGCGCCACGCGTTCGACGCGTTCGCGCGTTGTCGCGCTGACCGTGGCGGGGCGGTTGAACACCCGCGACACGGTGGCGACGGAAACCCCGCAGAGCTGCGCGACTTCGCGGGCGGTGACCATGGCAATCTCCGTTCTTGTAACCGGTTACATCTGTAGCACACGACCTCGGACTGCGTAAACGCCGAGCTGCGTTACTATTTCGTTACTTGACGGCAACCGGCTGGGAGCGCTCTCATGGGACCCGCGTTTTCCGACCGGCCCGCAGAACAACGGAGATCTCATGCGCCCGAAAACGAGAAACCGCCGGATCCGCCTGCTCGCCGGGGTGGGTGCCGCCCTGGTCGCGCTCACCGCGGTGAGCGCGTGCGGGAACAGCGGTGCCGCCGGTGGCAAGGTCAAGCTGAGCCTCGGCCTGTTCGGCAACTTCGGTTACACCGACCTGATCAAGGAATACCAGGCGGCGCACCCGGACATCGAGATCACCGAGCGGACCGCCGCCTACTCCGACCACCACAAGAACCTCGCCGCACACCTGGCCACCGGCGCCGGGGCCGCGGACATCGAGGCCATCGACACCGGGTACGTCGCCCAGTTCAAGGCGACGCCGGACAAGTTCGTCGACCTCAACACCGTCGGCGGCGACAAGCTCAAGGACCGCTGGCTGGCCTGGAAGTGGGCCGCGTCGCTGGGCAAGGGCGGGCAGCAGATCGGCTACGGCACCGACGTCGGCGGCCTGGCCATCTGCTACCGCCGCGACCTGTTCGAGCAGGCCCAGCTGCCCGCCGACCGCGACGCCGTCTCCGCGCTCTGGCCCACCTGGCAGGCGTTCTTCGAGACCGGCAAGCGCTTCCAGGCCAAGGCGCCGAACGGCGTCAAGTTCATGGACGGCGGCCCGACCGTGCTCAACGCGATCGTCGGCCAGGCCCCGGTCGGGTACTACGACCAGAACGACCAGATCGTCGTGGGCAGCAACCCGGCGCTGCGCGCGGGCTGGGACCTCGTGGTCGACGCGGTCAAGGCGAACCTGAGCGCCGGCCTGCTCTACAGCACCCCGACCTGGAACACCGGCTTCACCCAGGGCCAGTTCGCGACCGTCACCTGCCCGGCGTGGATGATGACCAAGATCAAGGACCAGGCGCCGGACACCGCGGGCAAGTGGGACGTCGCGACCGTGCCGGGCGGCGGCGGCAACTGGGGCGGCTCGTACCTGACCGTGCCCAAGCAGGGCAAGCACACCAAGGAAGCCGCCGAGCTCGCCGCCTGGCTGACCGCGCCCGAGCAGCAGGCGAAGGTGTTCACCAGCAAGGGTTTGCTGCCGTCGGCGCCGTCGCTCTACGACGACCCGAAGATCACCGGCTACACCAACCCGTTCTTCAACAACGCGCCGGTGGGCAAGGTGTTCACCGACGCCGCGAAGAAGCTGAACCCGCAGTACCAGGGCCCGAAGGCCGGCGACGTGCAGACCGAGTTCGGCAACGCGATGCAGCGCGTCGAGCAGGGCAAGCAGGACGGCCCGGCGGCGTGGCAGCAGCTGGTCGGTGACACCGCGAAGATCAAGTGATGGCTGCGGTCAAAACGCTGACCTTCGCCGAGCGGCGGCAGAAGTGGGACGTCAAGCTGTCGCCGTTCGGCTTCATCAGCCCGTACTTCCTCATCTTCGGCGTCTTCGGGCTGTTCCCGCTGCTCTACACGGCGTTCGTGTCGCTGCAGAAGCGGAACCTCATCGACGCCGAGGGTGCGACGTTCATCGGGTTCGGCAACTACGAGCAGCTGCTGTTCCACGACCCGTACTTCTGGAACGCGATGGGGAACACGGTCAGCCTGTGGCTGCTGACCACGATCCCGCAGATCCTGTTCGCGCTCGGCATCGCGCACCTGCTCAACCGCAGGCTGCGCGGGCGGACGCTGTTCCGGATGGGGATGATCCTGCCGAACATCACCTCGGTGGCGGCGGTGACGATCATCTTCGCGCAGCTGTTCGGCCGGGACTTCGGGCTGGTCAACTGGGTGCTGAGCTGGTTCGGCGCCGGGCAGGTCGACTGGCAGGCCGGCACGGCCAGCTCGCACACCGCCATCGCGGCGATGGTGGTGTGGCGCTGGACCGGCTACCACGCGCTGATCTTCCTGGCGTCGATGCAGGCGATCCCGTCGAGCATGTACGAGGCCGCCACCCTCGACGGCGCCAAGGGGTGGCAGCAGTTCTGGCGGATCACCGTGCCGCTGCTGCGCCCGCAGATCATCTTCTCCACGGTGATCGCGACGACCGGGAACATGCGGCTGCTGGCCGAGCCGCTGCTGTTCAACCCGGGCACGGCGGCCGCGACCGGCGGCTCGGACCGGCAGTTCCAGACCGCCGCGCTCTACCTCTACGAACAGGGCTTCGCCAAGTACGACTTCGGCTACAGCTCGGCGATCGCGCTGATCCTGGCCGTGGCCACGATGCTCGTCGCGGGGCTGTCGTACCTGGTGACCCGGCGCATCCAAACGGACTGAGGAGCGGACATGACCACCGTGCTGACCCCGGCCGCGCCCGCGCCGCCGGCCGCCTCGCCCGGGCGGGCCCGGCGGCTCGCCCGGCGGGTCGCGAGCCCGTGGACCTACGCCGCGCTGATCGCGATCCTGGCCGGCTCGGCGTTCCCGGTGTACTGGTCGTTCGTCGTCTCCTCGCAGACGACGGAGGCGGTCGGGAGCGTGCCGCCGGTCCTGGTGCCGGGCGGGCACCTGTTCGAGAACATCGCCCGCGTCTTCGACGAGACGGACTTCGCGCTGGCGCTGGGCAACTCGCTGATCGTCGCGGGCACGATCACCGTGTCGGTGGTGCTGTTCTCGACGCTGGCCGGGTTCGCCTTCGCCAAGATGCGGTTCCGCGGGCGGACGGCGTTGCTGCTCGTCGTGGTCGCCACCCAGGCGATCCCGACCGAGCTGGGCGTCGTGCCGCTGTACATGATGATGGCCGACTTCGGGTGGGCCGGGCAGCTGCAGGCGGTGATCGTGCCCGGCCTGGTCACCGCGTTCGGCGTGTTCTTCATGCGGCAGTACTTCGAACGCGCGCTGCCGCTGGAGCTGCTGGAAGCCGGCCGGATGGACGGCTGCGGCTCGCTGCGGCTGTTCTGGCACGTGGCCCTGCCCGCCGCCCGCCCGGCCGCGGCGGTGCTCGGGCTGTTCACCTTCATGCAGGCCTGGAACGACTTCTTCTGGCCGCTGGTGGTGCTGGTGCCGGAGAACCCGACCGTCCAGACCGCACTGTCCACTCTGGCCAGTGGCTACACCACCGACTACACGCTCGTGCTCACCGCCGCCACCATCGGCACCGTCCCCGTCCTCGTCGTGTTCCTGCTGTTCGGCCGCCAGATCGTCGGCGGCATCATGCAGGGCGCGCTCAAGGGCTGACCCACCTCGGAGCTCACCGTGACTTCCAGCTTCCCGCCCGGCTTCCGCTGGGGCGTCGCGACCTCGGCGTTCCAGATCGAGGGCGCCACCACGGCCGACGGCCGCGGACCGTCCATCTGGGACACCTTCGCCGCGGTCCCCGGCGCGGTGGCCGGCGGCCACACCGGCGAACCGGCGGCCGACCACTACCACCGCTGGCCGGCGGACCTCGACCTGCTCGCCGAACTGGGTGTCGACTCCTACCGGTTTTCGGTGTCCTGGCCGCGGATCCAGCCGTCCGGCCGCGGCGCCCCCGAACGCCGTGGCCTCGGCTTCTACCGGCGGCTGGTGGAAGGCCTGCGGGAGCGGGGGATCGAGCCGTTCCTGACGCTCTACCACTGGGACCTGCCCCAGGCGTTGGAGGACGAGGGCGGCTGGCGCTCGCGCGACACGGCGTTCCGCTTCGCCGAGTACGCGGCGCTGGTGCACGAGGAACTGGGCGACGTCGTGGACTTCTGGACGACGCTGAACGAGCCGTACCCGTGCGCGGTCGCCGGGTACGGCGAAGGCCGCCACGCGCCGGGCGCCAGGGAGGGACACGGCGCGCTGGCGGCCGCCCACCACCTGCTGCTCGGCCACGGCCTGGCGGTGCGGGCGATGCGCGAGCGGGCGGCGTTGCCGCACCAGTTCGGCATCGTCCTCAACCAGTCACCGGCGGTCCCGGTGTCATCCACGGCCGCCGACACCGCGGCGGCGGCGCGCCAGGACACCCTGCTGCGCCGCCAGTTCACCGACCCCCTGTTCGGCGGCCGCTACGCCCCGGGCCTGTCGGCGATGTTCGACGGCGTCTCGGACTTCTCGTTCCGCCACGACGAGGACCTGCCGATCATCGGCGAGCCGCTCGACTACCTGGGGGTGAACTACTACTACCGCCTGCACGTCGCGGACGCCCCGCACCGCGAGCCGGACCCGGCCCTGCGGACGGTGGCGGACATCGGGGTGGACACCTCGCGCCTGCCGGACGTCCCGCGCACGGGCATGGGCTGGCCGGTCGAGCCGGAAGGCCTCACGGAAGCCCTGGTCGGCCTGCACAACCGCTACCCGGACCTGCCACCGGTGTACGTCACGGAGAACGGCTGCGTGTACGCGGACCGGAGCGATTTCGCGGACTACGAGCGCATCAGTTTTTTGAGCGAGCACATCGAGGCGGCCCGCACAGCCGCGGCGGCGGGGGTGGACCTGCGCGGGTATTTCTGCTGGTCCCTGCTGGACAACTTCGAGTGGGCGCACGGGTACAAGCACCGGTTCGGGCTGATCCACGTGGACTACGAGACGCAGACGCGCACGCCGCGATCGAGTTACCGCTGGTACCGCGACTTCATCGCGGCCCAGCGCACGCCGTAGCCTCCGGGGGCTGCTGCGGCCGGTAACATCCGGGCCCATCAGGGGGAAGGTGGGCGCGTGGAGCAGCGGGACGATGCCGGGCAGTGGGTGTGCGCGGCATGCGTGGACGACTACGCACTGGCGAACGCCATCACGGCGGCAGCCGACGCCGCCCGAGTGTGCAGCTTCTGCGGGAAGGCCGTCGCCGCGCCCCTGGACGTGCTGGTCGACGCGTTCGTGGAGGGGATCTCGAACGAGTACGGCGACCTCGACGACGAGGCCGTTCCCTACGACTCCGCCGAGGGCGGCTACCAATTCGTCGATCCCAAGGACACCTGGGACATCGTCGAGGAATTCGACGAACTGTTCATTGGTCCCGGATTGGCTGAAGCCGTCCGGCAAAACATTCCCTTCAGCTACTGGACCGAGAAGGACTGGGCCCGTCCCCGACGGGATGAGGCGCTCCGCGACAGCTGGGCACGGTTCAGCGATGCGGTCAGGTATGAGACCCGATACGTCTTCTGGCTGCGACGGTCCACGGAAGACGAAGAGGCGGAACTCCACGGCGAGGTGCCGGCAGGCCGGATCCTCGACCACGTCGGAGCCCTGATCGACACCGTCGGGCTGGTGCGGACGCTCCCGGCGGGGACCCGGTTCTGGCGCGGCCGTCCGCACGACGAGCGAGGCGAGTGGACCAGCCGGGACCTCGGCACCATCCCGGCGACGCTCGCCCGGCAGTCGAACCGGATGAGCCCGGCGGGCATCCCGTTGTTCTACGGAGCCGAAAACGAGCGGACGGCCATCGCCGAGGTCGCGCGGCTGGACTCGGGGTTCGCCCGGGTGACCGTCGGCCAGTTCGAAATCTCGGCCCCGTGCCGGGTCGTCGACTTCACCCGGCTCCCGGAAGTCCCCAGCGTGTTCGACCCCGAGCGGGGCGGCCGGTGGCGCGAGTTCAGCTTCCTGCACGAATTCGTCGCCCAGATCAGCCGGCCGGTCGACAAGGAGATGGAGCAGATCGAGTACGTGCCGACGCAGATCGTCACCGAGTACCTGCTCAAGATCTTCCGCGACGGGGAGGCCGACGGGATCTTGTTCAGGTCGGCGGTCAACCGGGAGGTCGACGTGGTCCTCGACGTGCCGAACGAGCGGTGCTTCGATCAGGTACCCGACGAGCCGCGGAAGCTGAGCTTGCGGCTGGTCGAGGGTTCGATGCGGACGACGGACCTGTGAGCGGGCGTCCGGCTGCGGGAGCGCCGCCGTGCCCCTGATCGGCCCGCTTCCGGCTCAGCTGCAGAGTGCCGTCGTGGCGGGGCTGGTCGCCATCCTCGTCGCCGTGCTCGCTGAGGTGTTCCGCCGCCTCGCGGCGCGCCGCGAG
>NZ_MUMI01000142.1 GCF_002155975.1 Amycolatopsis kentuckyensis
GCGGCGGGTCTGGTCGTCGTAGCCGTACCCGATCAGCCGGGTGACGTCGAACAGTTGCGGGTCCAGCTGCCCGGACCGGACGGCGGGCACCGCGTCCTGCGGCGTCACGTGCACGTCCCCGGTCACGTCGGTGCGTTGCGCGAAGGCCATCTTCGCGCGGCCCGCACCGGGCTGCACGGCGACCACCCGGGATCCGGCGAGCACCACCCGGTCGCCGGTGACGAGCGTGACCGTCCGGGTGGGCCCGGGTCCCGGTTCCGCGGCCCGCGCCTCGGTTCCGGTGATCGTGCCGCTCGTCGCCAGCGCCGCGGCGAGGACCGCGGCGACGGGATGTCTCCAGCTCATGCAACCTCCCAGTCGGATACCTACCCGGTACACAGTGCCGAGATCGACTGCGGGGTTGCAGGTAATTTTCATCGTTTCGGCCAGGACGGGGTGTGTCGGCCCGAAAGTCGATCGAAACTTTTTGCGCGGTGCTTCGGCGGCGTGCTCTGCTGCTGGCAGCGGGGGAACTTCACCGAAGGAGACCACGGATGGCGGAAAGTTCGTCGGACCGGCGCCGCAGGCGCTGGTGGCGGTCGACGACCACTCGAGTGCTGGCGGGAGTGGCGAGCGTCGCCGCGACCGCAACCGTTCTGGTGACGGCGCCCGGCGCGGACGCCGCGGCGAGTACGCTCGGTGCCGCGGCCGCACAGTCCGGCCGGTACTTCGGCACGGCGATCGCCGCCGGGCGGCTGAGCAACTCGGCCTACACCACGATCGCGGCGCGCGAGTTCAACATGGTGACGCCCGAAAACGAGATGAAGCCGGACGCGACCGAGCCCAACCAGAACCAGTTCAACTTCTCGTCGGGCGACCAGATCTACAACTGGGCGGTCAGCCACGGCTCGAAGGTCCGTGGGCACACCCTCGCCTGGCACGCGCAGCAACCGGGCTGGATGCAGAACATGGGCGGCAGCAACCTCCGCAACGCGATGATCAACCACATCCAGAAGGTGATGGCCCACTACCAGGGCAAGCTCGCGTACTGGGACGTCGTCAACGAGGCCTTCAACGAAGACGGCAGCCGCCGGTCGTCGAACCTGCAGAGCACCGGCAACGACTGGATCGAGGTCGCCTTCCGGACCGCGCGCGCGGCCGACCCGTCGACCAAGCTCTGCTACAACGACTACAACATCGACAACTGGAGCTACGGCAAGACCCAGGGCGTCTACCGGATGGTCCAGGACTTCAAGTCCCGCGGTGTGCCGATCGACTGCGTGGGCCTGCAGGCCCACTTCACCGGCGGCAGTTCGGTGCCGGGCAACTTCCAGCAGACGATCTCCAGCTTCGCGGCGCTCGGCGTCGACGTCGCGCTGACCGAGGTCGACGTCACGAACGCGAACACCGGGCAGTACTCGGCGCTGACCCAGGCGTGCATGAACGTCGCACGCTGCGTCGGCATCACCGTGTGGGGCGTGCGGGACAGCGATTCCTGGCGCTCCAGCGAAAGCCCGCTGCTGTTCGACGGCAACGGCAACAAGAAGGCCGCCTACACCTCGGTGCTGAACGCCCTCAACGCCGGCAGTCCGACCACCACGACCACTCCGACGACGACCACGACCCCGACGGGCCCGACCACGACCACGCCGACGACGACACCCACGACGCCGGGCGGAGGCAACTGCACCGCCACGCTTTCGGCGGGGCAGTCGTGGGGTGACCGGTACAACCTCAACGTCTCGGTCAGCGGCTCGTCCTCGTGGACGGTCACGATGAACGTGCCCAGCCCCGCGCGGATCAGTACCACCTGGAACATCAGCGCCAGCTGGCCCAGCAGCCAGGTGCTGATCGCGAAACCGAACGGCAGCGGCAACAACTGGGGCGTCACCATCATGGCGAACGGCAACTGGAACTGGCCGAGCGTCAGCTGCAGCACCTCCTGACCGGGCCGGGTGACCCGTCCGCGAGCGGGCGGGTCACCCGGGTCGCAGGTGGCCGTGGGCCATCAGGGCCAGGCGGCAGCACAGCTGGTGGCGGTCGTCCTCCAGGGCGGCGCCGGTGAGCTGCTCGATCTTGCGCAGCCGGTTGAGCACCGTGTTCCGGTGGCAGTACAGCAGTTCGCCGGCGCGGCTGGGGGAGCGGTCCGCCCGGAACCACGCTTCCAGCGTCTCCAGGAGTACCCGGCGCTCCTCGTCTTCGAGGTCCAGGACGCGGCCGAGGGTCTTCGCCGCCAGCCGGTGGGCCAGCCGCGGGCTGGCGGCCACCAGCGCCTCGGGCAGCCGGTCGTCGAGCACGGCCAGGCCCGGCACGTCCGGGGACTGGGTGTGCAGCGCGATTTCCGCCAGCCGGTAGGCGATGCCGATCTCGGCGAGGCCGTCGACCTCGCCGGACAGGCCCGCGCGGTGGTGCAGGTGGGGGGTCAGCAGGCCGGCCAGCCGGCCGGCGGTGTTCCCGCCCAGCTCGGCCAGCCACACCACCCGGTCCCGGTAGGGTGCCACGACCACGCGGACCCCCAGCGCCGCCAGCTCGGGCACCGGCACCACGTCCTCGGCCGCCAGGTCGCCGACCACCAGGACCACGGCGTACCGGCCGTGCCCGGGCAGGCCCAGCTCGGCCTCGGCGTCCGCGGCCACGGCGGGGTCGGCGCCCCGGCCCTCGACGAGCACCCGGACCAGCTCCTCGCGGCGCCGGTTCGCCCGCGTCCGCAGCTGGATCTCCCGCGACCGGTACCCCTCGACCATCGCCGTCGAGACGCGGTCGGTCGCCTGCCACAGCACCATCACGCTGTCGACGAACTCGGTCAGCTCGGCCGGTGACCGGCGGCGGGCCACGGCCAGCAGCATCTCCCACAGCAGCTCGGTACCCAGCCGGAACAGGTGCAGCACCGCCTCCAGGGGGACGCCCTGTTCGGCGCGCCGGCGGCCGGTGGCCAGCGGGGCGGAGATCCAGTCGGCCCGCGTTTCGAACCCCTCGGTCATCAGGACCAGCGCGCTGCGGGCGTTGTCCATGAACGACTGCCGCATGTCCGCGGGCGCCACCCAGTCGCCGCGCGCGTAGAACGTCTTCTCCTCGACCGCACCCCGCCCGGTCAGCCGGTCGGCGAACGCCGGCAGCTCGGTGAGGACGGCGGCGGCCACCTCGCGGATGACCCTCCTGGATGCGTGCGGCTGCCCCGGCATCCGCCGACCATAGCCCCGCGGGCTGGGCCGGTGCCGCGAACCGCTTGTGCACGGCGCCCAACCGGGCCGGATCCGGGGCCACCCGTCAGCTGTCGGTCAGCGCCCGTTGCCAGCCTCCTGCGGTAGCCCCGAAATCCACCGCGAGAGGTAACGATGAACCCTTCCGACGACATCGAGCGCACCCTGGCCCAGCTGATCGCGAAGGTGTCCGGCACCGACCCCCTGGGCGTGTCCGCCGAACGCCCGCTGACCGGCCTGTCGCTGCGCGACGAACTGGACATCGACTCGCTGGCCATGGTCGAGCTGACCGACGAGATCGAACTCAGCTACGGCCTGACGATCCCCGAGGACAACCTCCCCGCGCTGCGGACCTTCGGCGACGTCGCCGACTACCTGCGCGCGGCGGCGTGACCAGCCCGCCGCGCCCGGACGTCGAGGTCGTCGTCACCGGCGTCGGCGCGACCACGCCGCTGGGCGGTGACGTGCCCGCCACCTGGCAGGGGCTGCTCGACGGCCGCGCCGGAGTGTCCACTTTGGATACCGAGTGGACGCGCGCGCACGAGTTCCCGGTGCGCATCGCCGCGCGGCTGGCCGTCGAGCCCGACGGGGAACTCGACCACGTCGAGCTCAAGCGGATGGACCGGGCCGAACAGCTGGCCGTGATCGCGGCCCGGCAGGCGTGCCGGGACGCGGACCTGGCCGGCGACACGGTGGATCCGCTGCGCTGCGGCGTGGTGATCGGCACCGGCATCGGCGGCGCGACGACCCTGGTCGCCCAGCACGACGCCTTGCGCGACCGGGGCCTGCGCGCGGTGTCGCCGCAGCTGATCCCGATGGTCATGCCCAACGGGCCGGCCGCGCTGGTCGGCCTGGCGCTCAAGGCGCGGGCCGGGGTGCACGCCCCGATGTCGGCCTGCGCGTCCGGGGCCGAGGCGATCGCGTGGGCGTGGCGGATGATCGTGGCGGGGGAGGCCGACGTCGTCGTGGCGGGCGGCACCGACGCCTGCATCACGCCCGCCATCATGGCGGGGTTCACGCGGGCGCGTTCGATGAGCACCCGCAACGCCAGCCCCGGGACGGCCTCCCGCCCGTTCGACGCGGGCCGGGACGGCTTCGTGCTCGGGGAGGGCGCCGGCATCCTGGTGCTGGAGCGCGCGGACTTCGCCGCGGCGCGCGGCGCGAAGGCGTACGGCCGGCTCGCCGGCGCGGGCATGAGCAACGACGCCCACCACATCACCGCGCCGGACCCGGACGGCGTCGGGCAGTGCGCCGCCATCACCACCGCGCTGCGCCGTGCGGGCCTCGCGGCCCGGGACATCGGCCACGTCAACGCGCACGCGACTTCGACCCCGCTCGGCGACCTGACCGAGAGCACGACGATCCGGCGCGTGCTCGGCGACGGCCCGGTGGTCACCGCGCCGAAGGGAGCGCTGGGCCACCTGCTCGGCGGCTCCGGGGCGGTGGAGGCGATCGCGACCGTGCTGTCGGTCCGCGACGGCCTCGTCCCGCCCACGGCCAACCTCGAGACGCTCGACGACCGGATCGACCTCGACGTCGTGGCCGGCGAGCCCCGCCGCGTCACGCTCACCGCGGCGATCAGCAACTCGTTCGGCTTCGGCGGGCACAACGTGACGCTGGCGTTCACCGGTGTCTAGAAAGGACGGTCCCATGCACGTGGCGATCGGCGGCGTCGCCGCCCACCTGCCACCCACCCTGGTCGCCGACCGGGAGATCGAGGCGCGCATCGGCCGCGAGAGTCCCGGCTTCACGCCGCGGCCGGGGGCGATCCGCAAGCTCAGCGGAATCCGGACCCGGCACCGGGCCGCGCCCGGCGAGCTCGCCTCCGACCTCGCCGTGGCCGCGGCCGCGAAACTGCTGTCCGGTGCGGGGCTCGGCGCGCACGACGTCGACCTGGTCGTGTTCGCGTCCGCCTCCCAGGACCTCATCGAACCGGCCACCGCGCACGTCGTGGCGGCCAAGCTCGGCGCGGCCTGCCCGGTGTTCGACGTCAAGAACGCCTGCAACAGCTTCCTCAACGGAATGCAGGTCGCGGAGGCGCTGATCCGGAGCGGGCAGTACCGCCGCGTCCTGGTCTGCACCGGCGAGACCGGCTCCCGGGTGGTCCGGTGGTCGGTCGCGGACCGCGCGCAGTTCGTCGACTCCCTCGCCGGCTACACCCTGTCCGACGCCGGGGCCGCGATGCTCCTGGAGGCTTCGGCGTCACCGGGCATCTTTCACCGGGACTTCTCGGCGGACTCGTCGTGCTGGGACGTGGCCTCGATTCCGGGGCACGGCGGCGCGAACTCCCGCGACCCGGTCACCG
Source organism: Amycolatopsis kentuckyensis (assembly GCF_002155975.1). GTDB lineage: Bacteria > Actinomycetota > Actinomycetes > Mycobacteriales > Pseudonocardiaceae > Amycolatopsis > Amycolatopsis kentuckyensis. The sequence goes on from NZ_MUMI01000142.1 coordinate 5,485, forward strand.
ACGGCTATCTGAGGGGCGATGGCCGCACCCTGATGGAGTCCGTCGTGCGCGGCATCCGGCCGCAACTGGACGCGGCACTCGCCCGCACGGGCCTGACCAGGGACGACTTCGCGCTCTTCTGCGTCCACCAGGTCGGGGTGCCGCACCTGCGGGTGTTCCTCGAATGCAGCGGGGTACCGGAGGACAAGCTCGTCGTGACGATCACCGACCACGGGAACGTCGCTTCGTGCAGCCTGCCGCTGCAGCTGAGCCTGGCCCGGGAGTCGGGCCGCTGCGGGCCGGGCGACAAGGTCGCGTTCATCGGGCTGGCCGGCGGCGTCAGCGTCGGCACGGTGTTCGCGGAGTTGCCGTCGTGACCCGGCTGTGGGTGATCATCCCCGCGTACAACGAGGAGAAGTGGATCGAAGGGCCGCTGCGGTCGCTCGCCGCCCAGCGCCACCGTGACTTCACCGTGCTGGTGGTGGACAACGCGAGCACGGACGCGACCGCCGGCGTCGTCCGCGCCTTCGCCGCCGCGCACCCGGCGATGGACGTGCGGGTGATCGGCGAACCGCAGAAGGGCACCGGTGCCGCCTGCGACACCGGCATGCGCCAGGCCATCGCGAACGGGGCCACGCACCTGGCCCGGACCGACGCCGACTGCCTCGTCGCTCCACAGTGGACGGAAGCCGTCATGCGCGGGTTCGCGTCCGGCCTGGAGCTCATCGGGGGCCGGTTCAAGGCCCGCACCGACGACTTCGCCGTGCCGCGGACCGAGCGGGCCGTGCTGGCGTTCCTGGTGGCGGTCGGCGGGTATTGCGCCCGGTTCCGCCGCGCCAACCGGGGACCGGAGTACCTCGGGCCGTACCTGCTCTGCGCGGGCGGGAACACGGCCATCACCGCAAGCCTGTACGAGCGGTGCGGCGGCTATCCCCGGTCGTGCATCGAGGAGGACCACGAGGACCGCACGCTGGTGAACCGCGTCCGGTGCGTCACCCGCGCCTACGGGCGGCGACGCGACATGGTCGTGTACTGGTCGCAGCGGCGGACCAAGGCCTGGGGCATCCGCAACACCTTCGCCTGGTACACCAGCCACGGCTACCGCGGCGAAACGGTGGACGTCCGATGAGGGCGGGCGCGCACGAACTGCGGCTGCAACTGGCGGCGCACCCGTTCGCGTACCCGGTGGTCCGGGTGCTCGGCCGGCTCGGTCCCGCGGTGCGGGTGCCCGGGCTCGGGATCGTCGTGAACGAGGCTTCGGCCGCCCGGGAGGTGCTGACCGACACCGAGACCTTCCGCAGCGGCGGCGGCACCGAGGCGGACCTGTGGACCCCGGTCTTCGGCCCGTCGATGCTGGTCAACATGGACGGCCCCGAGCACCGGGCCATGCGGCGCAAGCTCGCCGAGTTCTTCACCCCGGCCTACGTCCGCGGGCTCATCGACGCGGCCTGCACCGAGCCGCTGGCCCGCACGGCCGAGGCCCTGCGCGGCGGCCGTCCGGTGGACGTCGTCCGGACGACGAAGATCGTCGCCGGGGCGGTGACCAGCGCGCTGGTCGGGTTCACCGTCACCGGGTCCCCGGCCGAGCGGGAGGCGGCGTACCTGCGGATGACCGGCCAGGCCACCGCGATCATCGGCCTGGTCAAGCTGGGCAAGCTCCGGCTCAGCGCCCGGCAGGTGGCGCGGGCCCGTGCGATCGTCGCGGACATCGGCGCCGCCACCTCGCTCGCCTGGGACCAGGGCGACGAGACCACCGCGGTCGGCCGGATGCGCGGGTTCGGGCTGACCGAAGCCGAGGCGCGGGGGCTCGCGTCGGCGTTCCTGATCGCGGGCACCGAGACGATCACCAGCCTGCTGCCCCGGATGGTCGCCCTGCTGCACGACCAGGGCGAGCTGGCCGCCGTCGCCGCGGCGCACCGCGGTGGGGACAGCCGGCCGGTGGAGGCCGCGATCCACGAGACGGCCCGGTTGATCACGCCCGCGCCGATCATCCTGCGCAACGCCGTCCGGCCCGGGCGGATCGGCGGGGTCGCGGTGCGTGCCGGGGACCGGGTCGTTTTGTCGACTCTCAACTGCGCCCGGGCGCACGGCCGGTTCGACCTCGCCCGCCCGCACCCCCCGGAGCTGCGGCGGCTGTGGTTCGGGGCCGGGCCGCACTTCTGCCTCGGCTACCCGCTGGCCATGGCCGAGATCCACGCCGTCCTCGGCACCCTGGCCGGCGCCGGGGCGCTGCGGATCACCGCCCGCCGGGCCGCGCCCGGGGTGCTCTTCCCCGCCTACCGCCGCCTGGAGGTCAGCCGCGCATGAACGACTTCGTGACCCGATTCCTCGACACCGCCGGGGAGCGGCCCGGCGAAGTGGCCGTCATCGACCCGGACGGCCGCACGACGACCTTCGGCGAACTGCGCCGCCTCGCCCTCGACGTCAGCACCGGACTGCGGGCCGAGGGCCTGGAGCCCGGGGACGGGGTCCTGTTCGCCGTCCGGAACTCGGCCACGGCGATCGGCCTGTTCCTGGGCGCGCTGCGGGCCGGCGCGGTGCTCGTCTCGGCCGACACCGCCGTCGGTCCGGCCCTGGTGTCCGCGCGGCTGCGGGCCTGCCGCCCGCGCTGGCTGATCGCGGAGTCGCTGTTCTACACGACCAGCGTCGTGGGCCCGGCCCGCACCTTCTGCCGCCGTCGCGGCTGGCCGGTCCCGGACCTGCGGCAGCCCATCGGCGACCGCGGCATCCGGCACGTCCACATCGGACCCCGCCTGCCCGGGGTGCCGCGCTCGGCCCGGTCGCTGAAGCGCTTGCTCGGCCGGTCCGCGGCCGTGGCACCGGACCGGGACCCGGACGCGCCCGCGCTGATCGTGTTCACCTCGGGCACGACGGACCAGCCGAAAGGCGTCGTGCACTCGCTGCGGTCGCTCACCGCGGCCGTGACGATGCTGGGCGAGCACGTGCCGTTCGCGCCCGGGGACGTGATGCACGCCGACGGCATCATGGCCGGCCTGCCCGCGTTGCTGGGCGGCGCCCGGCTGTCGCTGCCGAAGCCGTCCGCGCCGCCCGAGCGGTTCGCGCGGGACCTCGCGGACCGCCGGGTGACGCACGCCTACGGGGTGCCGGTGCACCTGGCCGAGGTGTTCGGCGTCCTGCCGGAGTGGCCCGGGCACGTCCGCCACCTGGTGATGGGGTCCGCGCCCGCGGCACCCGCGGTGCTGCGGCAGGCGCTGGCCGCGGTCCCCGGCGGGCAGGTGCTCTCGATCTACGCGATGACCGAGGCGATCCCGCTCGCGGCCGCCCGTGCGGAGGACAAGCTGGCGCACCTCGAGCGGGGCCTCCCGGGCGATCTGCTCGGGACGCCGTCGCCCGGGGTGACCGCCCGGATCGCCGGCGACGGCGAGCTGCTCGTGTCCGCGCCCAACGCCTGCCTCGGCTACCTGGGTGCGCCGCCGCTGACCGAGCTGGCCACCGGCGACCTGGCCCGGCTGGACGACGCCGGCCGGATCGTCCTGACCGGCCGCAAGAAGGACATGGTCATCCGCGGTTCGTACAACATCTACCCCGGACTGTACGAGCCGTCGATCGCGCTGCTGGACGGCGTCCGCGAGGCGGCGATGGTGGGGACACCCGACCCGGTGACCGAGGACGAGAGCGTGGTGCTCGCGGTCGTGGCCGACCGCGACGACGTGGACCCGGCCCGCCTCGTCCGGCGGCTCCGCAAGCAGCTGCCCGGGCTGATCGACGCCGAAGCCGTGCCGGACCGGATCGTCGTCCTGCCGGAGTTGCCGCGTTCGGGCCGGTCCCGCAAGCTCGACCGGGGCCGCCTGCGCGAGCTCCTGTCCGCGAGCCGGCCGTGAGGATCGCGGTGACCGGCGCGACCGGGTTCGTCGGCGGCGCGGTGTGCCGGGCGGCCGTGGCGGCGGGCTGGCAGGTGACGGCCTTCGGCAGGCGCGCCGCGGCGGACGCCGGCCGGCTCGGCGGGGCCGCGTACCGGTCGTGGGACATCGGGGCGGCCAAGCTCGCCGACCCGCCCGCCGTCGACGCGGTCGTGCACTGCGCGGCGTCCGCGACCGACACCGGCGTCGCCCACGAGGTGTGGCGGACGAACCTGCTCGGCACCCACCACGTGCTGGCGTCGTTCCCGGACTGCCGCCTCGTCCACGTCAGCAGCGCCAGCGTGTACGACCCGTTCCGGCCCACGGTGCGCGCGAAGGAGCACGAAGCTCCGGTCGACAAGTACCTCAACGCCTACGCGGCCGCCAAAGCCGCGGCCGAGCAGCTCGTGCTGGCCATCGCCCGCGACGCCATCGTCCTGCGGCCCCACGCCGTCTACGGCGCCGGGGACACGACGCTGCTGCCGAGGCTGCTGGAGAACGTGCGGGGTGGCCGGTTGCTGGTGCCGGGCAACGGGAAGGTGCTGGTCAGCATGACCCGGGTGGACAGTCTGGCCCGCGCCTGCCTGCTCGCCGCGACGGCCCGACCGGCGTGGCCGGGCGTGTTCAACATCGCCGACAGCGCCCCGGTGCCGCTCGACTGGGCCCTGCGCGGCCTGCTGGCCTCGGCGGGCGTGCGGGTCCGGCCGGCGTACGTGCCGGCCCGCGTGCTGTCCCCGCTCGCCCGCCTGTTCCCCGGCGGACGGCTGAACCGGTACGTGATCAGCCAGTTCGCGGTGGAACGCTCCCTGGACATCTCCGCGGCGATCGACCGGCTCGGCTACGAGCCGTCACCCACGGTGTTCCCGGTGCCGTAGGCGTGGCGGGTGTGGCGCTGGGGTTCCGCCACACCCACCACGCCTACGGCACTTTGCCCCACCGCCGAGGGGCCGGCACCGGCAAAATTGCCGGTCCTCACCGCCGCAGCGCGACGGCCACCGGGCGGGCGGCCACGTCGAGGTAGACCCCCTCGAACGTGTCCAAAGTGGAGTCCAGGTCATGCGCGGCGATCAGGTCGAGACTGGCCTGGCCCATCGCCGTCCGGGCCGGGGTGTCGGCCAGGACCGCGGTGAGCCGCGCGGCCAGTTCCGCGACGTCGCCGGGCGGGTAGAGCCAGCCGTTGCGGCCCGGCCGGACGAGGTGGGGCAGGGCCATCGCGTCCGCGGCCACCACCGGCTTGCCCGCGGCCATCGCCTCCATCGTCACCAGGCTCTGCAGCTCGGCGGTGCCCGGCATGCAGAACACGGTGCACCGCCGGTAGGCCCGGACCAGGTCCGCGTCCGGGACGAACCCGCGGAAGGTGACCCGGTCCGCGAGGCCCAGCCGCGCCGCGAGCGCCTCGAGCCGGCCGCGTTCGCTGCCGTCGCCGACGAGTTCGACCCGGACGTCCGGGGGCAACGCGACGGCCGCTTCCAGGAGCTCTTGGACGTTCTTCTCCGCGTCCAGGCGGCCCACGAAGAGGACGGTCGGTGCCGCGGCCGGTTCGTCCGGCGGGCCGGCGTAGTGCGCGCGGTCGATGCCGCAGGAGATCGCCAGTACGGGCCGGTTCAGGCCGTGGTGTTCGAGCAGCTGGGCCGCGCGCGGGGTCGGCGTGGTGCAGACGGTGGCGCGGCCGAAGACCCGGACGAGGTCGCGCCACGCCAGCCGGGTGAGCGGGCGGTGGGTCCAGCGCGGGAGCGGGCCGTAGCCGAGCAGGTTCTCCGGCATGAAGTGGTTGGTGGCCACCACGGGGACGCCGGCCGCGGTGGCGGCCCGGACCGCGCTGCGGCCGACCAGGAAGTGGGCCTGCGTGTGCACGACGTCGGGGGCGATCGCGGCGAGCAGCGCCGGCACGGCCCTGGCCGTCCGCCAGGGCGGGCAGATCCGGAACGTCGGGTGGAACGGCGTGCGCACCGAACCCACCCGGTGGACCGTCACCCCGGCCGTCGTCTCGGTGAACGTCTCGCTGCCGGGTGACGGACAGAGGACGTGGACGTCGTGCCCGCGGGCGGCCAGCCCGGACGCCAGCCGGGCGGCGAAGTTCGCCGCGCCGTTGACGTCGGGCGGGTAGGTGTCCGCGGTGATCGCGATGCGCAGCGGTCCCTCGGGCCGGGTCCGGCGGGCGGGCGCGGCGGGCGACGGCAGTTCGCGGGCCAGGAGCACGAGCCCGGCCACGGCGACGACGCCGGGCACGGCCAGGACGGCGAGCTGTCCCGGAGTCAGTTCCCCGTAGGCGAACACGCCGATGAGGACGGCGGTGAGTGGGTCGACGACGGTCGTCGCGCCGGCCACGATCGGCGCGGGTCCGCTCGCGTAGGCCTGGTGCAGCAGCCACGCCCCGGCGAGCGTCGCCGCCACGGCTTCGGCGATCACGAGGAGGGAGAAGGGTGCGACGGCCGCCGCCCGGATCAGCGCCGAGGTGAACCCGAAGAGCACCGCCGTGCCGAGCGCGGACAGCAGCGACCGGGTCCGGCCGCGGGTGGACCGGGCGGCGGCGGCCAGCCCGGCCGCGGCGACCAGCGCCCACTGCGCGGTCCCGAGATCGGGGGCGTCCACGGCGGCGTTCGTGGCCGTGGCGGACAGCGCGACGAACCCCGCGAGCCCGGCGCCGCTCATCGCCAGCGCGGCGAGCACGGTCCGCGTGAGCGGGGTGCGCGCCAGCAGGACCGTGAGCACCAGGGCGAGCACGCCGACCGGCTGGACGACGGCGAGCGGGGCCATGGTCAGCGCGAGGACGTGCAGGGCGGCGCCCAGCCCGGCGAGCCCGATCCCGGCGTACCAGCCGGGGGTGCGCAGGATCGTCCGGATCCCGGACAGCCGCAGGTCCGGGCCTCTGGCCGCGCCGCGGACGGCCCGGTGCTGGAGGTGGACGGTGCCGGCGAAGCAGCACGCGCCGGCGGCGGCGAGCCCGATGGCGAGGGTCAGCATGATTTCCTCCCGGAGCGCAGGACGGCGAGGGCCGGCTCGCCGAGCAGGACGAGGTAGACGACGAACACGAGCCGCTCGGCCAGCCCTTGGAACAGCGGGCCGTCGAAGCCGCGCGACGGCGCGAGCAGCACCGGCAGCTGGCTGAGCAGGAAGACCGTGAGAGCGGCCCACGCCCAGTCGGTGTGCCGCCGCAGCCGGACGGCGAGGGTGTGGTGCACCGGGTGGCCGGCGGCGCCCCGGGCGAGGAGCCCGGCCGCGGCGGGCAGGCTGACGAACAGCACCAGGCCCGCGAAGCGGTGGACTTCGGCCGAGAGCGTCATCGGCGCGCCGGTCGGGATGGTGGGGAAGAAGGCGCAGAGCGTCAGCCCGGCACCCCAGCAGCCGGCGAGCGCGATGACGGGCCGCGTCACCGGCAGCCCGGCTTTGCCGAGCGCGGCGAGCAGGAACCCGGTGCCGACGGCCAGCGTCAGCACGCAGAAGGCGAATTCGGCGGCGGCGGGGGACAGGGCGTAGTCGCTGATCACCTGCCGGACCGGATCGACGCCGGCGGCCTGGGTGACGTGCAGGACGAGAGCGGTGGCGACGGACAGGCCGAAGCACGCGATCGCGGCGGCGGCCCAGGCCCGGGCGCCGCCTTGCGTTGGCGGCGCGGGGCGGAGGGTTTCGACGGAGGACACGATTCGAACTTCGGGCCCGCGGATGAAGGAACCTTAAGAACCGCCGCTGGGCCGGTTAAGAATCGTGGTTCGCCGGCAGCCGTACGCGGAGCCGGGCGCCGCCGCCGGGTGCCGCGCCGGCGGTCACGTCGCCGGCGTGTGTCGTGACGATCTGGGCGACGATGGCCAGGCCGAGGCCGGAGCCGGGCATGGAGCGGGCGGCGGTGGCCCGGTAGAAGCGCTCGAAGACCTTGGGCCGGTCCTGTTCGTCGATGCCCGGTCCTTCGTCGGTGACGGTCAGCTCGGCGTTTCCGTCCGATGTGGACAGTGTCACCCGGACGGTGCCGCCCGATGGACTCCACTTGGCGGCGTTGTCGAGCAGGTTCAGCACCACGCGGGACAGCCCGCCCGGCTGGCCGGTCAGGCGCGCGGGCGCGGCCGACACGGCGAAGACGACCTGCGGCCAGCGGGCCCGCGCGCGGATGACGGCGCTGTGGACGACGTCGGCCAGATCCAGGGGCCCGAACGGTTCGGGGTCGGCGTTCTCCGCGGCCAGCTCGACCAGTTCGGTGGTGAGGGTGGTCAGCTCCTCGGCCTGGACCCCGAGGTCCCGCAGCAGCCGGGCGCGGTCGTCGGGGGCGAGGGTGCGGCCGGAGCCGAGCTGTTCTTCGGCGTAGGTGAGCAGTTCGACGTTGGTGCGCAGGCTGGTCAGCGGGGTGCGCAGTTCGTGGCCGGCGTCCTGGACGAGCTGCTGCTGGGCGGCTTTCGACGCGGCGAGCGCGGTCAGCAGGTTGTTGACCGCCGTGGCGAGCCGGGCGATCTCGTCGCGGCCGGCCACCGGGATCGAGCTGTCGAGGTCCTGCGTCTCGGCCACCTTCTCGACGGCTCCGGTGAGCCGGTGGACCGGGCCCAGGCCCGCCCGCGCGACACCCCAGCCGACCACGCCCGCGAGGGCGGCGCCGGCGAGCCCGATCCAGGTGAGCAGCACGCGGAGGTCGTCGAGCGTCCCTTCGATGCCGATGACGCGGCTGGCGACCTGGATCGCGCCGCCGGACCGGGGCGCGGTGCTCACCCGGTAGACCGTCTCGTCGCCCAGCTCGGCTTCGTCGACATCCTGGCCGCTCCCGCTCGCCGCGACGCGGACGGCGGGCGAGCTCACCGGCCCCAGCCACTCGGCGCCCGCGGTGGCGGACACGACGTGCCCGCCGCTGTCCAGGAACCGGACGACGACGGGCGGCGGCAACCCGGCCAGCCGCAGCATCCGCCGGATCTCCGAGGGGAGGTCGTCGTCGGACCAGCTGCCCGGCAGCTGGTCGGTGCTGCGCAGGGTGCGCAGCGCTTCCTCGGGTGTCGTGGCCCCGGCCACCCCGGCCGTGTCGGTGCGCAGCTGGCGGTCCAGGTCCTCGTACATCCGCTCGTGCATCAGCCACCAGCCCGCGAGGGACACGACGACGACGGCGAGCGCGACGCCGAGCGCGGAGAGGGCCGCGACCCGCGCGCGCAGGGTGAGCTTGCGCCGGCCCAGGCCGCGCAGCAGCCTCACAGCGGGTCCTCGCGCAGGACGTAGCCGACGCCGCGGACGGTGTGCAGCAACCGGCCGCCGCCGTCGGCTTCCAGTTTCTTGCGCAGGTAGCCGAGGTAGACGTCGAGGCTGTTGGAGCTGTTGCCGAAGTCGAAGCCCCAGACGTGCTCGAACAGGACGGACCGGGTGAGCACCTGCCGCGGGTGGCGCAGGAAGAGCTCGAGGATGGCGAACTCGGTGCGCGTCAGCCGCACCGGACGGCCCGCGCGCACGACTTCGCGCGTGGCCGGGTTGAGCGCGAGATCGCCGAAGCGGAGATCGGCGGGCGATTCGGGGACGGCTTCGTACCGCGCGCGCCGCAGGAGGGCCCGCACCCGGGCGAGCAGTTCCTGGAGGGAGAAGGGCTTGGCGAGGTAGTCGTCGGCCCCGGCGTCGAGGCCGGCGACCCGCGCGGTGACGTCACCGCGGGCGGTGAGCATGAGGACGGGCACGAGGTTCCCGGCCGCGCGCAGCCGCCGGCAGGTTTCCAGGCCGTCGAGCACGGGCATGGTGACGTCGAGGATGACCCCGTCCGGCTCCCGCGCCCGGATGACCTCGAGCGCGGCTTGGCCGTCTTTGGCGATTTCGACGGCGTAGCCCTCGAAGCGGAGGGTGCGCGACAGCGAGTCGCACACGGCATCCTCGTCGTCGGCGATCAGGATCAGCACCCTGCCGATTCTCCGAGGCGGCGGGGAGCGGTGGCCAGGCGCGGTGCTAAGAAACGGCTAAGAACCCGGGCAGTCCCCGCGGAGGGCGCGCCCCCGACGACGCGCCCTCCGCGGGCGGACCGCACGGCCGGGCGGACCCGGTGGAGGGCGCGACCCCCAACGACGCGCCCGCCACCGGGTCGCCCCGGCATTCCCCCTCTTTCGCCGTGGCCCTAGGGTTCCGGACGCCGTCCTCGTTTCGTCCTCGCGCCGGCATCCGCCGCTTCACCAGCGCGTTCGGCGAACCGGCCGGTCTCGACGACCAGGGGGTTGCGATGAGGTTCCGGATTCTCGGGACGCTGGAAGTGCAGGCGTACGGGAGCCGAATCACCCTGGCGAGCCCGCGGCAGCAACGCGCGCTCGCCGTCCTGCTGCTCAACGCGGGCGCGGTCGTCCCCGTGGAGCGCATGATCGACGCGCTCTGGGAGGACGAGCCGCCCGTGACGGCCGTGAAGCAGGTGCGCAACTGCGTTTCCGCGCTGCGGGGCCGGCTCGGCGAGGCCGGCGCGATGATCGTCACCGACGGTCCCGGCTACCGGCTGCAGCTCGACCCCGACGACCTCGACTCGCTCCGCTTCCGCCGGCACGTCACGGCCGCCCGGGGACTCGCCGGGCAGGCCAAACTCGTCGACGCCGTCGAGGAAATCCGCACCGCGCTCGCCCTGTGGCGGGGCCCCGCGCTCGACGGGCTGCGGACGACCACGCTCGCCGGCCGGGCCGCGCTGCTCGACGAACAGCGCGCCGAAGCCGTCGAACTCTGTGCCGAATGGCGGCTGCGGCTCGGCGAAACGGCCGAAGTCGTCCGTGAGCTGACCGAGTTCTGCGGCGAGCACCCGACGCGCGAGCTGTCCCACCTGCTCCTCATGCGCGCCCTCGCGAAGGAGGGCCGCTACGCCGAAGCCTCGACGCTGTTCCACGGCCTGCGCCGGCGGCTGGCCGACGAACTCGGCGTCGACCCGAACCCCGACCTGCGGCGGCTCCACGACCGGATCCTCGCCGAGGCCGCGCCCAGCGCCGCGGAACCCGAGCCGGCGCCGGAAGTGCCGCCGCACCACCGGTTCGACCGGGCCGTCACCGAGCTGGCCGAAGCCGTCACGTGGCAGTGGCGCGCCGAAGCCGAGCTGCGGTCGCTGCACCGGCCGCAGCCGATCATGCTGCGCTGGTCGTCGGCCGCGCGCGGCGGAAAGCTGCGGGGCGACCTCGACGACATCGCGGCGACGTTCACCGCGTTGCCGGTGCGGCAACTGGTGGTGCTCGGCGATCCCGGCTCCGGCAAGTCCGTCCTCGCCCTGATGCTGACGCTGGAGCTGCTGCGCACCCGCGGCCCGGACGATCCCGTCCCCGTCCTGTTGTCGCTGGCGTCGTGGGATCCGCGGCGCGAGCACCTCGACCGGTGGCTGGCGGCCCGGCTCGCCGAGAACCACCCGGCGCTGCTCACCGCCCGCGAGTACGGGACCGACGCCCCGACCCGGCTCGTCCTCGGCGGCCACGTCGTCCCGGTCCTCGACGGCCTCGACGAGATGCCGGCCGACCTGCGCGTCGCGGCGCTCGACGCGCTGGACCAGACCGTGGGCGCCGGGCGCTCGCTGGTGCTGACCTGCCGCTCGGCCGAATACGAGCAGGTGACGCGCGAGTCCGGCACGGTGCTGAGCGCCGCCACCGTGGTGCGGCTCGAACCCGTCGCCCGGCAGGAGGCGATCACCTACCTGGCCGCGCGGCAGGGCGAAGACCGCTGGCTGCCGGTCGCCGACCGGCTGCGGCGCGAGCCGGACGCCGCACTGGCCCGGGTGCTGCGGACGCCGTTGATGGTCGACCTCGCGCGGATCGGCTACGGCCGTCCGCCCGCCGATCCCGCGGAGCTGCTCGCCGCCGACGACGCCGGAGCCCTCGAAGGACAGCTGCTCGACTCCTTCGTCCCCAACGCCTACGCGCAGGTGCCGCAGCCGCCGGGGCGGAACCCGAAGACGAGCCCGTCCGGGCGCTACACCGCGGAGCAGGCGACCCGCTGGCTCGGGTTCCTGGCCCGGCACCTCGACCGCGCGCGCAGCCGCGACCTGGCGTGGTGGCAGCTGTACCGCGCGGTGCCGGCCGGCACCCGCTCGGGCCTGGTCGGCGTGCTGGTCGCGCTGTTCTTCGTCGTCACCGGCTGGGTCGACGACGGCCCGCTGCTGGCGGCGATCTACGGCCTGTCGTTCGGGGGCGCCGCCTATCTGACGCACCGCTTCGGCCGCCCACCGGAGCCGTTGCGCACGGAACTGCGCTTCGCCGGGGCGGCCCGGAAGTTCGCCGGCCGGTTCGCGATCGGTGCGGCGGTGGGTGTCCTGCTCGGTCTGGGCTGGTCGCTGGCGGCCGGCCTGGTCGTCTTCCTGGCGCTGGTGTTCGGCCTGGTGTTCGCGGTGCACGTGTGGCTGGCGAAACCGGTCGACGCCAGCCGGGTGGCGAGCCCGCGGACGATCCTGCGCAACGAGCGGACCGGCGCGATCGCGCTGGCGGCGTCGTTCATGGTGTCCCTCGGGCTGTTCGACGGGATGGCGTTCGCGTTCACGGCCCAGACGCGGTTCCTCCCGGTGCTGGGCGGCCACTACGACCTGGCGCTGGCCGTCGCCGGCGGGGTGGCGGGCGCGTCGTTCGGGTTCTTCATGGCCCGCGGCGTGGCGGCGGTGTGCTACGGCGTGGCGGGCGCACTCGCGGGCGGCCAGGTGTTCCCGGCGGCGACGAACCCGGTGGCGCCGATCGTGGTCGGCGTGTGTTTCGGCGTGGGCATCGGACTGGCGGTCCTGGTGACCCGGGCGTGGGGCAACTACTTCGTCCACCACGTGTGGCTGGCGGCAACGGGCCGCCTGCCGTGGCGCTTGATGCACTTCCTCGACGACGCCCACCGGCGCGGGGTCCTCCGGCAGGCCGGCGGTGTGTACCAGTTCCGGCACGTGCGGGTGCAGGAGCGCCTGGCGGCGGTGAGCTCCGACGACTAGGCCGGGCTGCGCAAGGCGTCGCGTTCGGCTTCGGCGACGGCGCTTCCGGTCACCTTCGTCGCGCCGAAGGCGGTCGTCATGGCCAGCAGGCTCATCACCGCGAACACCGTGGGCAGGCCGAAGAACTGGGCGAGCAGACCGCCCGCCAGCGCACCGAGGGGCCTCGTGCCGTACGCGACCAGGCGATGGGAACTGTTGGTCCGCCCGAGCAGGCGGTCCGGGGTGATCCGCTGGCGCAGGGAGACCGTCGTGACGTTGGAGACGATGAGGCCGACACCGCCGGCGAAGTAGGCAGCGCCGATGATCACCGGATCGGCCGTCAACGCCGGGACACCCAGTGACGCGGCGCCGGAGAAGAAGGCGATGCCGATCGCGCGTGCCGTGCCCAGCACGCGCTCGATCCGCTCGGCGAAGAAGGAGCCGGCGAGGCAGCCGGCGGCGACCATGGCGAGCAGCCAGCCGTAGGCCTCCTCCGACAGTCCCATCGCCGATCCCGGGCCCACGGCGTACAGGACGAGAACGGCCTGGATGGCGCTGCTGGCGAAGTTGAAGACTCCGGTCATCACGGTGAACGTGCGCAGGATGCTCGTGCGCCACACGAACCGCAGTCCCTCGGCGATCTCGGTGCGCAGCACGGGGCGCCGGTCGGTGCTGCCCACCTTGAACGAGCCGCGCACGGACCCGAGGACGACGACCGCCACCGCCCAGAGGGCGATCGGCGTCTCGAGCGACAGCGCGGCCGCGGTGGCGACGAGCAGCCCGGCTGCCGGGGGACCGGCGAGTTCCAGCGCCGTCGTCTCGGCCGCGTACAGCCGGCTGTTCGCTCTCGGCAGCTTGTCGCGCCCGACCAGCTGCGGCAAGATCGCCTGGGAAGCCGTGTCGTAGAAGGTTTCCGCGATGCCGGTGCCGAGTGCGGCGACGTAGAGGATCCAGATCGAGCCGGCGTTCAGCAGCACGGCCACGAGGAGCCCGGCGAGCAGGGCCGCGCGGGTCACGTTCGCCAGCAGCATCAACGAGCGCCGGTCGCAGCGGTCGGCGATCGCGCCGGCCGGCAACGCGAAGAGCAGCCACGGCAGGGTGAAGGCCAGCGTCAGTCCCGCGACCAGCGCCGGCGAGCGCGTGTAGCCGATCGCCAGCAGCGGAAGCGCGAACTTGAGGATCCCGTCCGCGAGGTTGGACAGGGCGGCCGACGTCCACAGCCGCCAGTACCTGCCGCCGAGCGTTGTCCCCATTGATGGAGAATTTCACATCGATTGAGAAAAGTCCATCGATGGGGATGTACTAACCTGCGCCCATGGCTGATCATGGCGGTGCGTCCTCGTCGATGCCGCGGCGCGAGGCCACGGCCGGGGAGGCCAAGGCCTTGGCGCATCCGCTGCGGCTGCGCATCCTGCGCCTCTGCTGGCAGGGCGAGCTGACCAACAAACAGCTCGCCGACCGGCTGGACCGCGACCCGGGAACGGTCCTGTACCACGTACGCCGGCTGATCGAGGCGGGTCTGCTCGAACCGGCGCCCGTCCGCACGGGCGACAGCGGCGCGCTGGAAAAGCCCTACCGCGCCAAGGCGCGGTCGTGGTGGCTGGAGGACCCGCCGAACACCGCGGTCGACGCCGCTCTGGCGCCCATCGAAGCGGTCCAGGACGAGCTGCGCGCGGCGGGCCCGGAGGCGGTGCGCAGCTTCCTCCGGTTCGCGGTGCACCTGTCCGCCGAGGACGCGGCGGAGCTGGAGCGCGGGATCGTCGCGCTCGTCGACCGGTACGTGTCCACGGACGACGAACGCTCCGACGAGCCCGCGTACGGCGGGATGATCGTGCTGCACCGCCTGGCGGAATAGCCGTCACCCGACGGCGAGGTCCTCCGGCGGCGCCCACAACGGCACCCCGTCCGCCCGCTCGGGATGCAGCCAGCGCTGCCGCTCGGCGATGTCCAGCGCCACCTCCAGGAACGCCTGGACGCTCTGCGGCGGCTCGCCCTCGCGCCACGCCAGCGACCACGGGTACACCGGCTGCAGCTCCTGCGGCCGGGACACCGGGATCCCGAGATCGGCGTACCGCCGGGCGTAGCTGTCGAACTCGAGCAGGTAAGCGCTGTCCGGGGCCCGGGTGAGGGCTGTGTGGCAGGTGTCGAACGTGCCCGGGTTGCCCAGCCAGCGCAGGGCCAGGCCCGTGTGCTGCTCCAGCGAGCTCAGGTACCGGCCGTGCACGTTGTACAGCGCCGTGCCGGGTGCGTCGGCGAAGACCTCGATCGGACGCTCGTGCACCGACACCGCCGGGCGGCGCGGATCGCCCGGGCGGCCGACCAGGCGGAACGGCTCCAGCCGCAGCAGCCGGTGCTGCCAGCCCGCCGGGTTCGCCGCCTTCAGCGCGGTCGTGACGCGGATGATCGCGACGTCCAGGTGGTCCTCGAGCAGGGCCGTGAGCTGGCGGGCGCTGTCCATCTGGCTCTGGACGAGCCGGATGCCGGGGTGGGCGGTGTGGAACGCGTCCGCGACCACCCGGCTCGTGTCCAGCTCGAAGATGTGCGCGATCCGCACGTGGTGCGGGGCGGGTTCGCGCAGCATCAGGTCCGCCGTCGCCAGCAGCTGCCGGGCCAGGTGCAGGAAGCGGTCGCCGCGCGGGGTCAGGGCCACGTGGCGGCTGTCGCGCACCAGCAGGGCGCCCCCGACGTCGGTTTCGAGCTTGCGGATCTGCTTCGACAACGCCGGCTGGCTGATGAAGAGCTTGGCCGCCGCGCGGCCGAAGTGCAGTTCGTCGGCGACGGTGACGAAGTACCGCACCAGCCGGAGGTCGAGGTCCACGCCGACGATGCCACCACGGCTATCGATCCGGGCGCAACAGGTCTTGGACGCCGGGGCCGCCGGTCGGGTTGGCTTCGGGGACGACCGGACGAACTGGAGGATCCGATGGACGGCACCCCCGTCGTGTTCATCCACGGGCTGTGGCTGCACGCCACCTCGTGGGCACCCTGGATCGACCACTTCCGGGCGGCCGGGTACGCGCCCGTCGCGCCGGGCTGGCCGCACGAGCCCGAAACCGTCGAGCTGGCGCGGGCGAACCCGGACGCCGTCGCGGACGTGAGCATCGACGACGCCACCGGGCACTTCGCGTCGATCATCGCCGGCCTCGACCGGCCGCCGGTGCTCGTCGGGCACTCCTTCGGCGGCCTGATCACCGAGAAGCTGCTGGGGCAGGGGATCGGCCTGGCCGGCGTCGCCATCGATCCCGCGCAGATCAAGGGCGTCCTGCCGCTGCCGCTGGCGCAGCTGCGCGCGGGCCTGCCGGCACTGGGGAACCCCGCGAACCTCCACCGCGCGGTGTCGCTGACCGAGAAGGAGTTCCGGTTCGGCTTCGGCAACACCCTGACCGACGAGGAATCGGCGGACCTGTTCCGGCGCTGGACGATCCCGTCCCCGGCCCGGCCGCTGTTCCAGGCGGCGGCCGCGAACTTCGTGCTGCACTCCCAGGCCGCGGTCGACACCGGCCGGGCGGACCGCGGCCCGCTCCTGCTGATCTCCGGGACGGCGGACCACACGGTCCCGGACGTCGTCACGCGCTCGACCTTCAAGCAGTACCGGGATTCCACCGCGATCACCGAGCTGAAGCAGTTCGAGGGCCGCGGCCACTCGCTGACCATCGACGGCGGCTGGCGCGAAGTCGCCGACGCCGTGCTGGCCTGGCTGCGCGAGCAGGGGGTCTAGGCCCGTGGACCTCGGACTGGACGGCGCGGTCGCGGTCGTCACCGGAGCCAGCCGGGGCATCGGCCTGGCCGTCACCGAAGCCCTCGTCGCGGAAGGCGCGCACGTCGTGGCGGGCGCGCGCGTCCCGGGACCGGACCTGGACGCTCTCGTCCGGGCGGGGAAGGTGCACGCGCTCGCGGTCGACCTCGGCACGGCGGACGGCCCGGGCCGGCTGGCCGAGCTGGCCGTGGCCGAGTTCGGCCGCATCGACGTCCTGGTCAACAACGTCGGCGCGGTCACGCCGAGGCCGAACGGCTTCCTGCTGGTCACCGACGACGACTGGACGCGGTCGGTGACGCTGAACCTGCTGAGCGCGGTCCGGGCCACGCGGGCCGTGCTGCCGACGATGGTGACGGCGGGCCGGGGGAGCATCGTCACGGTCGCCTCGGTCAACGCGGTCCTGCCCGACCCGGGCGTGATCGACTACAGCGCGGCGAAGGCGGCGCTGGTCAGCTTCACGAAGTCGCTGTCGAAGGAGTTCGGGCCCCGCGGCATCCGCGCGAACGCGATCAACCCCGGCCCGGTCGCGACGGACCTGTGGCTCGGCACCGGCGGCGTGGCCGAAACCCTCGCCGCGACGACGGGCGCGAACCCGGAATCGGTCGCGGACGAAGCGGCGGCCCACGCGGTCACCGGCCGCTTCACCCGCCCCGCGGAGGTGGCGAACCTGGTGGCGTTCCTGGCCGGTGACCGGGTGGCGG
>NZ_MUMI01000143.1 GCF_002155975.1 Amycolatopsis kentuckyensis
GATTGGGGGCGGGGCTTGCGGGGTCACTCTGTGACTCGGGCGGCCTGGTACCCCCGCCTCGGCGGGCACCTCATCCGGCGACCTCGACCAGCCGCCGCCCCGGTGGGGTGTTCGTGCTCGCGGCCGGCGCTCCTTCCGGGCCCGGCAGCCACAAGCCCACCGACAGCGGCCGCGCCGCCGCGCCGCGGCCCGTGCTCGTCGCCAGCACCTTGCGGGCTCTCAGGTGACCGTGGCCGTCCTGGGTGAGGCCGTGCCAGCGGCGGCCCGACACCTTCAGCTCCACGTCCGCTCCCGGCCACGCGCCCGCCGTCAGCAGGACCGTCCCGCGGTTGCGGACCCGGCCCGCCAGCCGGCGCGCCGTCTGCGGCTGCACCGGCACCGCCCGGCCGAGGACCACCAGGTCGAACCCGTCGACCAACGCCGACAACACCGCCACCAGCTCCGCGCCCGGGTCCGGCACCAGCGCGAGGCGCTCCAGGTCGACGCCGAGTTCCGCGGCCGCCGCCAAGCCCAGTTCCGGCAGGCCCGTGACCGCCGCCCAGGAACCGTTGCGGGTCGCCTCCGCCAACAGCGCCAGGACCAGCGACGTCGCTCCGCGCACCGAAACCGTGCTGCCGCGCCGCAACCCGCCGCCGGGCAGGAGGCCGGCCAGCTCCGGCAGCACCGTCAGCGTCGGCTCACTCAGCTGCGCCGCCGTGCGGACCCCCGGGATGGCCGCGAGCGCTTCCGGCACCGCCACCGCCGCTCACCTCCAGCACCACGTACTCGTACCGGAAACCCTGCCGGCGAACCCTGGACAATCATCGAACACTTGTTCGCATAGTGCGAGATGCGGCGGCCGCTGTCAAGCCGGGGAGCACACCCGGGGGAGGTCACCCTCGATCACCCGGCTCACGATCCACGCGTGCGTGCCGAGCTGCCGCCCGCGGGCGAACCCGAGCTCCTCGAACAGCTCCACGGTGCCGGTGAACAGGAACCGCACCGGCGCGTCCCGGCCGGCGGTCACCTCGGAGACGGCTTCGACGAGCCCGCCGCCGGCCTGCGCGATCAGCTCGAGCGCCCCGGCCAGCGCCGCGCGCGCGACGCCCTGCCCCCGGTGCTTCTTGTCGACGAAGAAGCAGGTGATGCGCCAGTCCGGCCGGGGTGGGGCGTCCTTGTCGTAGGCACGCCGGTGCTTGATGCCGGGCAGCTCTTCGGGCCTGCCGTACTGACACCACCCCAGCACGACACCGTTTTCGTCGAACACGAGCGCGGCGTGCGCGCCGCCGGTCCGGACGCGCTCCTCCTTGATCGTGCGGCGCACCGGGCCCCGCCGGCCGCGTTCCGGGTGGAAGCCGAGGCACCAGCAGCCGCCGAAGATGCCGTTGTTGCGTTCGACGAGCTCCGCGAACGCCGCCCACGTCGAGGCGTCGAGCGGCCGGACCGTGTGCGCCATCCCGGAATTCTGCCCCACCGGCTGTGACGCGGATCGCGGTCACACCCTCGTCCGCAGCCTCGTCCAGGGGGTGGAGCGAGAAAAGAGGAAGAAATGCGCCGGATCCTGATCGTCGGTGGTGGTTACGCCGGGTTCTACGCCGCCTGGAAGCTCGAGAAGAAGCTGCGTCGCGGGGAAGCCGAGGTCACCCTCGTCGACCCGCGGCCCTACCTCACCTACCAGCCGTTCCTGCCCGAGGTCGTGGCCGGCTCGGTCGAGGCGCGCCACGCCGCCGTGTCGCTGCGGCGGCACCTGCGCCGCACCCGGGTCGTCGCCGGGAAGGTGACCGCCATCGATCACGCCCACCGCGTCGTCACCGTGCAGCCGGCCGACGGCGAACCGTTCGAACGGAGCTACGACCTGATCGCCGTCACCGCCGGGGCCGTCACGCGCACCCTGCCCGTGCCGGGCATCGCCGACCAGGCCATCGGCCTCAAGCACGTCGAGGAGGCCGTCGCGATCCGGGACCGGCTGCTCACCGCGTTCGACCGGGCCGCCGCGCTGCCCGAAGGCCCGCAACGGCGGAAGCTGCTCACCGTCACCTTCGTCGGCGGCGGCTTCTCGGGTGTCGAGGGCTTCGGCGAGCTGCTGTCGCTGGCGACCGCGCTGCTCAAGCGCTACCCGGAACTGCGCCGCGACGAACTGCGCTTCCACCTCGTCGAGGCGTCGGGCCGCATCCTGCCCGAGGTCACCGACCAGCCGGGGCGCTGGGTCGTGCGGGAACTGGAACGGCGAGGCGGCCGCGTCCACCTGGCCACCCTGGTGACGTCGGCGGAGAACGGCCACGTGACGCTCTCGACCGGCGAGGAGTTCGACTCGGAGCTGATCGTCTGGACCGCGGGCAACGGCGCCAACCCGGTCGTCGGCCGGCACACCGACCTCCCCGTCGACGAACGCGGTTACCTCGTCGTGCGGCCGGATCTGCGCGTCGAGGGCGTGACCGGCGCCTGGGCCGCCGGGGACGCCGCCGCGGTGCCCGACCTGGCCTCGCCGGTTCCGGGCGCGCTGACCGTGCCCAACGCGCAGCACGCCTACCGGCAGGGAAAACTGCTGGCCCGCAACATCATCGCGACGCTGCGCGGCCGGGAACCGAAGCCGTACGTGCACCACAGCCTCGGCGCGATCGCGACGCTCGGCCTGGGCCGCGGGATCTTCCAGTACAAGGGCCTGGTCCTCAAGGGACTCCCGGCGTGGCTCATGCACCGCGGCTACCACGTGCTCGCCGTGCCCACCTGGGAACGCAAGATCCGCGTGCTCGCGGTGTGGCTGACGCAGGCGCTGTTCGGCCGCGACATCCTCAGCCTGGCGTCGGTGCAGCACCCGCGGGACGCCTTCGTGGCGGCGGGCCGCACCGTCGCCGGTGCGGCCCGCCGCGGTCAAGATCAGCCCGCGAAGGGGCTGGCGTCGATCCCGCAGGTCTGGCCCGCGGCCGGGAAGGTCCCCGAGATCAGGTAGTCCCGCTTGACCTTCTCGGTGCACGTGCTCGGCACGTACATCGAGGAGTGCCCGTAGCCCTCGGTCACGAACACCCGCGCCCGCGCCAGTTCCGCGGCGCCGTCGCGGGCGCCGTGCAGCGGGGTGGACGGGTCGTAGCGGTTGTTCAGCACGAGGATCTCCGCCGACGTCGGGCGGTTCCACGGGCCGGTGTAGCGGTCGGTGTCCTTGGCCTGCCAGAACGCGCAGCTCATCATGTCCAGCACCGCGATCCGCCCGAAGTACGGCACGCGCTGGTCTTCCGACTCGGCGTACCGGCTGTAGACCGCCGGGTCGGTCGGCACGTCGCTGTCGGAGCACTGGATGGCGTTGAACGCTTCGGTCCGGTTCGAAACGTACTGCTCGCCCTTGACAGCTGCCGAACGCAGAGCCGAGGTGGCCGGAGCGTCGTACAGGCGCTGCAACAGCGCGGCGATGTCCGCCCAGCCCCGCGAGTCGGACAGGTCGGCCGCCGCGTTGATGATGCCCGAGTAGGTCCACGTCTCGCCGTCGCTGACGATCGGGGCCTGCTTGGCACGCGCCGTCAGCGCCGCCCACTTCGCCTTCGGGTCACCCGAAGAGAACGCGCACTTCGGGCCGGCTTCCGTGCACAGCCGCAGGAACTGCTCGAAGGTCTGCGCGATGCCGGTCGCGACGTCCTGCCGGGTGTCCAGCGGGACGCTCTTGCCGTTGCCGTTCTGGCCGGTCGAGTTGCCGGCGAAGTCCATGGTGCCGTCGAACACCATCGCCCGGATCCGGTTCGGGAACAGGTTGGCGTAGGTCGCCCCGAGCTGCGTCCCGTAGGAAATACCGTGGTAGTTCAGCTTCGGGTCGCCGACCGCGCGGCGCAGCAGCTCGAGGTCACGGGCCGTGTTGGCCGTGGAGACGTGCTCGAGGATCGGGCCCGCCTTCGCCGAGCAGCGGTCGGCGAGCTCCTTCGACTTGGCATAGAAGGCCGCGTTGCCGCTCGGGTCGCCCGGCATCTCCGGGAACGAGCCGAAGAACGCCTGCTGCTCGGCCACGGTGTCGAAGCACCGGACCGCCGTGCTGTTGGCGATGCCGCGCGGGTCCCACGAGACCAGGTCGAACCGCGCGCGCAGTTCGTCGGAGAACAGCCACGGCCACTTGCCGCGCTCCCGCAGCCGCTGCAGGCCGGACGCGCCGGGCCCGCCGAAGTTCACGAAGAGCGAGCCGATCCGGTGCGTGGGATCGGTGGCGGGCAGCTTGATCAGCGCGAGGTCGATCTTCGCGCCGGACGGCCGGTCGTAGTCCAGCGGCACGGAGGCCTTGCTGCACTGGAAGCCGTCGGCGCAGTCGGTCCAGCTCAGCTGCGGCGTCGGCACCTTGTCGATGGAGGCCGGCGCCGCGGACGCGACGGCCGGGCCGGCCGCGACGGCCATCGAGACACCGAGTGCGACGACCACGCCGCGCACGATGCCTCCCCCAGAAAATCGACGCACGAATAGTCCCTTCGGAGAGGAAACGATCACTTCGCCTCCACAGACGGGCGAGGGACGCCGAGGTTGACTCCGGTGGGCAAAAAAGATCACTGGCGGCAGTGACACCATGTAGCTATAGTACTAGGAGACTAGTTAAATGGAGTTGCCGATGATCGAGTTCCACCTGGACACCAGGTCCGGCTTGTCGCCGTACCAGCAGCTGGTCCAGCAGGTGCGGCACGCGCTGCGCCTCGGCCTGCTGAACGAGGGAGACCAGCTCCCGAAGGTCAAGGACGTGGTCGCGACCCTCGCGATCAACCCGAACACCGTGCTGAAGGCCTACCGCGAACTGGAGCACGACGGCCTGGTCGCGGCCCGCCCCGGCGTCGGCACGTTCGTGACGGCGACGTTGAACGGCGGCGCGTCGTTCGCCGTGCTCGGACCGCTGCGGCGTGACCTGCGCCGCTGGCTTTCCCAGGCCCGCAAGGCGGGTCTCGACGAGGAGAGCATCGAAGCCTTGTTGATGTCCACGTTTCGCGACTCCGCCAGAGAGGACATAGCGTGACTGTCCTGAAAGCCCAGGGGCTGGGCAAGAAGTACGGGCGCAAGCAGGCGCTGGCCGGCTGCACGCTCGAGATCGAAGCCGGCCACGTCACCGGGCTCGTCGGGCCGAACGGGGCGGGCAAGTCGACGCTGCTGAACATCGCGGCCGGCATGCTGGAGCCGACGACCGGCACGATCGAGGTGTGCGGCGGGGTGCCGGGCAGCGGCCCGGAGCAGCTGGCCAAGGTCGGGTACGTCGCACAGAACACGCCTGTCTACAGTGGACTGTCCATCGAGGAGCATCTGCGGCTCGGTGCCCACCTCAACCCGGGATGGGACGCCTCCCTCGCGGAAAAGCGCATCGAACGGCTCGGGCTGGACCCGAAGCAGCACGCCGGCAAGCTCTCCGGCGGCCAGCGGGCCCAGCTGGCGCTCACGATCGGCATCGCCAAGCGCCCCGAACTGCTGCTGCTCGACGAGCCGGTCGCGGCCCTGGACCCGCTGGCCCGCCGCGAGTTCCTGCAGGACCTCATGGAAGCCGTCGCCGAGCACGGGCTGTCCGTCGTGATGTCCTCGCACCTGGTCAACGACCTCGAGCGGGTCTGCGACCACCTCGTCGTGCTGGTGGCCTCGCAGGTCCGGGTGATCGGCGAGGTGGAGACGCTGCTCGCGACGCACCACCGGCTCTCCGGGCCGCGCCGCGACCTCGACACGCTGCCGGCCGACCAGCACGTCGTCTCGGCGAAGCACACCGACCGCCAGACCACCGTCCTCGTCCGCACCGAGGCGCCGATCCTCGATCCTTCGTGGACGGTCGGCCGGCTCGGGCTGGAGGACCTCGTCCTCGAATACATGAGCAACCCCACCGCCGCCCGCCCCGCCCTGGAGGTCCTCCGATGACCTGGCTCGCCTGGCGCCAGCTCCGCTTCCCCGCACTGTCGGTGTTCGCGGGCCTGCTCGCGATCGCCGTCGTGCTCGCCATCACCGGGCCGGACCTGGTCGGGCGCACGGACTTCTCCGACCAGGACACCCTCTTCGGCGGGACGATCCTGGGGCTGTACCTGCTGCCCGCGGCGATCGGTGTCTTCTGGGGCGTCCCGATGATCACCCGCGAGCTGGAGAGCGGCACGCACAGTCTCGTGTGGAACCAGACCGTCACGCGCAAGCGGTGGCTCACGACCAAGCTCGGGTTCGGCATCCTCGCCGCGATGCTCGCCGCCGCGGTGTTGAGCGTGGCCGTCTCCTGGTGGGCGAGCCCGATCGACGCACTCGCCGCCATCCAGACCGATCGCGGCATGCTGCCACGCATCTCGCCGGTGGTGTTCGGCGCGCGCGGGATCGTCCCGATCGGGTACGCGGCCTTCGCCCTCGCGCTCGGCGTCGCGGTCGGCATGCTGCTGAAGCGGACCGTGGCCGCCATGGCCGTCACGCTCGTCACGCTCGCCGCCGTGCTGCTCCTCGTCCCGGCGTTCGTGCGCCCGTACCTGCTGCCGCCGCAGACGGCGACGGTCGCGATCACCGGCGAGAACATCACGAACATCAACGGCACCGACCGGGAGGGGATCGCCGAGATCGGCGTGCGGAAGCAGCCCGGCGCGTGGGAACTGGCGAACGAAACCCTGGACCCGGCCGGCAACGTGGTCGACCGGATGCCGGACTTCGTGCAGGCCTGCGCGCCGCGGCCGGGTGCGGGCCCGCCGGAACGCGGCACGATGGAACAGTGCCTGGCCCAGCTGGGCACGCACGGCTACCAGCAGCGCCTGACCTTCCAGCCGGGCTCCCGGTTCTGGCCGCTGCAGTGGCTCGAACTCGCGCTCTACCTCGCGATGACCGCCCTGCTCACCTGGTTCTGCTTCCGCCGGCTCCGCCACCTGTCCTGACGATTCCGACTGGGGGAATCATGCGCACTCTCGCGGTAGCCACCGCACTCACCCTCACGTTGTCCGCGTCGCCCGCTTCGGCGGCCACGACGCCTTACCTGCCCCGCCCGACCGGGCACCAGCCCGTCGGTGTCACTTCACTGTCCTTGAAGGACACTTCGCGGTCCGATCCCTGGGTGCCGTCGGTGCCCTACCGGGAGCTGATGGTCTCCGTCTTCTACCCGGCGACCTCGGCGAACGGGCCGAAGAAGCAGTACATGACCCCGCTCGAATCGAAGCTCAACCTCGAGCGGCAGAACATCCCCGGCCTCCCGCTGGAGGTCTTCAGCACGGTCCGGACGAACGCCGTCGTCGACGCGAAACCGGCCGGGCGGTGGCACAGCCTGCCGCTGGTCGTGCTGTCCCCCGGCTGGACGCAGCCCCGGGCCACGCTCACCGCGCTGGCCGAGGACCTGGCCAGCCGTGGGTACGCCGTGGCGGCGATCGACCACACCTACGAGAACCGCGCCACGACGTTCCCCGACGGGCACGTCACCGGCTGCGCCGCCTGCGAGGTCGACGACCAGCCGGGGTTCTGGGAGAAGTTCGCGCAGGTCCGGTCGAAGGACACGTCGTTCGTGCTCGATTCCCTGCTGTCGTCGAAGTGGGGTGCGCTCCTCGACCCGCAGCGGATCGGCATGACCGGGCACTCCGCCGGCGGGGCGATCACCACCCAGGCGATGCTGGCCGACCCGCGCATCCGCGCCGGCGCCGACCTGGACGGCAGCGTCCACGTCCCGATCCCGGCTTCGGGGCTCTCGCGGCCCTTCCTGTTCTTCGGCAGCAAGGACAGCTACACCCCGGGCGCGCCGGGTCCGTACGACGACTGGGAAGCCGACTGGACGCACCTGACCGGCTGGAAGCGCTGGCTCATGGTCTCCGGCACGGTGCACCAGTCGTTCACCGACCTCGGCGTGCTCGCCGACCAGCTGGGCGTCGACCTCGGCGACGCGATCGACCCGTACCGCGCGCTGGCCATCACGCGGAACTACGTAAGCGCTTTCTTCGACCAGCACCTGCGCTGCCGTCCGCAACCGCTGATGGCCGCACCTTCGCCCGCTTACCCGGAAGTGACCTTCATCGGATGAAGAAGACGATC
Organism: Amycolatopsis kentuckyensis; assembly: GCF_002155975.1. Taxonomy (GTDB): domain Bacteria; phylum Actinomycetota; class Actinomycetes; order Mycobacteriales; family Pseudonocardiaceae; genus Amycolatopsis; species Amycolatopsis kentuckyensis. The sequence continues at coordinate 7,948 of NZ_MUMI01000143.1, forward strand.
CTCATGACCGTCACCGCGCTCACGCTCGCGCTGACCTCGTCGACCGCGTCGGCGGATCCGGCGCTCACGCTGGCGAAACCGACCGGCGAGCGGCCGGTCGGCACCACCGCCCTGTACCTCAAGGACACTTCGCGGCCGGACCCGTGGGTGCCGTCGGTGCCCTACCGCGAACTGATGGTGTCCCTGTTCTACCCGGCGGCTTCGGCGAACGGGCCGAAGAAGCAGTTCATGTCCGAAGCCGAGGCGAAGGCCCTCTTCGACGAAGCCGGCATCAAGGGCATCCCGCCGTCGGTGCTGACGACGGTCCGCACCGACGCCGTCGTCGACGCCCGCCCGGCCGGGCACAGCCTGCCGGCCGTCGTCCTGTCCCCCGGCTTCAAGCGGTCCCGCGCCGAGCTGACCTCGCTGTCCGAAGACCTGGCCAGCCACGGCTACCTGGTCGTCCTGGTCGACCACACCTACGAGAACGTGGCCACCACCTTCCCGGACGGCCGGGTCACCGGCTGCGCGGCCTGCGGCCACTACAACCTCGAGTTCTGGCAAAAGCTGCAGCGCGGCCGGGCGAAGGACGTGTCGTTCGTCCTGGATTCGCTGACGCACTCGAAGTGGGCGCCGTTGCTCGACAGTTCCCGGATCGGCATGGCCGGGCACTCCGTCGGCGGCGCGAGCTCGATCGACACCATGGTGGCCGATCCCCGGATCAAGGCCGGGATCGACCTGGACGGCACCACGGACGACCCGCTGCTCGCCCCCGGCCTCGACCGGCCGTTCCTGTTCCTGGGCCGGGCGAACACCTACACGCCGGGCACCGGCGACGAAGCCGTCTCCTGGGACCGGGACTGGGCGCAGCTGAAGGGCTGGAAGCGCTGGCTCACCGTGGCCGGCATGCAGCACCCGTCGTTCACCGACCTCGGCCTGGTGGGTGAGCAGCTGGGCCTCGACTTCGGCGCGACCACCCCGGCGGTGCGCGGACAGGCGATCACCGCGGCGTACGTCCGGGCGTTCTTCGACCAGCACCTGCGCGGCAAGCCACAACCGCTGCTGGACCAGCCGTCCGCGCGGTACCCGGAGGTCACCTTCGCCCGGACGTCGACGCCGTACCTGCCCGCCCCGACCGGCGACCGGCCGGTGGGCAGCACGGCGGTGTACCTCAAGGACACTTCGCGCCCCGACCCGTGGGTGCCGTCGGTCCCCTACCGGGAACTGATGGTCTCCCTCTTCTACCCGGCCACGTCGGCGAAGGGCCCGAAGACGCAGTACCTGACCCCGGCGGAGTCGGCGGCGTTGCTGACCGGCAGCGGCCTGGACGTGCCTTCCGACCTGCTCACGACGATGGTGACCAACTCGGTCGCCGACGCCCGTCCCGCGGGGCGAGGGCTGCCGCTGATCGTGCTGTCACCCGGCTACACCAAGCCCCGTGCCACACTCAGCGCCCTGGCCGAAGACCTGGCCAGTCACGGGTACGCGGTCGCGGTGGTCGGCCACACCTACGAAAACGCCGGCCAGAGCTTCCCGGACGGGCACTTCGCCGGGTGCGCGTCCTGCGAAATCCCGCACCAGAGCGAGTTCTGGCAGAAGCTGGAGCTGGGCCGGGCGAAGGACGTGTCCTTCGTGCTGGACTCGCTGACGCACTCGAAGTGGGCGTCGCTGATCGACAGTTCCCGGATCGGCATGGCCGGGCACTCCATGGGCGGCGCGAGCACCATCCCCGCGATGGTCGCCGACGGCCGGATCAAGGCCGGGATCGACATCGACGGAAAGACCGAGCTCCCGCTCACCGCACCCGGGCTGTCGCGGCCGTTCATGTTCGTCAACCACGAGCAGGTGCCGAAGTGCGCGCCGGGCAACGTGGAGTGGGAGCGGGACTACGCGCAGATGACCGGGTGGAAGCGCTGGGTCGAGGTGGCGGGCACGCAGCACGCGTCCTTCACCGACGTCGGACTGCTGGCCGAGGAGTTCGGCGTCGCCATCGGCGGCCCGAACGCGGCGGCGCGGGCCCAGGAGATCACCCGTGCGTACGTGAACGCGTTCTTCGACCAGCACCTGCGGGGCGAAGCGCGGCCGGTGCTCGATCAGCCGGGTTATCCGGAAGTCTCGTTCTGCCGCTGAAGGGACACGGCGGAAGCGGCACTGGGGGTGCCGCTTCCGCCGTCTTTTCAGTGGTCGAGGCCGAGGAACGAAATCGCGTACGCCAGCTGGCCGGTCATCGGCAGGGAGTGCCCGACGCCGGCGATGCTGACGCCCTCCACCGTCGCCTGGGTACTCGTGTTGCCGTACCGGGTGCGCGTCCACGACGACTGCGGGTGGTCGGTGAACGCCGGTGTCTGGCTCAACCCGTTCAGGTTGGTCCACTGCTTGATCTCTTCACCGAAGTTCGGGTACGACAGCGTGGTGTCGGTGGTGCCGTGCCACAGCTGCATCCGCGGGTAGCGGCCGGTGTAGCCCGGGTACATCGCCCGGGCCGTGTCGCCCCACTGCTGCGCGGTCTTGATCGACTTCCCGCCCGAGCAGGTGCTGTTCCACAGCGAGCCGTTCGTGGTGGCGAAGCAGCCGGCGGGCACGCCGGAGAACGCCGAACCCGCGGCGAACACGTCGGGGTACTGGGCGGCCAGCACGTTCGTCATCATCGCCCCGGAGGAGAACCCGCTGACGACGACCCGCGCCGGATCGACGTTGTAGCGGGACTTGGCCCAGGCGACCATCGACATGATGCCCGTCGAGTCGCCACCGCCGTTGCGCCGCAGCGCGTTCGGCGTCGAGACGTCGAAGCACTTCTCGCTGCGGGTCGCTTCCGGCAGCACCATGACGTACCCGTAGCGGTCGGCCGCGGTGACGTAGTCCTTGCCGTTCCAGCCGAAGATCGAGCTCGCCGAGCCGCCGCAGTAGTGCACCAGCACCAGCAGCGCCGGCCTGGCCGCGACCCGGTCGGGGACGTAGACGTACATGTTCAGGTTGGTCGGGTTGTTGCCGAAGTTCGTCACCCTGGTCAACGCCGCCGCCTGGGCGGGCGAAGCCAGACCGGTGACCATGACCACCAGCGCCAGCAGGACGCCGAGCATGCGTTTCATCGCGTATCTCCCTTACGCCGCACCGAAGGCCTGCAGCACGGCGGTGTAGGCCTGCTTCTTGGTGTAGTTGCCGTCGAACAGCAGCGGGGTACTGCCGCTGCGCCAGGAGTACTTGTCGGTGACGCCCCACGTGGTGATGCTCGTGCAGCGCGAAACCGCCAGGCAGGCCCGCACGACCTGGCTGTAGGTGTTCGCCTGGGCGCTGCCCGACCCGCCGACGTCGAGCTCGGTGATGTTCACGTCGACGCCGAGGGCCGCGAACCGCTGGAGGTTCGCCTGCAGCGTCGAGAGGTTCTGCCCGGCCGAGAGGTGGGCCTGGAACCCGACGCAGTCGATCGGCACGCCGCGGGCCTTGAAGTCGCGCACCATGTTGTAGACGCCGTTGCTCTTGGCGTTCTGGTTGTCGGTGTTGTAGTCGTTGTAGCAGAGCTTCGCGGAACCGTCGGCCGCGCGGGCGGCGCGGAACGCCTCTTCGATGTAGCTGTTGCCGATGCGCTGCTGGAACACCGACGGGCGCCGGGTGCCGTCCTCGTTGAACGCCTCGTTGACGACGTCCCAGTAGACGATCTTCCCGCGGTAGTGCCCGGCCACGCCGTTGATGTGGTTGCGCATCGCCGCGAGCAGGTCCGAACCGGAGCCGATGCCGCCCACCCAGCCGGGCAGCTGGGCGTGCCACACCAGCGTGTGACCGCGGACCTTCTGGCCGTGGCTCTGGGCGTGGTTCACGATCGCGTCGGCGCCGCCGAAGCGGAACGAACCGCGGGACGGCTCGGTCGCGTCCCACTTCATCTCGTTTTCCGGCGTGACGCCGGTGAATTCGCGGTCGAGCGTGGTGGCGTACGCGGACTCGCCGAGGTGGCCGTTCGCGACGGCGGCGGCGAACGTCCGGCCCTTCGCGCCGGCCGCCGACCCGAGGGTCGCCGCGGCGAGCGTCTCGGTGGCCGACGTCTCCGCCGCCACGGCGGATCGCGGGTTGCCGATGCTGCCGGGCACCGACCGCAGGGCGGTATACCAGACGGCCGCCATCTTGTCGTAGCCGGCGGCGTTCGGGTGGACGCCGTCGGGGAGGTCGGCGGTCGACACCGCGCTGTGCATGTTCACCAGGTGCACGCGCTTGCCGGCGTTCACCTTGCTCTGCACGATCCCGGGCAGCGCGTTGTTGAACGTCCGCACGGCGGCGTCCCCGCTCGCCCACCCGATCGGGATGAGCTGGGCCACGAAGACGTCGGCGTTGGGTGCGGTGGCGGTGATGTGGTCGAGCAGCGTGGAGAGCCGGCCGGGCGCGCCCGCGACGTTGTAGTTCTGCAGCACGTCGTTGGTGCCGATGTGCAGCAGCACCGAGCGCGGGTTGTAGGTGCGCAGCCAGCCGGTGATGCTCGCGTCGATCTGGTCGATGCGCCAGCCGGGGTGGCCTTCGTGGTCGTGGTCCCAGAGACTGCCGGGACCGTTGAACTGCGAGCCGACGAAGTCGTTGGTGTACCGGCCGGCGGCCAGGCGCTGCCACAGGCCGATCCGGTACCCGCCGGGCACGCCCGTGCCGTAGGTGATCGAATCGCCGAGCGGCATGATCCGCACGCCGCCGTTCGACTCCGCGTGGGCGACACCGGTCAGGCCGGTGAACGCCAGGGCCACGGCCGCCAGTGCGGCCAGGAACCGTGTTTTCATCGACGTCCTCCTCAGCAGGTCGAGTTCGTCTGGGTGAGCAGGCCGAGCCGCCAGGGCAGGCTGTTGTAGTCGCCGCCCGCGTTCGGGTCCTTGCCCTGGTAGAGGTACTGCAGGCGGCACGGGTTGATCGGCAGCGTCTGGTCGTTGCCGGAGCGGATCATTTCGCCGTGGCTGATGTCCTTGGACCACTGCCCGGCGGGGAAGGTCACGTTGTTCGCCCGGGCGAAGGGGTTGCTTTCACTGGCGGCCAGCGGGCTCCACGAGCCGGCGATGCTCGACGACGTCCACGAGCGGAAGTAGCGGCGCCCGTCGGAACCGATCGCCTCGACCAGCAGCAGGTACTGGTTCTGCCCGGCGATCTTGTAGACGTTGCTGGCCTCGAAGAGGTTGTTCTTGTTCGAGTCCCGCATCGCGATCACCGTGTTGCCGAAGCCGTTGGGGAAGTTCGCGACGGTGGTCTGCGACCGGTAGAGGTGGCCGTTGTCGTCGGAGGAGAACAGGTAGCAGTTGGCCGAGTCGCAGATGACCCACATGTCGACCCAGTAACCGTTGCCGATGTTCTGCTTGATGATGTCCGGCATCGCGCCGTAGAAGTTCTTCGGCGCGCTCCAGCCGTTCGGATTGCCGATGTCGCTGTTGGTGGAGTAGGCGGCGTTGCCGTTCTGGTAGACGAGGTACCACTTTCGCTGGGGCGCGAAGTAGAAGACCTGCGGTGCCGCCCGGTAACCGGAGCCGATCGCGGTTTTGTCGAGGTAGTGCTGGGTGGCCGAACCGGCCTGGGACCAGTCGGAGAAATTGAGGTACACCAGGTTGTAGCCGGCGGCGTTCGCGGTGCTGGCGAACACGTGGTACTTGCCGCCCGAGTAGACCACCGTCGGGTCCTTGATCCCGGCGATGTTGTGCGTGGCATCGGACTTCGGGCTGATCAGCACCCCGCTGGAGCTCCACCGGAAGCTGCCCGGCAGCGCGGCCTCCGCGGCCGGGGCGCCGAGCAGAGCGGTCAGCAGCACCACGGCGATGGCGAGGATCCGGGATTTCACGCAACCTCCTGAGAGCAGCGAGAAGTGAGCCGGTGGCGACCGAAACTTTCGCCATCGGTTCCGAAATTCGACGAATTCTCGAAACTTTCGCTATCCTGTTAGCGATAACATTCGATTGTTGCCGCCAGCTTAAACCCGCACACCGCTCACTGACAACGGTCGATGACGGACCCGTCACGCGCGGCGAGTCTCTGGTCTACTGTGGACGCTCGGCCGCAGAGCGCCGGCCGGGTGACGCCACCGGCGCAGCACACGCGCGGACATCGCCGCAGCGGCCGCCGCCTGTCCCTCGCCCAGGGCCGGGCGGCGACGACGATGCGGGGAGCTGCCGGCTCAGTCGCCGTCCGAGCCGGAGACCGGCTCATAGCCGCCGCGGCACCCGGCCCGGCCCACCTCGGCGGCGACCTCGAGCACCCCCACGGCCGCCCTGATCATGGCCGCCATCCCGGGAAGCCATCGATTGACAAGATCAACAAGGCGCACCTAGGCTCCGCCCCCACCAGTGGGGAATAACCCACTGGCGACCTACTGGGTGGAAAGTTTTCTGGGAGGCAGCAGTGAAGTACACCAGGAAGTTCGGCGTCTTCGGCGCGGCGGCGGCGCTTTCGGTCGCGGTCGCCCCGGCGGCGTCGGCGGACACCGTCGTCACCAAGGACAACGTCGAGATGATCCTCTTCGGCAGCGGTTACCACGTCAACCAGGCCACCATCCACGGCATCCCGGAGCCGCAGGGGCCGGCGCAGTACGAGTTCATCTACTCCGCGACGACGTCGCCGACCAAGACGTACACGATGATCTGCGGTGGCAGCAGCACCGGTAGCAGCTGCCTGCACCGGTTCACCGTCAACGCCACCTACGCGCACGGCGTCGGCATCCGCAGCTGCGGGCAGATCAAGCGCGTCGACAACAACCAGAGCCTGGGCATCGCCTGCAAGAACTGGTGAGCGGGTCTGGCAGTGGCCGGGCCGCCCGGCCACTGTCAGAGCTTGCCGCCCGCCACCGGCGGCATGTCCGGGGCGTCCGCCACCTCGGTGGCCGACTCGCGGAACAGGTGGTTCTCCACCTCGAACAGGTTGCCGCCCGCCCGCTCGACCACGGTGAGCAGCGTGGACATCTGCGCCACCTCCTCCACCTGTTCCTTGAGGAACCAGTGCACGAACTGCTCGCCGAGGTAGTCCTCCTCCAGCCGCGCGGCCTTCGCCATCGCCTCGATGTCGGCGGTGACCGTGCGTTCCTGCGTCAAGGCCAGCTCGATCGCTTCGTGCACGCTCGAAAAGTCGTTCCGCACGTCGCCGCTGCCGGGGATGGCCACCGGCTCGTCGCGGTCGAGCAGGTAGCGGACCATCGCCAGCGCGTGGTTGCGTTCCTCGATCGCCTGCCGGTAGAAGCGCTTGGCCAGCCGGGGCAGGTCGCGGGCGTCGAACCAGACGGCCAGCGCGATGTACTGCTGGGCGGCGGTGAACTCGTGGCGGATCTGCGTCTGCAGCAGTTCGGCGAACTTCCGGGTCTTGGCCATACCCCACAACCTACGACGGACCGGGGCGCGCAGCTACGCTCGGTGCGGTGACCTCCCTGCCCGACCTGTCCGGCACGATCGCCTGCGTCACCGGCGCTTCCGGGGTGATCGGCCGCGGCATCGCGCTCCGGTTCGCCGAAGCGGGCGCGGCCGTCGCGGTGCACCACCGCCGCCCCGGCGCGGCCGATGAGGTCGTCGCGGCGATCGAGGCGGCGGGCGGCCGGGCTCGCGCGTTCGCCGCCGAGCTCACCGACGACCAGGCCTGCCACGCGCTGCTCGACGCCGTCGCGGACTGGGGCGGCCGGCTCGACGCGCTGGTGAACAACGCCGGGGTCCAGCCGGTCGAAGCCCTCGGTGAGCTGACCGCGGACACCTGGCGGGCGATGCTGGACAGCACCCTGACCAGCGCGTTCTCCTGCACTCAGGCCGCGGCGCGCCTGATGCGGGAGAACGGCGGGAGCGTCACGCACATCGCGTCGATCGAGGCCCGGCAGCCGGCGGCCGGGCACGTCCACTACAGCGCGGCCAAGGCGGCCCTGGTGATGCACGCCCGCGGCGCGGCGCTGGAGTACGGGCCGCGCGGGATCCGCGTCAACACGGTGTCGCCCGGGCTGATTTCGCGGCCCGGCCTGGACGAGGACTGGCCGGAGGGCGTCGAACGCTGGCACCGCGCGGCCCCGCTGGGCCGGCTGGGGACACCGGCCGACGTCGGCAACGCGTGCGTGTTCCTGGCGTCGCCGCTGGCGTCCTGGATCACCGGCCACGACCTGGTCGTCGACGGCGGGGTCACGGCACGCCCGACCTGGTGACCCTCACCGGGGGCCGAACCAGGCCGTGAGGGCTCCCGTCAGCCGCTCCGCGTCCCGGCCCGCCCACGCGACGTACCCGTCCGGGCGCAGCAGGATCGCCGGTGCGCCGAGGTCCGCGTCGTGCCCGGCGACGTCGACGCCGTCCTTCCAGTCCGCCGCCGCGTCGGCCAGCGCCGCCGCGCCCGGGGCGAGCAGCAGCACCGGGCGGCCCGGGTGCAGCAGCTCGGCGACCGTCCGCTCGCCGAGCGGGAGGTTCGGCAGGAACGCACCGGCCGGGCCGTAGCGCACGCCCTGCCCGGTGATCCGGTCGCTGAGCAGCCGGTTGGCGTCCGGGACCGCCAGCAGGTCGCCGACGAGTTCGCGCAGCGGCCCGAACTCCGGCCCCGGCCGCATCAGCGCGGCCTGCGCGCGGGTGTTGGCGATGACGGCTTCGGCGACCGGGTGCCGCTCCGCGTGGTAGCTGTCGAGGAGGGTGTCCGGGGCCGTGCCGCCGACGACCATCGCGAGCTTCCAGCCGAGGTTGATCGCGTCCTGCATACCGAGGTTGAGGCCCTGGCCGCCGAGCGGCGCGTGCACGTGGGCCGCGTCGCCGGCGAGCAGCAGCCTGCCGTGGCGGTAGCGGTCGGCGAGCCGGGTGAAGTCGCTGAACCGGCCGAGGAACGTCGCGTCGCTCATCGGCACGTCGTGACCGAGGATGCGCGAGGCGGCCGCGCGCAGGTCCTCGAGCGTGACCGGGGCACCGCGCTCGGGCAGCGGCTCGGTGAACTCGTGCGTCAGGATCCGGCTGTGCCCGCCCGGGTCGACGTTGACCAGCGTCCAGCCGGACGGCCCGTGCGTCCAGCCGCCGGGCACCCGCGCCGGGTCGCCCAGGCGGGCCAGGCCGAGGATGCCGGCGAACGTCGCCGGGTGGGTGGTCCCGGTGATCCCGGCCGCTGCCCGGACGGTACTGCGGGCGCCGTCGCAGCCCACGACGTAATCGGCGGTGAGTTCGCCGTGGCCGGTGGTGACGGTGACGCGGTCGCCGTCGTCGCGGACCCCCGTGACCTCGTGCCCGCGCAGGATCTCCACACCGGACGAGCGTGCCTGCGCCTCGAAGAACCGCTCGATGGCGGACTGGGACCGGCCGATCATCGGCGGCCCTTCGAGGGCGGGCGACTCGAGGGTCAGCACCGGGCGGCCGCCGAAGTGGAACGGGACTTCGACGACGGCGTCCGGATCGGACGGCGGGTTCGGCACGGGCAGGTACCCGCAGCGCAGCAGCGACTGCGTGGTGCGCGCGTGCAGGGTGCCCGCCCGCGGTTCGTCGTGGGTGGTGGTCAGTTTCTCGACGACGGTGGCCGGCACGCCGCGGCGGCCGAGTTCGGCGGCCAGCAGCATGCCGACCGGCCCGCCGCCGGCGACGATCACGCGGGGCATGGTCCCTCCCGTGCGGTGCTCACGCCGGGCGGATCGACTGGCGGTGCCGGAACACGTCCTCCGGGTCCCAGTGCGCCTTCGCCCGTTGCAAGCGCGCGTAGTTGTCCTTGAAGTACAGGTCGTGCCACGGCACCCCGGAGGTGTTCTGCTCCGGGTCCGACAGGTCGGCGTCCGGGTAGTTGACGTAGCACCCGTCGACCACCTCGCCCGGCACCGGGACACCGCCCGTCCCGGCGTACATCGCCCGGTAGAACTCCCGCACCCACGCGATGTTCGCCGCGTCCGCGTCCACTGTGGACCAGAACGACTGGTACAGCAGCTTGAACGTGCTGTCCCGCTGGGCCACCGCGGTCGCCGCCGGGCCGATCGCCGAGATCGCGCCGCCGTAGGAGAACGCGACCAGCATCGTGTCCGGGTTCGTGACGTCCGGCCGGGTCAGGAACTCGTACGCGGTCCGCAGCTGGGCGTCCGGCAGCGGGTTCCGGACGTACGCCGACTTGTGCTCGGCGCGCAGCGTCGGGTTGTTCAGCACCGGTGTGTTCGTCCCGAGGAACCGCGTCGCCCGCAGCCACGGCAGCCGCCGCGGCCGGGCCAGGCCGGGCATCGGGCCGAATTCGCCCGCCCGGGCGAACCCGGCCGGCACCAGGTCGCCGAGGACCGCCGAAAGGTGCTCGTCGAGCACGCGGGCCGCGGCCGGCGCGGCCGCGTCGATCTGGGCCACCAGGCCGACCGTGCCGTTGCAGCGGTGGTTCAGCATCAGCAGGCTCGACAGCGGCGCGCCCGGCGAGTCCGGCGCGCGGTGTTCGTGGTGCCAGCGCGCGTAGCCGCCGAGCAGCCGGGCGAACCGCCGCTCGTCGAGATCCGCCCACGGCACCGACAGCGCGGCCACCAGCACCTCGGACGGCGGGGTGACCAGCGGTGCCGCGAACAGGAACCGCGTCACCACGCCGAACGAGCCGCCCCCGCCGCCGGTGTGCGCCCAGAACAGGTCGGCCTCGGCACCGGTGGAATCGCGGGTGACGACGACGGTCCGGCCGTCGGCGAGCACGACCTCGACCCCGTGCAGGTGGTCGACGGTCAGGCCGTCGCGGCGGGACAGCAGGCCGTAGCCGCCGCCCGTGATGTGGCCGCCCGCGCCGACCGAATAGCAGATCCCGCCGGGGATCGTCACGCCCCAGCCGCGGTACAGCTTCTCGTAGACGTCCTGCAGCTTCGCGCCGGCACCGACGGAAAAGACGCCGTCCGAGAAGTCCACTTCGGACATTCCACTGAGGTCGACGAGCTCCTCGACGTCCTCGTGGTGGACGAAGTCCTCGAAGCAGTGGCCCCCGCTGCGGATCGAGATCCGCCCGGCGGCGCCGGAGATCGCCGAAGCGACCTCCGGCGTGGTGCGAGGCAGGTGCACGGACGCCGGTTTCGCGGTGTAGCGCTGGTTGATCCCGGCCGTGAAGTCCGCGTAGCGCGGGTCCTCCGGCCCGATGACGCGTCCGGTCACTGTCCCTCCCGAGGCTCAGGGATCCCCGGCGAGCTTCCCGCCGAGACCCCAGTGGTCCTTTTCGACGTCGGTGATGATCACCGTGACAGCCGCTTCGGGGCACTTCGCGAGCCGCGAAACGGTGCCCGTCACCTCTTCGACGAGCTGGCGGCGCTCCGGCTCACCGGCTCCCTTCCACCAGTTCACGTGCACGACCGGCATCGCTTTCCTCCTTTCCGGTCCGGCGGTCGAGTCCCACCGCGGCCAGGGCGACGACCAGCGAAGCCACCGCCAGCCCGGCTCCGATCCAGCTCGGCGAGAGCAGCCCCGCGCCGGCACTGATGCCGAGGCCGCCGAGCCACGGGCCGAGCGCGTTGCCGACGTTGAACGCCGAGATGTTGCTGGTGCTCGCCAGGGTCGGCGCGCCTTCGGTTTCGTTCATCACCCGCGTCTGCAGCGCCGGGTTGATCAGGAAGCTGCCGATCCCGAACAGGAACAGCGTCACGACCATGGCCGGCTTGCTGTGCGCGGCCAGGGAGAACGCGCCGAGCATGACGGCCAGCACGAGCAGGCCCGCGCACAGCGTGCCCATCAGCGAACGGTCGGCGAACCGGCCGCCGAGCACGCTGCCGAGGAAGGTGCCGACCCCGAACAGGGCCAGCAGCGGCGGCACCAGACCGGACGAGAAGCCGGTGACGTCGGTCAGCAGCGGCGCGATGTAGGTGTAGGCGGTGTAGAGCGCGGCCTGGCTGAGCATGGTCGTGCCCAGCGCCAGCCACACCTTGGGCTTGCGGAACGCGGCCAGTTCGTGGCGCACGCCCAGGTGGCCGGCCCGCGGCTGGTGCGGGACCAGCGCGACGACGCCGACGAGGTCGATCACGCCGAGCACCGCGATCGCCAGGAACGTCGCGCGCCAGCCGAAGTGCTGGCCGATGAACGTGCCGAGCGGGACGCCGGCGATGGTGGCGATGGTCAGGCCGCCGAACATGATCGCGATGGCCCGGGCGCGTTTGGCCGGTTCGACCAGGCCGGCCGCGACCACCGCGCCGATGCCGAAGAACGAGCCGTGCGCGACGGCGGTGACCACGCGGGCGGCCATGAGCACGCCGAACGACGGCGCGAGCGCGGCGATCACCTCGCCGACGACGAACACCACGAGCAGGGCGACGAGCGCCGTCTTCCGCGGCACCTTGGTGGTCGCCGCGGTGATCAGCGGCGCGCCGACGACGACGCCGAGCGCGAACAGCGAGATGAGCAGTCCGGCCTGCGGCAGGGAAACACCGAAGGCGCCGGACAGTTCCGGCAGCAGGCCGGCGATCATGAACTCGGTCGTCCCCAGGCTGAACACTGTCAGCCCGAGCACGAACAGGGCGATGGGCATCGTGACTCCCGAAGGGGTTCGGTGCGCGGTCAGGGCTTCGCGTCGAGCGCCGACAGGCCGGCTTCGGCGATCTTGACGTCATCGGTCCAGTGGGCACCGGAGACGCCGACCGCCCCGACGAGCTCGCCGTCGACCACGATGGGCAGGCCCCCGCCCATCCCGACCAGGCGGTCGATCGCCGTGGGCGCGGCCGTGCGCAGCACCGGATCGGCGTCCAGCACCTCCGACCACTTCTGGGTGGGCATCCCCGACGACGCGGCCGTGTAGGCCTTGTCCTGCGCGACCTGGACGGCGTTGAGCTTCGCCCCGTCCTGCCGCAGGAACGCCTTCAGGTGGCCGCCTTCGTCCACCACCGCGACGGCGAACCGCTTGTCGGTCCCCTTCGCGGCCTCGTCGGCCGCGCGGACGATCTGCCAGGCCAGCTCGTCGCTGACGGACGACCGGCGCTGCACGTGAGGCATGACTGAAACTCCTTCTCGGGTTGACGCTGGTTGATCGACGCTTCCGACCGTAGCAAATCTGGATCGCTCGGTAAACAACCAGCCGCTTGATGACGTGCACTGAATCAGCATCTTCCTGGGAGAACGCCGGACAAATCAGTCCAGGGCCGCTTCATTCTTGATCATTCAGTCCAGATATCTACCCCTGTTGTTGACCGCTCGTTCCACCATCCTTAGACTGGACCCATGCCACGCGTCCGCGAGTTCGACACCGACGAGGTGATCCAGAAGGCCATGGAGGTCTTCTGGCGCCAGGGGTACGAGGCCACCTCGATCCAGGACCTCGCCGAGGCGACCGGGCTCGGGCGCGGCTCGCTCTACGCCGCGTTCGGCAGCAAGCACGGCCTCTACGAGCACGCGCTGCAGCGGTACGTGCGGCAGACCACCGACGCCACTCGCGAATCGCTGATGCAGCGGGTGCCGGTCCGGCAGGTGATGCGCGACCTGCTGCTGGGCCGGATCGACGACGCGCTGAAGGAACCCGGCCGGCCCGGCTGCCTGCTCGTCATGGCGATCACCGAGCGGGTGCCGCACGACGACGTGGCCAACCGGATCGTGTGCGACGCGATCGCCGCGTTGCAGGACTCCTTCCACGGCACCCTGCACCTGGCCCGCGGCATGGGCGAACTGCCGCCGGACACCGACATCCCCGCGGTGTCGAACTTCCTGGTGACCATGATCCAGGGACTCCGGGTGATGAGCGCGGTCTGCCGCGACAAGCCACTGCTGGAACAGGTCGTCGACACCGCCTTGCTCGCCATTCCACAATAAGCACCCTTTCCACGCCGGCCGGCGGCCACCACGAGGTGGCCGCCTTTTTTCTTGCCCAGGGCGACCCGATCACGCGGGGACGGTCATTCGGATTCGATCAACCGGCAGCCACCGCAACCATTCAAAAACCCAGACCTTCCGCGAAGTAACCGCGCCGCACGTGTGACATCCTTCACAACAGGCGGACCACTCGGGGTTTTCCCAGGGTTTTGGGCGAACCGGCGGACACCTTCGTTCCCTCATTCGGCGGCATCCGAATTTTACTGAATCGATTCAGTCAATGTCTTCTACTCCATTCGAGTCGATTACCGGCAGCTGTTCACGAATTTGCAACGTTCCGCCTGGTTATGTACGGTCGCCACCGGAAGCCGAATCAATAACCGATCATGGTTAATTGATCGATCTTGCTTCCCATCCATTGGCAAATCGTCAGCAACTGATTGGACCTGGGATGCTCACCGACCAGATTCAGGGGACGATCGTCCGCGCCGCGGACTTCGTCTTCGCACCGTTCGACTGGGGGCGCGTCGCCGAACCGGTCGGCCCGGCCATGGGGGCACGCAAGGTGACCCTGCTCGTCGTGGAGGTCGCGCCGGGCCAGGCCTGGCGCCTCGGCTGGGCCCTCGAAGAAGAGAACGTCGCGGTCGTGTTCGACGGCTCCGGCCACGGCGACGTCACCGGCCACCGCACCGAGGTCGCGCGCGGCTCCGCCCTGCATTCGCCGACCGGGCGGACACTCGAGCTCGAAGCAGGCGACGACGGCCTGACCGCGTACGTCTGGCGCACCCGCCTGGAGGGCGGCGAGCCCACCGGCACCGCGCCACGGCTGCGGAACGACCTGTGGAACACCGAAACACAGCTGCACGGCTTCAGCGGCACCGGCGAAGTGGCCGGCGCGGCTTCCGACAGCAACACCGCCGTGATGAACTTCCTGTTCTGGCCCGGCACCGGCAGCGCGCGGCTGTGCCTGCACTGCGGGATCCAGGAGCCCGGGCAGACCTTCAACGTCCACCAGCACCCGGACAGCGAAGAGGCCTTCATCGCCTTCGAAGGCGAGGGCCAGATGTTCCTGATCGACCGCTGGCACGACGTCTCCCCCGGCGACGTCCTGTTCGCCGCGCCCGGCGTGCCGCACGGCACGCGCAACCCGGACACCGCCGCGAAGCGGTTCGCCACCTGCGGCGGTCCCACGCCGTTCGACCCCGTCCTCTACGCCCGTGCGGGCGTCTCCGCGGAGGTGAAGTAGTCGTCATGTGCCGGATCTATGGACACCTGGGCGGTGACCTCGCGCACCACCACCTGCGCGCGGTTTCGGCGCTGCAGCGGCACGGCGGCCCGGATGCCCGGTTCAGCGCGGCCGGGGACGGCTGGGCGCTGGGCAACAACCGGCTGGCCATCATGGACCTCGACGGCGGCGAGCAGCCCTACCGGCTCGGCCGCGACATCAAGGTCGTCTTCAACGGCGAGATCTACAACCACGCCGAGCTGCGCCGCGATCTGCACGCCGCCGGTTACGTCTTCCACGACCACTGCGACGGCAACGTGCTCCCGGCCCTGTACCACCGCTACGGCCTGGACTTCGTCGACCACCTCGACGGGATGTACGCCATCGCGGTGCTGGACCTGCGGGCCGAGCCGAAGCTGGTGCTCGCGACCGACGACGCGGGCATGAAACCGCTGTACTACCACGAAAACCACCACGAGCTGTACTTCTCTTCGGAGCTGCCGGCGCTGCTGAGCGTTCCCGGCGTGCCGTGGGACCTGTGGGACGAAGGGCTCGACAGCTACCTCACCACCAAGACGCCGTTCGGCGAGCGGACGATGTTCGACGGCATCCGCGTGCTGCCGCGCGCGGCCACCGCCGTCTACACGCGCTCGGGCGGGCTCAAGATCTCGAAGCGCGCCGAAAGCGCGTTCCCGGCCGAGGACGGCGGCGACCTCGCCGCGACCGGCGCCCGGGTGCGCGAGACGCTGCGCACCGAGACCCACCGGCTCGCGCTGGCCGACGTGCCGATCTCGACGATCACCAGCGGGGGCCTGGACTCCAGCCTGGTGACGGCCCTGCTGGCGGAGAAGGTCCCGCACGTGCACGCGTTCAACATCGCCTACACCGGCGACTGGCCGTTCGACGAGAAGAAGTACGCCCGCGAGGTCGCGGCCCGCAGCGGCGCCACCTACCACCAGATCGAGGCGGACCCGGCGACGTTCCCCGGCCTGCTCGACGAGGTCGTGTGGCACCTGGGCCAGCCGAACGCCGACCCGATCACGCTCAGCACGTACCTGCTGTTCCAGGGGGTGCACGACGCCGGGTTCAAGGTGACGCTCTCGGGCGACGCGGCGGACGAGATCTTCGGCGGCTACGGCCGCATCCGCGACGCGCTGCTCGGCACCGAGGATTGGCCGAACGGGTATGTCGAGGCGCTCGCCGCGGTGCCGTCCGCGCTGCGCCAGCGTCTCTACACCGACGACTACCGGGAGTTGCTGCGGCAGCGGGGAACCGAGGCCGAGCGCATCGAGCGCCGGCTGCGCGCCGACGGCGGCGACCGGCTGGCCGCGATCACCGGGTTCGAGGTGGACGAACGGCTGCCCGCCTACCACCTGCGCCGCGTCGACCACCTGAGCATGGCCCACTCGGTCGAGGTGCGGCTGCCGTTCTGCCAGCGGTCGGTGACGCGCCTGGCCCGCCGGCTGCCCACCGAGCACCGCGTGCGCGGCCGGGAGGTCAAGCGCGCGCTCTACGCGGGCGCCCGCGGCCTGGTCCCGGACTCCGTGCTCGACCGGCCGAAACAGCCGTTCACCCTGCCGATCACCGCCATGCTCGTGCCGGGGCAGCCGTTGCACGGCTACGCCCGCGACATGCTGTCCGGCCCGTCGCTCTCCCTCGGCGGGCAGCTCGACCCGAAGGCCGTCGCCGGGCTGTTCGACGCCCAGGCCGCGCGGCCGAACGACGAGTCGGCGCTGGCCATCTGGTCACTGCTCATCCACCGGATCTGGACCGAGCAGCTGGCCCGCGGCGGCGCCGGGGAAAGGAGGGCGGCCTGATGCTCGCCCACATCGCACACGCCCACGGCAGCCCGAGCTCCACGCTGGTGCTGCCGGCCGAACAGCTGCCGTCCTCGGAGGAAGCGCTTGCGCAAGCGCTCTCCGACGGCGTCGCCTGGCTCGCCGAGCACGGCTTGGCCGCGGTCACGAAGATCGCGCTGGTGTCGGTCTCCGAGCACCCGCTGTTCGACCTCGACTACCGGTTCGTGCAGGTCATCCCGGGGGATCCCCTGCGGTTCGACTTCCGCGGCAGCTGCGGGCACTCGGTGCTCTCGTCGGTCGTGGTGGCCAGCAGGCTCGGCTGGCTCCCCCGGCTCGCGCCCGGCCACCGCGTCCGAGTCCGCGTCCGCAACACCGACGACCACGTGGTGTGCGAGGTCGACGAGTGCGTCCGCGACCGGACGACGTTCACCGCGCACTTCCTGAACCACCCCGCGGTGCCGCTGCACGAGCTGCTGCCGTTCGGGGAGACCACCACGGACCTGCCGTACGAGGACGGGATGATCCGGGTCAGCGCGGTCTCGGCCGGGAACCCGTACCTGTTCCTGTCCGGCCACGACCTCGGCGTGGACACGCCCGAGGAGCTCTTCGCCGCCGGGGAACCGCTGTTCCGCACGATGAGCGCGATCCGCCGCTCGGCCGCGCGCCAGTACGGCTACCCCGTCGGCGGCGCGTTCCCGAAGGTGGCCGCGGTCCTGCCGGACGGCGAAGACGGCCTCGCGGTGCGCGCGGTGTCCGTGCCGTCGTGGCACCCGACGATCGCGCTGACCGGCGCCGTCTGCCTCGGCGCGGCCCGCCGGATCCGCGGCACCATCCCGTTCCACCTCGCCGGCGGCGAGACCCGGCGCACCGCCCCGCTGCGGATCCGCACCGCGGGCGGCTGCACCACCTCCGCCGCGGCGGTGACCGGCCACGACCGGGACAGCGAGCTGTCCTGGGTCAGCGTCCCGGAGAAGACGGTGTCGTTCACCGGCGCCGTGTCCATCGACTCGTTCGAACCCCACGTCCTGAAGGAGGACTCGTGCCTGCTGTCGATCTGACCGCCCCCGCGAGGCTGGGCGCCGACGAGCTGGTCGACGTGCTGGACAAGCACGCCGCCGCGGCCGACGAGGCCGGCCGGCCCGCGCCGGAGGTGCTGGCCGCGCTGCGGGACTCGCCGCTGCCCGGTCTCGTCGTCCCGAAGTCCTACGGCGGCGCCGGCGCGGACGCGCTGGAGGCCAACCGGATGATCGCGCGGATCGCCCGGCACGACCCGTCGACCGCGATCATCGCGTTCCAGCACATGGCCGTGTGCAGCCGGATCGCCGAGTGGGGCAGTGACGCCCAATGCGCCGAGCTGCTGCCGAAGCTGGCCTCCGGCGAGTGGCTGGCCGCCTCGGCGTGGAGCGAATCCGGGGCCGGCGCGGCGAAGAAGAACCTGTCCACCATCGCCGACGAGCTGCCCGGCGGCGGCTGGACGGTCAGCGGCGGCAAGGCGTTCACCACCGGCGCCGGGATCACCGACATCTACCTCGTGCTCGCCCAGAGCACGCCGGTGACCGACGACGACTCCGCGTACGGCTCCGGCGGGCAGAGCTTCTTCCTGGTGCCGGCGACCAACCCGGGCATCGAGCCGGACCTCAGCCTCGACCTGGTCGGCATGCGGGCTTCGGCGACCGGGTTCGTCGAGCTCAAGGACTGCCGGCTCGGACCGGAGGCGCTGCTCGGGCCGCGCGACGCCGCGAGCACGATCATCGCCGGCGTCCGGCAGTCCGGGGCGACGCTCGGGGCGGTGTCGGCCGGCATCGCCGAAGCCGCCTGGGACCTCGGTTTCCAGGCCGCGCAACGGAAGTCACTGCTCGACCTGCAGGCGGTGCGGCACCGCCTGGTGGACCTGCGCGGGCAGGTGGAGTCCGCCCGTGCGCTCGTCGAACGGGCCGGCCGCCGCGACGGCACCGACCCCGGCGAAGTCACGCTGTACAGCAAGATCCACGCCTCCCAGGTGGCCGAGGAGGTCGTCGCGAGCGTCGCGCGGCTGCTCGGCAGCACCGGGTACGTGGTGACCAACCCGATCAACCGGATGGCCCGCGACGCCCGCGCCGTCGCGCTGATGGGCCCGACCAACGACCTGAGCCGAGAGCTGGTGAGCTTGCCATGGGCCGCGTGAAGGACCACGACCTCGTCGTGCGGGGCGGCCGGGTGACCGGCCCCGGCGGCGTCCGCGTCGCCGACGTCGCCGTCACCGGCGGGAAGATCGCCGACGTGCTCCCCGCCGGGAGCGGGGTGACCGGCACCGAGGAGATCGACGCGAGCGGGCGGTACGTGCTGCCCGGCCTGATCGACTCCCACGTGCACTTCCGCACGCCGGGCCTGACGCACAAGGAAGACTGGGCGCACGCGTCGCGCGCCGCGGTGGCCGGCGGTGTCACCACGGTGTTCGACATGCCGAACACGCAGCCGGCGACGTTCACCCCGGACGACGCCCGGGCGAAGGACGCCGAGATCCGGGGCAGCAGCCTGGTCGACTACCGCTTCCACGCGGGCGTCAACCCGGACGACGTCTCTTCGCTCGAGGCGTTCGAACCGGCCGAGGCGATGACCGCGAAGGCGTTCCTGACCGGGCACCACACCGCGCCGCACGTGCTGCGCGACCCGGGACGGCTCGACGAGCTGTTCGCCCTGGCCAAGCGCAAGGGCCTGCGGCTGCTCTTCCACGCCGAGGACGACGACGTCTTCCGGCTGCTGGACCAGTGGCGGGGTGCGCCGTCGGAGTACGGCGACTACGAACGGTTCCGGCCGCGCTCGGGCGGGATCGTCGCGGTGGCCAAGCTGATCGAGCTGGCCCGGCGGCACGGCACCGCGGCGCACGTGCTGCACGTGTCCAGCCGCGAGGAAGCTGACCTGCTCACCGCGGCCGGGGCGACCGGGCTGCCGGTCACCTGGGAGGTCACCGGGCACCACCTGTCGTTCACCGCGGCCGACACCGCCCGCTACGGCTCCCGGATCCGGCTCAGCCCCGCCATCCGGCAGCAGGCCGACCAGGACCGGCTGTGGGACGCGGTGCTGCGCGGCGAAGTGTCCACTGTGGGCAGTGACCACGCACCGCACGCCTTCGCGGACAAGGTGCTCGACGCGCCGGACGCCCCGCCCGGGCTGCCGGGGGTGCAGGAGCTGTTCCCGGCGCTCTACACCGGCCTGCGCCGCCGGGTACCGGACGCCACACCGGACGAACTGCTGCCGATCGTCACGCGCGTGATGGCCGCCGAGCCGGCCCGGCTGTTCGGGATCGGCGGCCGCAAGGGCGCCATCGCCCCCGGCCTGGACGCGGACCTCGTGCTCTTCGACCCGTCGCGGAACTGGTCGTTCGAGCCCGGCGACGTCCAGGCGAAGTGCGGCTGGACGGCGTACGCGGGCTGGCTGTTCACCGGCCGCGTCGAGCGCACGATCCGCCGGGGCCGCACGGTGTTCTCCCGGTCCGCGGGTTTCGGCGCGCCCGAGGGCGAGTGGCTGACCCCCGCGGTGGAGGCCGTCCGATGACCGCGGCGCTGCTCGACGAGTTCAAGGACGCGATGGCGGCGCTGGCCGGTGGGGTGTGCGTGGTGACCGCGCTCGACGGCGACGGCACCCCCCGCGGGTACGCCGCGACGTCGGTGACGTCGGTGTCGATGCGGCCGCCACTGCTGCTCGTCTGCCAGGCGAAGACGTCGAGCTCCTACGAGCTGTTCTCCCGCTGCACGCACTTCGGCGTCAACGTGCTGACCGCGGAGCAGGCCGAGCTGGCCGCGTTGTTCGCCACGCCCGGCGCCGACCGGTTCGGCGGCACCGGCTTCGAAACCGGGGAGCACGGCACGCTGCTGCACCCCGACGCGCTGGCGAGCGTCGAATGCCGGCGTCGCGAAACCGTCGACGCCGGCGACCACGGCCTGCTGCTGGGCGAGGTGTGCGCGGTGCGCACCCGGTCCGGCGACCCCCTCGTCTACCACGGCCGGCGCTACCAGCGCGTCCGGCCGGTCTGACCCTTCCGCTGGAGGTAACCATGTTCGAGATGCCCGACCGTCCCGGCCCGGAGCCGCGCACCCGCGGCCCGGTCCCGCACGGCCAGCTCAACCAGATCGCGCCGACCACGCTGCAGGAGGAGCTGTGGCAGCGGATGCGGTCGCTGGCCGGCGTCTACCTGGCGCCCACGCACGTGCCGTACCCCGAGGCCAGGGCGATCCACCTGGCCCCCGAGTTCGGCACCGGCCCGGACGACGCGTTCATCAAGCACAGCCGCGAGTTCGCGCACCTGCACCCGCCGCAGGACGGCAGCCTCCACATGACGCTGCCCCCGCTGGTGAAGAAGGTCGTCACCGAGGCCGGCTGGGGCGTCCCGCACCCGATCCAGAACACCCAGCTCGTCTACGGCCCGCGTGACCGCGACGAGATCGAGCTGGTGTGGCGGGTGCTGCTGGAGTCCTACACCTACGCGCGGGGCCGGCACACCGGCTGAGCCCCGCCCGGCCCTGCTAGAGTGGAACGTGTTCTAGTTCCGGGCCCCGGGAGCGCGCGATGTCCGAAAACCCGTTTCCGGTCGTCGACGGCGTACCACCCGGGCGGGCCCTGCTCGGCACCCGGATCCGCGAGCTGATCGAGGCTTCCGTCCACGTGCGCGACGACGAAGCCGAGCTCGCCGCGGCGAGCCGGGTCGAAGCCGTCACCGAGGCGCTGCGAGCGGCCGGCGGCGCGAAGCCGTTGCTGCTCGCAGCCCTCGAAGGCGGGGGTCACCTGAGCATCAACAACCCCCTCGAAGGGCCCGGGAACCCGCTGGCACCACCGCTTTCGTGGGTGCGCGTCGGGCCGGAGTCGGTGTGCGCCGAGGTCCTCCTCGGCGCCGCGCACGAAGGGCCGCCCGGCCGCGTGCACGGCGGCTGGGTGGCCGCGGTCCTGGACCACGTGCTGGGCCGCGCGACCGCCGCCGCCGGGTTTCCCGGGATGACGGCGTCCCTGACCGTCGACTACCACCGGGGAACGCCGTACGCGGTGCCGCTCACCGCCGAAGGCCGCCTCGTCCGCCGCGACGGCCGCAAGCTGCACGCCACCGGCGAGCTCAAGGCGGGCGACGTCGTCTGCGCGACGGCGACGGCGATCCTCGTCCACTTCAGCGCCGACCGGTTCCCGGTGGCCGCGCCGGACTAGGACGCGACCGTCGTGTGCCGGGGCGCCTCCGAGCTCGACGTCGCCATCAGGACCGCGCAGATCGGG
Source organism: Amycolatopsis kentuckyensis (assembly GCF_002155975.1). Lineage (GTDB taxonomy): Bacteria > Actinomycetota > Actinomycetes > Mycobacteriales > Pseudonocardiaceae > Amycolatopsis > Amycolatopsis kentuckyensis. The sequence continues at coordinate 29,850 of NZ_MUMI01000143.1, forward strand.
ACCGCCATCGCCAGCGCCGCCAGGACGAACACGGGGAACAGGAACGAGAACACCTCGGTGCCGGACGGGTCGGGCGCGCCCGGGTCCAGGTGCAGGCGCACCGCCGCCATGCCCGTGTAGTGCATGCCGGTGACCGCCGCGCCCATCACCAGGCCCGCCGCCAGCCGGGGCAGGAGCTTGTCCAGCCCGACCGTGAACCACAGCGCCGCCGTCGCCGCGACGACGGCGATCACCACCGACAGCACGACCAGCGTCGGGTCGTAGCCGATCGCGCCCTTGACCTGCACCGCCCACATCCCCGTGTAGTGCATGACGGCCACCGCGAGCCCGGTCAGCAGGCCGCCGAGCAGCAGCCGCTTCCACGCGAACCGGTTGCGGACGCCGAAGACCAGCAGCCCGCAGAACACCGCCACCACCGAGAGGATCGCCGACAGCGCCGTGCGCAGGATGTCGTACCGCACCGGCATGCCGGGCGTGGAGAACCCGAGCATCGCGATGAAGTGCATGACCCAGATGCCGACGCCGCCGATGGACACCGCCGCGAGCACCAGCCAGGTCAGCCGGGCCCGTGGGCTGTCGGTGGACCGCGCCTGCAGCGTGCAGGCGAGACCGAGGGCGCAGCCCACCACCGAGGTGAGGTACGCGAGTACGACGAGCCAGTTGCCCATCGCGAAGTCTTCGTGGTCCATGGGCATTTCCGGGCTCCTTCAAGCTTTGCGTGATCTGGGGGCGTGGTGCTCGGCGAGCGCGTGCTCGGCCGCGGCGATGAGGGTCCGCTTCGTCGACTCCGGCGAACGCGCGTCGCAGGTGACGACCTCCACCGCGGCCGGGATCTTGAGGGCCTCGCGCACCTGGTCGGGCCCGTGCTGGCGAGTGTCCTGGAACTGGTTGATGGCGATCAGGAACGGCAGGCCCCGCGACTCGAAGAAGTCGATCGAGGCGAAGGAGTCCGCCAGCCGGCGCGTGTCGACCAGGACGATCGCCGCCACCGCGCCGCAGACGAGGTCGTCCCACATGAACCAGAACCGGTGCTGGCCGGGCGTGCCGAAGACGTAGAGCACCAGGTCTTCGGCGAGGGTGAGCCGGCCGAAGTCCATCGCGACCGTGGTGGCGAACTTCCCCGGCACGTCTTCGGCCCGGTCCACCCCGACGGACGCGGTCGTCATGAGGGCTTCGGTCCGCAGCGGGGCGATTTCCGAGACGGCACCGACGAACGTCGTCTTGCCGGCCCCGAACCCGCCGGCCACGACGATCTTCGCCGAGGTGATCCGGCCTTTGGTGAGACCGTTCCGGGAAACACTGTCAGAGCGCACGTAGTCCACTGAGGACCCTTTCGAGCAGGTCGTTCCGTTCGTCCCAGGAGGCGTCCGCGGTGAGCGTGTCGCGGATCGACACCTGGCCGGCGATGAGCAGGTCGCCGATGAGCACCCTGGCCACGCCGAGCGGCACGCCCAGGTGGGCGCCGACCTCGGCCACCGACCGCTGGTGCAGGCAGAACTGCGTCACGACGGCCAGGGGGTTGGTCGGGCTGAAGGGGGCCGTCCGGCCTTCCGCCGTCGTCTCCACGAGGGCTTCCACCGCCAAGTCGACCGTCGGCCGGGTGCGACCGGCGGTCCACGCGTACGGGCGGGCCAGCGACGCCGCGTGCCGCCCGCCCTCGCGTCGCCGGCCTTCGGTCACCGGGCCGCTCCCGGCGCGGCCGCGGGCCGAGCCGGGGTCTCGACCACCTTCCCGACCCGGTCCACCAGCAGCGTCATCTCGTAGCCGACCAGCCCGATGTCGCAGCCGGGATTGGCCAGCACGACCAGGTTCGAGCCGTCGCCGACGTTCATCAGCAGCAGGAAACCCTGCTCCATCTCGATCACCGACTGCACCACCCGCCCCGCGGTGAACAGGTCGGCGGTGCCGAGCGCGAGGCTGGAGAGGCCGGACGCGATCGCCGAGAGCTGGTCGGCGCGGTCGCGCGGCAGGGTCTCGTTCGCCGCCACCAGCAGCCCGTCCGCCGAGACGAGCGCGGCGTGCGCGACGCCGGGCACCTCCTGGGTGAACGCCGACACCAGCCAGTTCCGGGACCTCTCGGCCACTTCCGCTCCTTCCTGCCGGGTACTCATCGCCGCTCCGCCTCCGGCTCGCCCGCGACCCGGTGCCGGGCCGCGCGCATGCCGCTGTAGTGCCGGGAAAGGTTGTTCCGCACCGCGGCCGGGTCGCGGAAGGACGGGTCCGGCGGCTCCTGCTGCGTGCGCGGGGCGACCGAGCCGGGCGCGAGCTGCGCGCCGGGCGTCCGGGCCGGCAGCCCCGAGTCGGTGAACTCGGCGTCGTCGAGGGTGCCG
>NZ_MUMI01000144.1 GCF_002155975.1 Amycolatopsis kentuckyensis
CCGTCGGCGGAGACGTCGAGGTCGAACGCCGTCGCGTAGCTGGACTGGATCTCGAAACCGCTGGTGCGGGAGCGGGAGGCGCCGGCGTCGAAAGCCGGGTCGCCGGGCCGGGCCTCGAAGGTGAGGACCACGGACTCGATGGCGCAGGGCGCCTGCAGGTCGACGACGATCCACTGGCCGTCGCCCTGGGCGGCGCGCCAGCCGGAGCCGCGGACGCCGACCTGCGCGAGACCGTCGACGGCGAACTCGGCCGGGGTGGCGGCGTAGCCGGTCGAGGAGACCTGGACCGGCCGGAACAGGGCGAGGTCGGTCCTGCGGCCCTCGGGTGCGGCCGGCGCCGCCGACGCGACGCCGGGCAGGACGGCCGCGAGGCCGAAGCCGGCCAGCAGCCCGGTTCCGGCGGCCAGGACGTGCCGACGGGACAGGGCGGCCACCTCCACGCGCTCGTTCTCCTCCGCCATGCGGACTCCGTTCTTCGGGCGGCAACCGGGACCTGGCGGGGTGTGGCGCCGTGGGGCTGACAACGTTGCCAGGAAGCTTCCGTCGCGGCCGTCGACACCGTCAAGAAGACAAGGAAGACAAGAATTCGGATTAATGACATCGATGTCTGGCGGGTGCTCCACTGAGCGGTGCACCGGCGGACCGCAACGGAGTTGCAGCGTTCCGCGGAGACGGAAGGCGGTCAGCGAAGCGAAGCGATTCGACCGGTTTGCGCGGGTACGCCCCGTTCGCCTCAGGCCTCCGCGTGCGCCGCGGCCGGCTCCACCGCGGCCCTCAGGCCTCCGCGTGCGCCACGGCCGGCTCCACCGCGGCCCTCAGGCCTCCGCGTGCGCCACGGCCAGCTCCACCGCGGCCCCCAGGTCGTTGACCCACCGGAACCCGCGGTCACCCAGGTGCTCCCAGCCCGGCCCGGCCGTGCCCACTTCGCACCCCAGTGTCCGGATCCGCGCCGCCAGGAGGTCGTCGGCCGTCGCCGGGGCCGTCGACCACAGCACCACCAGCACCGGATCGAGGCGGGCCGCCAGGTCCGCCACGGTTTCCGCGGGGACCAGCTGGCCCAGGTACGCCACCGGGACCGCCGCCTCGGCCAGGGTGGCCCGCAGCGCCTCGATCGGCAGCGAGTGCCGCTCGGCCGGGCAGCACGCCAGCAGCACCGGGCGGCCCGGCACGGCGGCCGGGAAGCGGCGGCTGAAGCGCTCGAACGCCAGGGAGATCTCCGACGTCAGCGCCCACTCCGACGCGAAGCACACGTCGCCGCGCTGCCAGCGGTCCCCCAAGCCGCGCAGCACCGGGGCCAGCACCTCGGTCCAGGCCGCCGCCGGGCCCAGGGTGCCCAGGGTTTCGTCCAGCAGCCCGGCCACGGAGGCGTACCGGAGCTCGTCCGCGGCGTCGGACAGCTCACGCGCGCGCCGCGACGCCGGTACCTCGAGCCCGGCCGGTGCGCGGCCGAACGCCGCCTCGGCCGCCTCCCGCACCGGCATCCCGCGGCCGACCAGGCGCTGCATGTGCTGCAGGCGGCGGACGTCCGCGTCGGAGTACCGGCGGTGGCGGCCGGCGCCGGCCGGCGGCCCGATCCCGTACCGCGCACTCCAGCTGCGCAGCGTCACCGGCGACACCCCGAGCAGCTCGGCCACCTTGCCGGGCGCCCAGGCCCCGGGCGGCGCGTCGTTGTCGGGTTCCACCGTGCCCCTTCGCCTCGCGGACCGCGAACGGCCGCAGTTTAGCGATTCCGGCGGCGGCCGAACGGCGAAGACACGCAGGCCCGGGCGGCGGGGTGACGGCCGGCCGCGGGTGGCGCCCGCCGCGGCCGCGCACCCCGGCCGTCCCGTCGCGCAACGCTCGTGCATCGGCTTCGCGCGGGGTGCCGCCGCCACGCCGCGTGCTCTCGCTCCCCCGATCGGTCTCCCCCGACGGGGTGCCGGGCGAGAAGTCCGTCCACTGTAGCCACGGGCGCCGATCACCCCGTCGGCCCTGGTCCGGCGCCTCCGCGTTCGCTAGCTTGACGGTGATCGCAGTTTTCTGCGCCAGTACCGGGCGGCGCCGCGGGGAGCCGCCGGCCCGGCCGTTTCCAGGGGGATCCACCGTGTCCAGAACACCCCTGCGCGGGGTGAGACGGCTCTGCGCCGTGCTCGCCGCCGTGCTCACCACCGGCGCCTTCGTCGCGCCGGCCGCCCACGCCGACGGGCCGTCGCTCGTCATCACCGCCTCGGCCGGCGCCGGGCCGCAGCTGGTCGCCAAGCCGTTCCCGATCACGCTGACGCTCACCAACACGACCGACCAGCCGCTGACGAAGGTCACGCTCTGGGATGAGCACGTCTCCGGCTCGTGGCTGTCGATCCAGGACTGGGCGGGCCTCGGCGGCAGCCCGCAGGCCGGCGTGACGATCGACCCGGGCGCCACCCGGACGTTCACGATCACCGCCGCCGTCTGGACCTGGAACGGCGCGCCGCAGGACCGGTTCCGCGGGCCCGACGCCGAGGGCGGCTACCTGGCCGTCCCGATGGTCGACCCGACCACGACCCACGGTTCCACGTCCGGGGTCGTCTACGGCGACCGGAACGCGAACGGCACCTTCGACGCGGGTGAGGGACTGCCCGGCGCCATCGCCTACCTGTACGGCACGAGTTCCGGCAACCCGATCGAGGTCACCACGGACGCCGACGGGCGGTTCACCTTCACCGGGCTGCCCGCCCAGCGCTACGGGATCTCCGCCCGGAGCCTGCCGGACGGCTGGGTGCACGATTCGGTCCAGCGGAACGTCGACGTCGACGGCAGCGACCCCGGGCCCGAGGTGCCGGTGGGTGCGCTCCGGCCGTTCACCGAGAAGCTGCACGCGACCGGCTCGTTCGACCGGACCGCCTACCAGGTCGGCGAGACCGTCCAGGTCACCTTCACCCTGACCAACGTCAGCGGCGGCGACCTGCACGGGATCACCACCGGGTGCGACCGCTTCGGTTCCAGTGCCCACCTGCTGGGCTGGACCGACTGGGACATCACCGCCCCGGCCGCGATCGACCTGGCCGCGGGCCAGACCCGGACGTTCACCGAGACCGGCACCGTCCCGGCGGGCGCGACCGCCTACGGCTCGGTCCACCTGGCCTGCGACCTCGGGCTCGACCCCGGCCCGGCGGAAGGGCGGCCCGAGGTCGACCTCTTCGCGCACGTGCCGGCCCCGCCGGGCGGCACCGCGGGCGTGATCTACCACGACGACAACGGCAACTACACGGTCGACCCGGGCGAGCCGATCACCGGGACGGCGGTCGAGCTCGTCGACCGGGTCGACGGCTCGGTGACCGCGACGACCGTGTCGGACGCCCAGGGGCACGTGGCGTTCGCGAACGTCCCGGCCGGCCCGTACAGCCTGCGCGTCGACGGCTGGCGCCCCGCGGAGGACGCCGCGGACGTCTCCGTCGGCACCTGCTGGTACTGCAGCGAGGACTGGGCCATCGCGTTCCGGCGCTGACCGGGGCCCGTGGCCCGGCGGCGCGCCGGGCCACGGGTCGTCCACAGTGGAGCAGGCCGGCCGGCGAACCCGCAGCTGAGCGGACCGGACGGCCGGCTGGTCCGGTCCCCGGCGGCGGGTACCGCGGTCCGATCACCCGGGCAGTGACGGAAAACTCGCGGAATTCCCCGGTCCGCCAGACTGCGCCACGGGCCCGTCAGGCCCTAGGGTTCGCATCATGAAGGTCGGCCTGCTCACCCGCGAATACCCGCCGGAGGTCTACGGCGGCGCCGGGGTCCACGTGGAGTTCCTCGCCCGGGAGTTGCGACCGCTGGTCGACCTCGACGTGCACTGCTGGGGCGCGGACCGCGCCGACGCCACCGGGCACACCGATCCGCACGGCTACCGGCAGCCCGCGTTCACGACCATGGACATCGCCGTGTCCATGGCGAACGCCCTCGAAGGCCACGACCTCGCGCACAGCCACACCTGGTACGCGAACCTCGCCGGGCACCTGGCGAAGATGACGCACGGCATCCCGCACGTCGTCACCGCGCACTCGCTGGAGCCGCTGCGGCCGTGGAAGGCCGAGCAGCTCGGCGGCGGCTACCGCGTCTCGTCGTGGATCGAACGCGAGGCCTACGAAGCCGCGGACGCGATCGNNGCCGCCTACCCCGCGGTGCCGCCCGAGCGCGTGCACGTGATCCACAACGGCATCGACACCACGCTCTACCGCCCGGACCCGGGCACCGCGGCGCTGGCGAAGCACGGCATCGACCCGGACCGGCCGTACGTGCTGTTCGTCGGCCGGATCACCCGGCAGAAGGGCGTCCCGCACCTCGTCCGCGCCGGGGCCGCGCTGGACCCCGGCGTCCAGCTGGTGCTGTGCGCGGGCGGCGCGGACACCCCCGAGCTCGACGCGGAGTTCCGCGGGCTGGTGGCCGAGCTGGAGAAGACCCGCACCGGCGTCCGCTGGATCCCGGAGATGCTGCCGCGCGACGAGGTCGTGCAGCTGCTCACCCACGCCGCGGTGTTCGCCTGCCCGTCGGTCTACGAGCCGCTCGGCATCGTGAACCTCGAGGCGATGGCGTGCGGCACGCCCGTGGTGGCCAGCGACGTCGGCGGCATCCCCGAGGTCGTCGACGACGGCCGCACCGGGCTGCTGGTGCACTACGACGAACAGGACCCGCAGGGGTTCGAGGCGGGCTTGGCCGCCGCGTTGAACGAAGTGGTCGGCGCCGGAGACCGGGCCGCCGCGATGGGTGCCGCCGGCCGCGAGCGCGCGGTCGGCGAGTTCGGCTGGAAGGCGATCGCCGAGCGGACGGTCGCCCTCTACGAAGCGTGCGGGAGGTCGTCGTGACAACTGGAGCCGATGTGCTGGGCATCGTCCTCGCGGGCGGCGAGGGCAAACGCCTGATGCCGCTCACGGCCGACCGCGCGAAACCCGCCGTGCCGTTCGGCGGCGTGCACCGGCTGGTCGACTTCGTGCTGTCGAACCTGGTGCACGGCGGGTTCCGGCGACTGTGCGTGCTGACGCAGTACAAGTCGCACTCGCTCGACCGGCACATCTCGACGACGTGGCGCCTCTCGGCGCTGACCGGCGAGTACGTCACGCCGGTGCCGGCGCAGCAGCGACTGGGCCCGCGCTGGTACCAGGGCAGCGCCGACGCCATCCACCAGAGCCTGAACCTGGTCTACGACGAGGACCCCGACTACATCGCGGTGTTCGGCGCGGACAACATCTACCGGATGGACCCCCGGCAGATGCTGGACGCCCACATCGCGTCCGGGGCGGGCGTCACGGTCGCCGGAATCCGCGTCCCGCGGGCGGAGGCGAGCTCGTTCGGCGTCATCCGGACCACCGACGGGCTGATGATCGACGCGTTCATGGAGAAGCCGGCCGACCCGCCGGGCCTGCCGGACTCCCCCGAGGAGTCGTTCGTGTCGATGGGCAACTACATCTTCACCACGAAGGTGATGCTCGAGGCACTGCACGCCGACGCCGAAAACGCCGCGTCGCACCACGACATGGGCCGCGACATCATCCCGGCGCTGGTCAAATCGGGTGAAGCCGCCGTCTACGACTTCAACACCAATGTCGTACCCGGCGAAACCGAACGCGACCACGGTTACTGGCGCGATGTCGGGACGATCGACAGCTACTACGACGCGCACACCGACCTGATTTCGACGCACCCGATCTTCAACCTCTACAACCGGAAGTGGCCGATCCTCGCGCACCCCGGCCAGCGCGCGGCCGCGAAGTTCGTCGAGGGCGGCTCCGCGAACCAGTCGATCGTCAGCAACGGCTGCATCATCTCCGGGGCCCAGGTCGTCGACTCGGTGCTCTCCCCCGACGTCCTCGTCGAGCAGGGTGCGGTGGTGCAGGGCTCGGTCCTGCTCGACGGCGCCCGCGTCGGCCGCGGCGCGGTGGTGCGGCGGGCGATCCTGGACAAGAACGTCGTGGTCCCGCCCGGGGCGCACATCGGCGTCGACCTGGCCCGCGACCGCGGGCACTACCACGTCAGCGAGGGCGGCATCGTCGTGCTGGGCAAGGGAGAACGCGCGATCTGAGCCGGCTCAGGAGCGGGCGGCCGCCGAGATCCGCTCGACGACCTGGCGGGGGTCGATCCCCCAGCGCTCGGCGAGCTCGGAGATCGAGGCTCCCGCCGCGTACTCGGCGGCGATCATGCTGTTGACGACGCCGGCCACGGCTCACTCCTCGACCACGGGTGCTCGGGCACCCGAGATGCTACATGTTCGTCGCGGACGGCGAACAACCTGCTGCACGTCACCGTCCGGTTTTGTCCGGCTCCCGCGGCGGCTTCGGCGAATTCGCCTTCGCGCGCGTCGCACTGAACACGGCGTCGAAGATCGGCGTCGGCTCACCGTCGTCGCTCTTCGGCCGCTCGTCCCCCGCAGCACTCTTTTCCTCTCCCACGCGCCCAGTTTCTGCGACGGCCGCGGATTTCGCTGACGCGAGCCCCGAAAATCGCCCGGCCGGGGGATCTCGTTTTCGCGCTTTCCCGGCACCGAAAAACGATTTCCCGTGTGCATTTCCGCAGATCCCGGGAATATCCCGGGTCGTCCGCGGATTGCACCCGGCATGAAGGCAGTCGTCTACCGCCGCCACGGCGGACCCGAAGTGCTGGAGCTGTCGGAACGGGCCGTCGCGGACCCGGGACCGGGCGAGGTGCGCGTCCGGATCGTGGTGTCCGCCGTCAACCCCACGGACTGGAAGGCCCGCAGCGGCCTCCGCGCCGAGCCCGGGGCCGAGATCCCGGAAACCGTGCCCAACCAGGACGGCGCGGGCGTGGTCGACGCGGTCGGCCCGGACGTGACCGAGTTCGCGCCCGGCGACCGCGTGTGGCTGATCATCGCCGGCGCGTACGGGCCCGCGTCCGGCACGGCGCAGGAGTACACCGTGCTCCCGGCCGCGAAGCTGGTCCGGCTGCCGGACGGCGCCGGGTTCGACGAGGGCGCCGGTCTCGGCATCCCGGCGCTGACCGCGCACCGCGCGCTCACGGTCGCCGAGGACGGCCCGGCCCGGCTCGCTCCCGGCGCGCTGGCCGGCCGCACGGTGCTCGTCAGCGGCGGAGCGGGCGCGGTCGGCAACGCGGCGATCCAGCTCGGCCGCTGGGCCGGGGCGACGGTGATCGCGACGGTCAGCAGCGCGGAGAAGGAGGCTCTGGCCCGGGCCGCCGGCGCCCACCACGTGCTGCGGTACCCCGACCCGGAGCTCGGCGCGCGGATCCGCGCGGTCGCACCCGACGGCGTGGACCTGGTGGTCGAGGTCGCGATGGGGGTCAACGCGAAGCTGCACACGGAGGTGCTGCGTCCCCGGGGCACGGTCGCGACCTACGGCGACGACCGGGGCACCGGGACGGTGAGCCTCGACTTCGGGACGAACCTGTGGCTCAACGCGCGGTACCAGTTCCTGGTGCTGTACACGGTGGGCGAGGACAAGCTGCGCGCCGGCGCCGAGGACATCACGGCGGCCCTGGCCGACGGCGCGTTGCGGCTCGGCGAGGACCGCGGGGTGCCGATCCACCGGTTCCCGCTGGCGGAAACGGCGAAGGCCCACGCGGCTTCGGAGGACGGGATCACCGGGAAGGTGCTGATCGACGTCGGCCCGGCCGACTGAGCCGGGCCGAGCGGGTTTGCCACTCCGGTCAGGACACCGCGGCCGCGGTCAGGCCGATCTCCGCCGGCACCGCGCGTCCCGCCCGCAGGTGGCAGCCCGCCTCGTCCGCCCGGCCCGATGCTGACCCGCTCAGCCGGTGATGCGCAGGCCGCGACGCAGGGCGTCGACCTCGTCGGCGAACATGCGGCGGGAGATCGCGGCCGTCTCGACCATCCCGGAGCCGTGGAAGGTGCCGGGGTAGTGCCGCAGGTCGACGGACACGCCCGCGTGCGCTAGCCGCTGGGCGTAGGCGATCCCCTCGTCGCGCAGGGGGTCGAACTGGCACGTCGTGACGAAGGCGGGCGGCAGTCCGGACAGATCGGTGGCCCGGGCCGGGGCGGCGTAGGGCGAGACG
>NZ_MUMI01000145.1 GCF_002155975.1 Amycolatopsis kentuckyensis
CCCGCGGGAGCACCTCGGCAACGCGACGGAGTTCAAGAAGTACCTGGACGGCGTCTACGCCCGTGCCGAGGTGGCGATGGCGAAGCTGCGCGAGGTCGTCCCGGACATCGCGGCCGAAACCGAAGGCGAGCCGGACCTGCGCAAGACGCTCAAGGGCCGCGGCCGCGCCGAGGACAAGATCGAGTCCAACTACGGCGGCGACCCGTCGCGGCTGACCGACATCGCCGGCGGCATCGTCCGCTTCGACAAGATCGAGATGCTGTACGCCGCCTTGGAGAAGATCCGGGCACGCGACGACATCGAGATCGTCGAGTTCGAAGACCGGTTCGTGAAGCCGCAGCCCGCCGGGTACAGCGACCTGCAGATGAAGGTCCGGATCGACGGGCACGTCGCCGAGTTCCGGTTGCACCTCAAGGCGGTCGACGCCGTTTCCGCCTACGACCACGCGCTGTACGAGGTGCGCCGGGACATCAAGGCCCGGGCCGTCGACGAAGGCCCCGGGCCCGATCCGGAGACCGGGAAGAAGCGGCCGCGGCCGTACACCGCGGAAGAGCAGGCCCTGATCAACGCCCTGCTGAAGCGGGAGCGGGAGAAGTTCTGGGAAGCGCTGAACAAGAGGCCGGAGCAATGACGATCGAGACGCCGGCGTACTTCCGGCACCACGACAGCCCGTACCGGCTCGACAAGACGGCCGACGGCGGGCTCGCCGGGTACATCCTGAGCTGGCGGACCGGGCGGTTCGTCGAGGACAACGACAAGATCGACGACGTCCTCTTCGCGCAAGCCGGGGACATCGGGGCGCTGACCGAGCAGCAGTTCGTCATCCGGACCGAAGACCTGCGGCGGGAGTACCTCCGTGGCGGGGGCCCGATTTTCGCCCTCTACGACACGATCAGCGCCATGCACTCGGTGGCCCGCGAGGAGGGACGGCCACTCAGCCGGGAGGAGGCCGCGCTCAAGGTTTCGCTGTACCGGCGCACTTTCAAGCTGTGGGAGGACGAGTTCGCGCGCCTCGACGCCGGCGAGCCGCCGACCTTCAGCTACACCTCGACGTTGGCGCAATGATTCACGTGGAACATCGACTTTCGCCCGATGAGCAGCGCACTCTCCTGGTGCGGCTGGGAAAGCTCGTGCGCGAGCACCGCGTCAACGCCGAGGTGCCCGCCGTCGCCGACTTCCGGCAGGTCGGGAAGCACACCGAGACCGCGGGCCACAACACGGCCGTGCCGGACGAGCTGGCCGACATCTTCACCGAGCTGCGGGCCGGCATGTACACCGAAGGCCGCGGCACCTGGCTGCAGGCGCGGTTCGCCCTGAACCCCGACGGCAGCTTCGACTTCGACTTCGCGCTCGACGACGATCCGGTGTGGACCGGCCCGCCCGAGCCGGCCGCCTGGCCGGAGGAGCTGGCCGCGTTCCCGCGGGCCGACGAGCACATCCCGGACTGGTGGCGGCTGCGCGCGCAACTACCGCTGGGCGTGGTGTTCCGGCACGCCGACGTCGGCGGCCCGGAGGTCGAGCGGCCGCCGCTGACCGACACCGAGGTCCCGCTCGTGCTGCAGTACCTCGAGCGGGAAGCCGTCGTGCACGAAGACGGCGACGAGCGCTTCCACACCGACGGCACGTGGATCTGGTCCGACGCGGTCACGCTCCTGCTCGCGAAGCACGGCGTGCCGCCGGAGCCGGACCTGGTCACGCACATCCGCCGGCACCACTTCCAGCCGCCGTACGTCGAGCCGCTGGTCCGGCGGACCGCCGAGGCGGACCTGCTGGGCAAGCCACGGCCGAAGCCGGGCCGCGCCGACGTCAAGAAGACCGCCGGGGACGTCGTCGCGGAGCTGGAGACCACGCCGGATCCCCAGCTCGGCGACGAAGAGCTGCTGACCGTGCTGGTGCAACGGCTGGGCGAGCACGGGGTGTGGCCCGAGGCGTACCGGGTCGGCGAGCGCGCGGACGGCGCCTGGTGCCTGAACTACACGCCGGACGGCTGGGAAGTCGCCGCCCACGCCGGCGGGAAACCTCGCGAACCGAAGTACTTCGCCCGGCTCGAGTACGCCGCGCAGCAGCTGCTGGGCGCGTTGCTGCTGCACCCCGCCCGGATGACCGCCGGGCACGAAACACCGCTGGAAACCGCGAAGGAGCTCGACGACTGGCCGGTGCACCCGGCGCCGGGTGAGCCTCCCCTCACCCTGCTCCGCAACAAGCGCATCACCAGGCTGGTGGCGGGTACGGTCGTTCTGCGCTTCGGCGAGGAACCCGGCAATCTCGTTCACCACGGCGAGGTACGGTTCGCCACGACGTCGCTCCCGCTCGAACGCGAGCGGGTGCGGCGGAGCTACCGGCTCAGACGCCCCCTGCACGTGATCACCGGCATCACGGTTCCGTGGGCGAACCTGCCGGGTGGCGCGGTGGCCTTCGTGCTGCCGAAGACGATCGCCGAGCACGAGTCCGACGGAAGCCTGGAGAGGATCGAGTAGGTGGAAGCGGCGGAAGCGATTGCCAAGGTCGGCCAGTGGCTGCGCGCGGTGCACGGTCCGGACGTCTCCGGTCCCGCCGGGCTCCGGGTGGACACCGAGAAGGTCCTGCGCATCCCCGAGGGCTGGTCGGTGCCCTACAACACCATCGCGTTCCTCGACGAGGGCCGGCCGGAGAAGGAGATCTTCCCGCCGCCGTCGGTCGTCGTCCGCGAGCCGGACGGCGAGCTGCGGCAGGCGCACCCGCACCCCGGCGGGCTGTCGGTGCCGGTGGCGTTCCCCGGCCAGGAGAACTGGCGCGAGGTCGTCGACCCCGAGTACGTGAAGGCCGGGCTCGGCGAGCTGGGCGTGCCGCTGCAGGCCGTCGCGGGCTGGGTGAAGGTCGACGCCGACGGCAACCAGACCGGCGAGGAGCGCGAGAACCCCGAGTACAAGGCCGGGCCGATCCGCCGCGGCTACCCGAAGCCGGAGAACACCCTGGAGACGCTGCTGTCGTTCGGCAGCGTCGGCTGGCTGACCCGGGAGCTGCTGCTCATCGGGCTGATCCGGTGCGAGGTGTTCGTCCCGCTCGACCTGGAGACCGGCAAGACCGACCGGTTCTACTTCGCCGAGGAGCGCAACGAGCTCAAGGTGTTCAGCTCGACCCGGCACCTGCCCTCGCGCGAGCACGGCTGGTGGAAGGTCGACGTCGCCACGCTGGCCGAGTTCGAGCACCCGCCGAACCTGGTGATCAACGGCGGCCCGACGACCATCGAGGACGTCTCCAGCGGCGAGCTCGCGGAGATCGTCAAGCGGTTCCCGCGGCACGAGCCGCGCATCGACGTGCACGGCCGCTGCCCGGAGGCCGAGGAGGACCTGATCCGGGTCGCCACCGAGACCGCGGCCCGGATGGGCCTGCCGGATCCGGTGAAGCCACCGCTCCTGGCGGCCGAGAAGGCCCGGCGGCGCGGCTTCGAGCTGACGGCCGAGGAGTGCGCGAAGACCGTGCTCGGCGAGTCCTGGCTGAAGCGGCTGAAGATGCCGGAGCCGCCGCGCAGCAAGCCCAACGACCTGCGCGCGAACGGCCTGGCCCCGGCGTACGACAACGCCGGCCGCACGGTGCCGCGGCTCGACACGTTCGGCAAGTACTTCGAGCGGGACCTCGACGGCTTCCGCTACGGCTGGCAGCGCGTCACGGGCGCGTACGTCGGCTTCGCGCTCGGCGAGGCCCTCGGCACGGCCGTCGACCGGATGATGCTGCACGACATCCACGCGAAGTTCGGCATCGAGGGCGTCACCGACCTCGTCCCGGCGTTCGACCAGCCCGGCCGGATCGGCTCGCTGACGCAGCGGCTGCTCTTCTACACCGAGGCCGTGATCCGCAGCCCGCACCGCGAGCAGCCGGAATCCCGCGAAGCCGAGCAGCTCTTCCCCGACGTCGTCCGCGGGGCGCTGCAGCGCTGGCTGCGCACCCAGGGCGCGCCGATGGACGCCCTGGACGGCTGGCTCGTGCAGGTCCCGGACCTGCACGCCCGGCGCGACATCGACGACGCCGAGCTCAACGCCTACCACCAGCTCGCGACCGGGGCGGCCGGCGCGCCGCCGATGAGCGGCCCGGCCGCGCTGATCCCCGCGTTGCCCGCCGCGTTGACCATGGCCGGCCCCGGCAGCGGGTTCAGCGGCGGGGCGCGGCAGGCGGTGCGCGAACTGGCCGGCGTCACCCACCCCGACGAGCAGGACCTGACCGCCGCGACCTACCTGACCTGGCTGTTCGAGCACGCGCTGACCAAGGACGCGTTCAGCTTCCCGATCTGGAACACCAGCCGCGAGGTGCTCAACCCGGACAGCCAGTTCCAGCAGGGCTCGGAGTGGACGGCGATCAAGGACATGGTCGCCGAGTCGGTGCCGTTCTTCGGCGAGCACGGGCTGCCCGATCTGCGGATGCCCGAGCTGATCGGCGACGGCAAGACGACGCTGTCGGTGCTCGGACGCGCCTTCGCCGCGTTGTCGGGCTTCGAGAACTACCCGGAGCAGGCGCTGCTTCGCGCGGTCAACCACTCCGGCCGCAGCGCGCTCACCGGGGCGATCGCCGGGGCACTGCTCGGCGCGCGCACCGGGATCCCGGGCCTGCCGCAGAAGTGGGTCGACCAGCTGGAGCTGCGGTACCTGGTCGAGAACGTCGCTTCGGACGCGTACTGGCACTTCGACCGGCACTCGGCGCTGAGCGCGCTCGGCGACGCCTGGATCGAGCGGTACCCGCGGCATTAGCGCGAGGATGGGGAGAATGGACGAAGAGGAAGCCGTCGCCCGCGCGCGGGAGTGGTTGCGCGCGCAGCCCGGCGGCGACCGGCTGCGGATCCGGCCGGAGTTCAGCGCGCGCCGCCCGGACGGCTGGCGCTTCACGGTCAACACGGCCGCCTACCTGGACCGCACCGACATCGGCGCGGGCCTGTTCCCCAGCCCGGTGGTCGTGGTTCCGGACGACGGCGAGATCGGGTACGACCGGGCGGCGATGGCGAGCACGCCCGCCGAGGCGGAGTGGCGGCCGGACGTCGACCCGGAGTTCGACGAGAAGGCCTTCCCCGAGCTGGACCTCCCGGTGCGGGCCATCCGCGGCTGGACCAGGGCGAACGGCGAGTACCGGGTCAACGAGCAGTACACCGCCGGCCCGGTCTGGCGCGGCTACCCGGCGCCGGCCACCGACGCCGAGAAGCTGCTGAACTACCTGGCCGCGAACTGGATCAGCCGCGCGGAGTTCGTCCGCGCCCTGCTGGACTGCGAAGTGCTGGTACCGCTGCCCGACGGCGAGCCGCTGCTGCGGCCGGTGCCGGGCAAGGGCGAGCGCGAAGTCATCGCCTACAGCTCGTCGGCGAAGGTGCCCGGGCGGTACCCCCGCCGCTGGCGAGTGACGGTCCGGGACCTGCCGCCGTCCGGGCTGACCCTCGACCCCGGCACCGGGCTGGTCCGCAGCCTCACCGCCGCCGAGCTGGGCGCGACCGGCGAGCGCCGGCCCATCGTGGAAGAGCCCGCGCCGGAAGCCGGGCCCGAGGTCGCCGCGGCACTGCCCGGGCTGGTCGCGGAGTTCGGCGTCGAGCCGCCCGACCTGCCGGCCCGGCACCTGCGGTACGCCCTGGACCACGCCCGCGACCAGCACTTCGAGCTGACGCCGGACGAATGCGTCCGGTACCTGCGCGGGTTCGCCTGGCAGTACCGCAACGGCGTCCGCCGCCGGGCCGGCCAGGAGCCGGAATGGCCTGCCGACCTCAGCGCGAACGGCCTGATCGCGCACGTCGGCGAAGACGCGCGGCCACGGCCGGTGCCCTGGACGTTCGGGAAGTTCTCCGCCTTCGGGACGCCGCCCGACCGCTTCGCCTGGCACCGGATCGTCGGCGCGTACGTCGGCTTCGCGATCGGTGACGCCCTCGGCGGCGGCGCGGACCCGGCCGGCCCCCTGCCGCTGGGCGGCCTGACGCGGCACCTGCTGTTCCACACCGACATCGTGCTGCGCGGCCTGCCGCCGGTGCCGACCGGCGAAGTCCCGGCGACCCTGCCGGAGCCGGACCCGGTCGGCTGGCTCGCCGTCGCGACCCGGCACGCCGGCCCGGCGCCCGCCGAGTTCTCCGCGCTGCTGGCCACGGCGTTGGCCGCGACCCCGGCCGGCGCGGTGGCACTGGCGGACGTCGACGGCGAGCGGTACGCGAAGGACGTCGCCCGCGAACTGACCGGCAGCGCGGCCGGCGCNNCGCGCTGCCGGTGCACGTCCGCCTGCACGAGGTGGGTGGCGACCTGGCGGCGTCGACGCTGGCGCTGCGTGCGGACCGCCACGCCGATGACGTGGCGCAGCTGGAGTCCATCGGCGACGGCCGGAGCGTCCGGTCGGTGCTCGGCCGCGCGCTGTTCGCCGCGGCCAAGCGCGGCCACGACCCGGAAGCCGCGATCAGGCTCGCCGCCCGGTCCGGACCGGTGGCGGGCGCGATCGCCGGCGCGCTGGTCGGTGCCCGCGTCGGCGTGCCCGGCCTGCCCTGGGCGACCCAACTGCCCGACCTCGGCCTCCTCGAAGACGTGGCGAGCGACGTCTTCTGGTACTTCAACCGCAACGGCCTCCGGACGGAGACCGCGGAACACGCACGCTGGGAGCGCCGGTACCCGAGCGGCCGGTTCACCCCGGAACCGAAGGGACCGAACTTGCGATCGCGACTGCGGGGCAGCCTGCTGGCCGGAGCGATCGGCGACGCGCTGGGCGCGAAGACGGAGTTCGACTCGATCGACCGGATCCGCGAGATCGCCGGGCCGGACGGCATCACCGACTTCATCCCCGCGTACGGCGGCATCGGCCGGATCACCGACGACACGCAGATGACGCTCTTCACGCTCGAAGCGCTGATCCGGGCCCACGCCCAGCAGCGGAAGACCGGGTCATCGGACGTGGTCCACTCGCTGCAGATGGCCTACCAGCGCTGGCTGCACACGCAGGGCGTCACGTGGGACCGGGCCCGCGGCCCGCAGTCGTCCGTCGAGGCGGCCGACGGGTGGCTGATCACGCACCAGGAGCTGTTCAGCCGGCGCGCGCCCGGCCTGACCTGCTTCGGCGAGCTGGAGGCGTACGGCCGCTCGGGTGTCCGGGGCACCATCGACCGGCCAGTCAACAACTCGAAGGGCTGCGGCGGCGTGATGCGCGCGGCGCCGATCGCGCTGTGGTCGGACGACCTCGCCGAGGTGTTCCGGCTCGGGGCCGAAAGCGCGGCGCTGACCCACGGTCACCCGAGCGGGTATTTGTCGTCCGGGTGCTTCGCGGTGGTCATGCACGAACTGCTGCACGGAAAGCCGCTGCTCGACGCCGTAGCGACCGCGCGGGCCGAGCTCGTCAAGCACCCGGGGCACGAAGAGCAGAGCGCGGCACTCGACGCGGCCTTGGCGATGGAGGGCCCGCCGACGCCGGAGAAGCTCGAGCGGCTCGGGCAGGGCAACGTCGGCGAGACCGCGCTGTCGATGTCGGTGTACGTCGCCTTGGCCACCTCGGACGCCGACTCGGCGTTGCTCGCGGCGGTCAACCACAGCGGCGACAGCGACTCGACCGGTTCGGTCTGCGGCAACCTCGTCGGCGCGATGTACGGCGAGGAGGCCCTGCGGGAAAGCTGGCTGGACCGGCTGGAACTCCGCGAAGTCATCGTCGGCCTGGCGGACGACGCGCTCACCGAGTTCGGCCCGGATGCGCCGGGCGACGACCGGTGGTTCGCTCGGTACCCGGTCGACTAGGTTCTTGGGGCTACTGGGGACGGGGAGGACAAACGTGCGTTACCGGGTTGAAGTGGCCGAACGCCCGGACGGCCTGTATGCGACGTGGGGTGAGGGGACCTACCGCGCGCAGCGGTCGACCACGGACGGCACCGTGCTGCTGTCCGTATTGCCGGAGGAAGAAGCGCCGGAGGGATTCGACAAGGAGTTCGACGGCCGTCCGGCGAAGGTCGTCCCGGCGAGCGAGGTGCCGTCGACGTTCACCCTGCGGACCTTCGCCGAGTTCGACGGCGAGGTCTTCGAGGTCGCGCCGGGCGACCGGCCGGAGCTGACCCTGCGCTGGGTCCGCGACGACGCGGCGCGGGCCGCCCAGCTGGGCCTGACCGACTTCTCGGTCACCGTGCCGGCCAAGCGGGTCACGGCGCTGTGGCAGACGCGGCTGGACTTCACCGAGTCACCGGAGGCACGCCCGCAGCCGGGCACCGGCGACCAGAACGCGCTGCTGCGCGCCATCGGCCGGACGCTGCTGCACACCGTGCCGGGTGGCTGGGCGCGGGTCGGCGCGCAGTTCCGGCAGGTCGGCGACTACGCCGAGATCGAGGTCCGCGCGGTCGGCGACGAGGACGGCCCGGTGTCGGTGTCCCTGCCCGCGGCACCGCGGCTCGGCGGGCTCTTCGCGCGGCTGCGGGCGGCGATGTTCCAGCCCGAGGCCGGCACCTGGTTCCAGGGCACCTTCACCCTCGACGCACAGTCGAAGTTCGACTTCGACTTCGACGCCGACCGCGAGCCGGACTGGCGGGTGCCGCCCAACGACGGCGGCCGCCCGTCGACCGCCGCCTACGAACTGGAGCTGGCGACCTTCCCGCGGACGCCGAAGCACCTGCCGGCGTGGCTGACGGCGAAGGCGGGCCTGCCGCTGGACGTCGTGTTCCGGCACGCGCGGGTCGCCGATTCGCACGTCGAGGGCGAGCGCCCGGTGGTCAACCGGCCGCCGGTGCCGCCGGACCAGGTCCGCGGCCTGCTCGACTACCTGTTCCGGGCGCCGGTGGCGCTGCACCGGCCCGCGCCGCTGCCGGACATCTTCGGCGGGCCGGGCGCGAAGCCGGACGTCCCGAACGCGTTCCACACCGACGGCACCTGGATCTGGCCCGCCGCCGTGCCGCACTACCTGCGCAAGTACGGCGTGCCGCCGGAGCCGGAGCTGGTCGAGCACATCCGGGCGGCGGGATTTCGCCCGCCGTTCGTCGGGGAGCTCGTCCGCGCGACGGCCGAGGCGGAGGTCCTCGGCCAGCCGCGGCCGCCGCAGACGGCCGCCGACCTGCCGGACGAGCGCGCGCTGACCCGCGTGGCCCGCGGCGAGCCGGTCCGGAACCTGAAGGGCGCGGAGACCCTGGAGCTGCTCCAGCAGCGGCTCGCCGAGCACGGCGTGCCCGCGGCCGCCTACCGGATCGGGGCGAACGAGATGCCCGTCGAGGGCGTCTGGACGCTGCGCCGCGGCGAGAACGGCTGGGAGGTCTCGCGGCCGCCGTCCGACGAGCCGGTGGCGTTCGGCTCGCTCGGCGAGGCGGCGAGGTTCCTGCTCGGCGTGCTGCTGATGCTGCCGCCGCGGCCGGCGGAGGAGTCCGACCAGCCCGCCGACTGGCCGATCCTGCCGATGCGCGGCGAGCCGCCGTTGAACTTCTACCGCGGCAAGCGGCTGATCGTGCTGCCGCCGGGCACCACGGTCGTCCGGTACGGCAACGAGACCGGCAACCTGGTGCACGCCGACGGCTCCCGGTTCGCCGAGACGGCGCTGGCGTTCGAACGCGAACGCGAGAAGCGGCTCTACCGGGTGCAGCGCGCGATCCGCGTGCTGACCGGCGTGGCGGTGCCGTGGGGCGGGATGCCGGGCGGCGCGGTCGCCCACCTGCTGCCGCGGACGCTCGCCCAGCACCTGGAGACGGGCGCGCTCAGCAGGCAGTGATCAGGACGGCGGGCGACCACCAGTAGTCGGCGAGCGGGGTGACGTCGACTTGCGCGAAGCCCGCCGTCGCCAGCTGCTCGGTCCAGACCCGGGCCGGGTGCTCCCAGTTCGTCCGCTGCTGCCCGGAGACGATCCCGAGCAGGACCGGCAGCAGGAAGCCCTGCGCGACCAGCGTGGCGTCTTCGCCGTACTCGGCCACGCCACGCTCGTAGCGCTCGACGAGCGAGCGGAGGTGCTCCGGCGAGCCTTCCTCGAACTCGGGGACGTCGAACTCGGCCAGCACCAGCGTCCCGGTGCGCGGCTGCAGCGCCCGCAGCACCTCCGCGCGCTGCTCCGGCTCGATCGACTGCAGGGCGAACGTCGACTGGACGAAGTCCCAGCCGAGGTCGTCCCGCGCCAGGAAGTCCTGCGCGGTCGACTGCCAGCACTGGGCCGACGGCACCCGCTCGTGGACGCCCTCGAGCAGCGCGGCCGACGGCTCGACCAGGTCGATCCGCGGCGGGAGGTGCGACGCCTGCTCCAGCGCGGGCACCACGGCGAGGCCGTCACCGCAGCCGAGGTCGAGCAGCGATTCCGGCTTGCCGGCGTCGTACCGGGCGGCCAGCTCGGCGCTCAGCGCCCGGTACAGCTCGACGTTGCCACCGCCGCGGATGAACGCCGTGAACGCGCTCGGCTGGTCGTACACCGGCGCCGTTCCGTCGCCGGCCAGGTAGTCCCGCAGTTCGTCCGCCAGCGTGGAGCCGGCGCGGCCGGCCCGGGCGGCCAGTTCGGCGGCCTGGTCGCGGTCACCGGAGCGGTAGGCGGCAAGGGCGTCGGCGAGCAGGTCGATCGAAGTCATGGACAGGAGATATCAGAACGGGACCCACAACGTCACTCGCGTGCCACCCCCGGCGAGTCCCGACTCGACCAGCGACGTCCCGCCGACCTCGGCCAGCCGCGCGGTGATCGACTCGCTGATGCCGAACCCGGCCGGGTGGTCGGCGGCGCTGAACCCGCTGCCGTGGTCGCGGGTGATCACCGCGATGCCGCCGTCGCGCTCCTCGACGCGGACCACGACCCGGTCGGTGCCGGAGTGCTTCATCGTGTTCCGCATCGCCTCGCGCACCGCGTCGCGGATGGCGATCTGCCGGACCTCCGACAGCGTGTCGTCGTCCAGCTCGGCCACCACGAGCTGGGCGCGCAGGCCGTCGCGGGCCATCTCGGCGGCGAGCGCGGCGAGCTTCTCGCCCAGCGGCCGCGCACCGGCCTCGGCCCGCTCGGACGCCGCGGACTCGATCGTGTGCCGGATCTCCATCGCCTGCGCCCGCGCCAGCCGCTGGATCTCGACCAGCCGTTCCTCGGCGTTGCCGGGCGCGGACAACGCCATCGCCTCCAGGGTCTGCAACACCGTGTCGTGCAGCCTGCGGTGCTGCTGGGCGCGCTCGGCGAGCCGCCCGTTGCGGGTGCCGTAGGCCAGCGCCAGGCGCGTGCCGAGGCCGGTCAGCACCAGCGCGGCGGTGGCCAGGAAGAGCTCCGCGAGCAGCACGGAGTACGTCGAGAAGGCGGCCCCGGCCAGGAACCCGCCGGTGTTCAGCCAGTTCGCGAGCATCCGGAGCGGGAAGCTCAGCAAGCCGAACACCACGCCGCTCGGCAGGCCCAGCGCGAGGGTCAGCAACCCGATCTCGCCGTAGAGGTGGACGCTGGTGACCGCCAGCGCGTCGAAGTACACCGGGGCCGGCACGGTCAGCGCGACGAGCAGCGGCGAGAGCACGGTGAAGGCGAGGTCGACGGCCAAGAGCTTCCCGGCGTTCCGGCCGCGGAACGGCGCCGAGCGGAACATCCAGCGAAGGCCGGCGACGTTCAGCGCCACCGACAGGAGCGTGAAAACCCCGACCGGCAGCAGCCCGGTCGTGCCGTGCTGGAGGACGTAGACGCCGAACTGGCCCGGCACCGCGAGCAGCCGGTAGGCCAGCGGGATGAGCACGACGTACCGGGTGGCGCGCAGCAGCAGGCCGTCCCGCTCGGTCGGGTCGATCGGGCCGGACATCCGGGAGATGCGCCGCAGCGCGTGGATCGGAGCCGGGTCGGCGATCTCGTCGGGCAGTTCACTCGTGGCGGTGGCGATCGCGGGGGCGCCGCGCCGCAGCAGCGCCACCAGGAAGCTGCCCCCGCCCGCCACGGCTCACGCGCCCCCGACGCCGTTTCGACCCGACCGAGCGGGACGGCCTGCTGCTGCGCGCCACCCGGT
>NZ_MUMI01000146.1 GCF_002155975.1 Amycolatopsis kentuckyensis
GGCGCAGCCCGGCGGGCCGGTCGGTGCGCCCGGCGCCGTCCGGCGTCACCAGGTAGGTGCCGCTGTTGCCGGGCAGCAGCGGATCGGTCACCTCGAGCACCACCGGCTCGGCGGGACCGTACGCCCGGGCGGCCAGCGCGGCCGGGACGTCGACGAGCCGGATCCAGTGCTCGTCCCCGATCCGGTCGACGGTCCCGCTCCGGTGATCGGCCAGCAGCAGGTCGATCGGGTCGTCGAGCGGCTGCGCCTCGACGGCGATCCGGTCCACCAGGTCGAGGCCGAGCAGGAACCGCCACAGCCCCGCGAACGCCGCCGGGGAACCGGCGAACAGGTCCCCCACTTCCAGGGTCTTGGTCCACGGGTGCGCCTGCGGCCCCGCCACGTGGTAGACGGCGAAGCCGTCCGGCCCGCCGGGACCGTGGTGCACGACCGCCTTCGCCGGCGTGGTGTGCCGCCGCAGCTGCATCTCGTACAGCCGCCACAGCACCTCCGGCCGGGACATCATCCCCGGCCGGCGCTCGAGGCCGTCGTACACACCGGGACAGACTTCCAGGGCCCGGTCGAGGTCCAGCAGCTCCAGCTCCCCGCCCACCGGGGCGTCCGGCCGCAGCCGCGCCCGGTGCCGGTCGACGCTGTAGGCGCGGTACCGCGTGGCCAGGCCGTACCCGAACCGGCCGTAGATCCCCGCTTCCGACGCCAGCAGGTTCGCGAACACCACCCCGCGCGCGGCGAAGTCCTCCAGCTGCGCCGTCATCATCGCCCGCAGCACCCCACGGCGAGTCCGGTCGGCCCGCACCCCCACCGAAGTGACACCCACCATCGGCCGCCGCGCCCCGCCGGGCACCGTCAGCTCCGCGTCGAACGAACGGGCCGTGCCGATCAGCTCCGGATCGAACGCCCCGACCGCGCCACCGGGCTGGTAGTACCGCGCCGCGTACACCCATTCGGCGTCGTCGGACGGCGGGAAGTGCACGGTCTCCCGGAACAGGTTGCTCGCCGCCCGGTGCTCCTCGGTGCCCAGCGTCCGGATCTCGAAGTCGCTCATGCCCGGATCATCTCCGGAAACGCCGGAGCCCGGCCACCGAATTCACCGGCGGCCGGGCCCGGAGGTCACGCTACTTGGCGACGGGCGGGGAAACCTCGTAGTTGCCGCCGTCGCCCTTCACCGTGATCGGCACCTGCTGCGGCTTCCCGGCGATGGTGGCGGTGCACTCGAACTTCGCCCCGTCCTCCACCTTCTGCTCGGCCGGGCAGGTGACGCCGGTGACGCCGTCGATCTTGTAGGTCTCGGTCAGCAGCTTCTGCACGTCGGTCTGCATCTGGGTGTTGTTGAAGACCTGCGTCTTCAGGAACCCGGGCGCGACGAACCCCAGCACCAGGAACACCGCCACGGCGACGATCGCCGCGACCACGCCGATCAGCAGGCCCTTCTTCGACTTCGCCGGCTGCTCCCCCTCCGGCGCGGCCGTGCCGGGGAACTGCTGCTGGCCGTAGTCGTACTGCCCACCCGGCTGCTGCCCGCCGTACTGCGGCTGCGCCTGCGGACCGCTCTGCGGGTACGCCCCGCCGGGCTGCTGCCCGTACTGCGGCTGCGCCTGCGGGCCGCTCTGCGGATACCCGCCGCCGGGCTGCTGGCCGTACGGTGGCGGCTGCTGGCCCCACTGGGGCTGCTGCGGCGGGGCGTAACCGCCCGGCTGCTGCCCCCACTGCTGCGGTTGCTGGGGTGGCTGCGGCTGGCCCCATTGCTGCTGCTGGTTCGGGTCGTAAGAAGGCTGCTGCGGCTGGCCCCACTGCGGCTGTTCCTGCGGGCCGCTCGGCGGGTACGCGCCGCCCGGCTGCTGCCCGTACTGGGGCTGCTGTGGGTCGTTGCCGCCATACGGCGTGCTCATCGTCTGCCTCCGCCTGCTTCACTCATCTCGCTGTCCACCCCGAAACACCGGCAAGCCGCGCACACACGGTGTCGAACGCGATCCAACCACAGGTCGGAGCCGAGCACACGTGCCCACGCTCACCGCCTCCGCCGCTTGGAGCAGGCCTTACACGGATATCACGCCGCTCCCGCGGCCACGACTCCCCGCCGGAGTGCCTTCACCGCCTCCGCGGCCGCGGCGCCCACCGGATCCGCCTTGCCCAGCACGTCCCGGATCTGGTCGAGCAGGTCGATCACCTGACGCGACCAGCGCACGAAGTCACCGGCCGACAGCTCCTGGCCGTTGGCCTCGGCCGCGGTGAGGACCTTCTCCAGGGATTCACCCCGCGCCCAGCGATAAACCGGCCACGCGAACCCGGCGTCGGGCTCCCGCGTCCGGTCCAGCCGGTGCCGCCGCTCGTCCTCGGTCAGCTCCACCCACAGCCGCGCCGTCTCCTGCCACGCCTCGGGCACCGCCCCGCCCGGCAGCCGCGGCTCCCCGGCGGTGTCCCGGCGCGCCTCGAACACCAGCGTCGACACGACCGCGGCCAGCTCGGCCGGGTTGAGCTTGCGCCACACGCCGTGCCGGATGCACTCCGCGGCCAGCAGGTCCGACTCGCTGTAGAGCCGCGTCAGCCGCCGGCCGTGCTCGGTGACGCGATCCTCACCGTCGCCGGCCGACTCCGGCCCCAGATAGCCGCGCTCACCCAGGAGGGCCAGGATCCGGTCGAACGCCCGCGCCAGCGAGTGCGTCGTCGCCGCGACCTTCCGCTCCAGCTGCTGCGTCTCCGCGGCCAGCCGCTGGTACCGCTCCACCCAGCGCAGGTTCGCCTCCCGCTCGGCCAGCCCGTGACACGGGTGCGCCCGCAGCGCCCGCCGCAACGCCGCCAGCTCCCCGTCCTCGTTCGCGCCCGATCGCCGCTTCTGCCGGCCCGGCAGCGAAATCCCGGCGTTGCGCAGCGTCGCGGCGATGTCCCGGCGCGTCCGCGGCGACCGCAGCTCGATGTGCTTGGGCAGCTTGATCCGCCCCAGCGCCTCCACCGGCGCCGGGAAGTCCGCCACCGACAACGGCCCCGACCACCGGTCCTCGGTCACCACCACGGGCCGCGGCTCCCGGATCGGGTCCAGGCCCGGGTCGACCACCACGGCCAGCCCCGCCCGCCGGCCCGCGGGCACCGCGATGACGTCCCCCTTGCGCAGCTTCTCCAGCGACTCCGCCGTCCCGGCCCGCCGCGCGGCGGTGTTCTGCCGCGACAACGCCTTCTCCCGCGCCGAAAGCTTCGCCCGCAGCTCGACGTACTCGAGCATCTCGTCGAAGTCGCCGGTCACCGCGGCCGTGTAGCCCTTCAGCGCTTCCTTGTTCCGCTCGATCCGGCGCGCGGTCCCCACCACCGACCGGTCGGCCTGGAACTGGGCGAACGACTGCTCCAGCAGCTCCCGCGCCTCGGCCGCGCCGACCTGCGCCACCAGGTTGACCGCCATGTTGTAGCCCGGCCGGAACGACGACCGCAGCGGATAGGTCCGCGTCGAGGCCAGCCCGGCGACCTGCTTCGGATCCACCCCCGGCTGCCACGCGACGACGGCGTGCCCCTCGATGTCGATGCCGCGCCGCCCGGCCCGGCCGGTGAGCTGCGTGTACTCCCCCGGCGTCAGGTCGACGTGCGCCTCGCCGTTGTACTTCACCAGCCGCTCGAGCACGACCGTGCGGGCCGGCATGTTGATCCCCAGTGCCAGCGTCTCCGTCGCGAACACGACCTTGACCAGCCCGCGGACGAACAGCTCCTCGACGGTCTCCTTGAACGCCGGCAGCAGCCCCGCGTGGTGCCCGGCGATCCCGCGCTCCAGGGCCTCCCGCCACTCCCAGTACCCCAGCACACCCAGATCGCCCTCGGGCAGATCCGCCGTGCGCTCCTCGATGACCCGCCGGATCTCCTCGACCTCACCCGGCCCGTTCAGCCGCAACCCCGACCGGACGCACTGCGCCACCGCCGCGTCGCAGCCCGCGCGCGAAAAGATGAACACGATCGCCGGCAGCAGCCCGGCCCGGTCCAGCTGCTCGACGACGTCGACCCGCGACGGCGGCCGGAACCGCGGCATCCGCGGCGGCGCACCCCGCCGGCCCCGCGGCCCCCGGAACCCGGCCGGCGCGTACTGGCGGCCGATCTCCTCGGTCCGGCGCAGCAGGGTCGGGTTGATCCGCAGCTCGGCGTTCGGCGCGTGCACGTCGTCCCCGGCGAACAGGTCCAGCAGCCGGTTCCCCACCAGCATGTGCTGCCAGAGCGGCACCGGCCGGTGCTCGTCGACCACGACCGTCGTGTCGCCCCGGACCTCGACCAGCCACTCGCCGAACTCCTCGGCGTTGCTGACCGTCGCCGACAGCCCGACCACGCGGACGTGCTCCGGCAGGTGCAGGATCACCTCTTCCCACACCGCGCCCCGGAACCGGTCGGCCAGGTAGTGGACCTCGTCCATCACGACGTACCCGAGGTCGGTGATCGTGGAGGAGCCCGCGTAGAGCATGTTGCGCAGCACCTCGGTGGTCATCACGACCACCTGCGCGTTGCCGTTGACCGAGGTGTCCCCGGTCAGCAGGCCGACGGCGTCGGTGCCGTAGCGGGCCACCAGGTCGGCGTACTTCTGGTTCGACAGCGCCTTGATGGGCGTCGTGTAGAAGCACTTGCGGCCCTCGGCGAGCGCCAGGTGCACGGCGAACTCGCCGACCACCGTCTTGCCCGCCCCGGTGGGCGCGCAGACCAGCACGCCGTGGCCGTCCTCGAGAGCCTGGCATCCGCGGATCTGGAACTGGTCGAACTCGAAGGACACCTCCGCGGCGAAGCGCGTCAGCTGGGGGTGCTTCCCGCGGCGCGTGGAGGCCGCATAGGCCTCGGCCGGGGACGGAGAAGGGCTACTGGCCACCTCGTCAGGGTTTCACACCCCTCCGACAGTTCGCACGTTGCGTACTTCGACCCGCTGTACAGGTCGTTATACACCCGCGGGGGACCGCGGAACCGGTTCGGGTCCGGCCGCGTCGGAGCGGGCATGACGGAACCGTGCCCGAGCTGCGGCTTGCTGGACCAGGTGCAGCACGTGCCCGCGGTCTACCACGGGGGCCACTCGTTCTACCGCGGCCAGGGCCCGGCGGTCGCGGTCCCGGCCGGCGACGGCGTGCTCGTGACGAGCAGCCAGGTCAGCGGGGTTTCCGTGACCGCGGTCGCCCGCTCCCTCGACCCCTTCCCTCCCCCACGCCGCGGTGGCGGCCTCCTGGCGGCGGCGATCCTGCTGGCCATGGTCGGCAGCTGTTTCCTGCTGCTGCCGTTCTCGGCATCCGACGACCCGCCCCCGGGCGGCGCGGCATCGAAGGTGCTGGGCTTCGCGGTGCTCTCGGTGCCGGCGTTCGGGGTGTACGTCGCCACCGGCGTGCTGGTCTGGCTGTACGTCCGCCGCGTGCGGGCGCACCGGCGGCAGCGGCGCGGGGTCCCGGCGGCGCAGCAGGTGTGGGAGCAGGGCTGGTTCTGCCACCGCTGCGGCGGCGTCTACTTCGCCGACTCGGGACGGCTGCTGACGCCGGCGCACTTCCGGCACCTGGTGGCGCGGGCGGGCGGTTACGACCGTTAGGCCAGGACGGTGAGCGCGCCCGGCACGCAGGTGGCCGTCACCGGCACGGTGCCCTGCGGTTCCCCGTCGGCGTAGGCGGGCCAGGTGTTGCCGGCCAGGGTCACCGAGCGGGCGCGCAGGGTGCGGACCGCCGGGTGGGTGACGTGGTTGCCGGTGCGCAGGCCCGGGAGCATGCGGATCAGGCCGCGGCGGGTGGCGTGCCCGATGATCGTGACGTCGAAGACGCCGTCCTCGGGGTCGGCCGTCGGGCAGATCGGGACGCCGCCGCCGTAGAACCGCGTGTTGCCGATCGCCACGAGCGTCGCGTCGAGTTCGAGGCGGCCGGTGCCGGTATCGACGACCACCGGCCGCGGCCGGAACGACGCCAGCTCGGCCAGGATCGCCACGTCGTAGCGGCGCGGGCCGGACGGCCAGCGCAGCCGGTTGGCGCGTTCGTTGACGCTCGCGTCGAACCCCGCGCACAGCACCGTCGCGAACCAGGTGTCACCGGCGCGGCCGAGGTCGATGCGCCGGCGGGCACCCGAGCGCAGGGCCGCGACCAGCGCGTCGACCGCCGGGAGCGGCTCGCCGGGGACGCCGAGGGCGCGGGCGAAGTCGTTGCCGGTGCCCGCCGGGACCAGGCCCAGCGCGACGTCGTTGTTCGCGCAGAACTGGACACCCTGGTGGGCGGCGCCGTCCCCGCCGAGCACGATCAGCACGTCCAGCCCGGCGGCGTGGGACGACCGCATCAGCGCTCGGGACTCCTCGACGGAGTGGGCGACCAGCACGTCGAGCCGGTCGACCGCCGCGCGCAGCCGCTCGGCGACGGTGTCGGCGATCCGGGCGGCCGCGCCGTGCCCCGACGCCGGGTGCACCGCGAGCGCGGCGTGGATCCCCACTAGGTGACGTCGTCGGTGCTCGACCGGCCGCCGGACGCGGTCGGGGCGGACGGCTCGTCGTCGACGGTGCTCGGCGTGTAGTCGAACGGCGCGGCTTCGTCGTCGGCGAGCTTGTCCCAGCCCTCGTCCCCGCGGGCCTTCTCCAGCTTGCGGTCGTGGAAGCGGGCCATCTGCACGGCGATCTCGAACAGCACGGTGAGCGCGCCGGCGAGGCCGAGCATGGAGAACGGGTCCGAACCGGGGGTGGCGAACGCCGCGAAGACGAACAGCGCGAACACGATGCCGCGCCGCCACTTCTTCAGCTGCACGTACTTGACCACGCCGACGCGGTTGAGCATCACCACCAGCAGCGGGAGCTCGAAGCTGATCCCGAAGATGATCAGCAGCGACAGCAGGAACGAGATGTACTTGTCCGCGGTCAGCGCGGTGACGAAGGCGTCCTGCCCGAAGCCCATGAGCAGCTGCAGGGCGTGCGGGAAGAGGATGTAGGCGAGCACGGCGCCCGCGGCGAACAGCACCGACGCGAACCCGACGAAGGTCAGCGCGTACTTGCGTTCCTTGCTGTACAGGCCGGGCGCGATGAAGGCCCAGAGCTGGTACAGCCAGGCCGGCGAGAGGAGCACGGCCCCGGCCGCGATACCGACCTTCAGCTGCGTCATGAACGCTTCGAACGGCACGGTCTGCAGCAGCCGGCACCCGTCGGCGCTGTCGAGCCGCCGATCCGGCGGGATGGCGCAGTACGGGTCCTTCACGAGGTCGCCGAGCGACGGGATCGGGCCGAGCTTGGTGCCGAACCAGATGAACCCGAAGATGCCGCCGATGACGACGGCGAGCAGCGCGAAGCCGAGGCGGCGGCGGAACTCGTAGATGTGCTCGATGAGCGTCATCGTGCCGTCGGGGTTGGTGCGACGGCTGCGCTTGCGCCGCATGGAGCGGCGGCTGTCACCGTTTCCGGAGGCGGATTCCGCCACGGGTTGTTCCGTTCTCGTCGGAGTCCGCCGGAGCGCGCCGGAATCGGCGCGCTCCGTGGACGGGGGACCGGGTGTGGCCTAGCCGCTCAGCTGACGTTCTTCTGCGGCTGCTCGGCGGCCTGCTGCTTCTTCAGCTCGTCGAGCTGACGCTGCAGGTCGGCGACCTGCTGGTCGGTCGAAGCGGGCGTGGCGGGCGTGGCCGGGATCTGCTTCGTGTCGGCAGGCACGGCGTCTTCGTGCGCCGCGGCCTTGTCGCCGGTGAGGTCCTTGGTCTCGGCCTTGAAGATCTTCATGGACTTGCCGATGGACCGGGCCGCGTCGGGAAGCCTCTTGGCCCCGAACAGCAGCACGACGACGAGCACCAAGATGATCAAATGCCACGGCTGCAATCCGTTCAGCATGGTGGCCTCCTATCTGCGTCTGGTAGGGATGTTACTGGTTTTCCGCTTTGTGGCGGCGCCGCGCGAACGCGACCCGCAGCCCCGCCGCCCTGGCCCGGACGAGCCCCGCCCGGTCCTGGGTGTTCGTCACCACCATGCTTGTGGTTTGCCGGAAAGCACGCAAGACCTTGACGGTCCGCACCGAAAGGACCACGAGGACGGCGAGGCCGAGCACGATGAGCACGGCGGTGGGCAGGTACGGCACGCCGTCAGCCTAGTGGTCGCAGGTTGACGGAAGGTGACGGGCTCGGGCCACGGCGTCGGCGGCGCGGCGACCGACGTCGGACGCGAGGTCGGCCGGGCTCTCCACCAGCGCTTCCCCGCCCAATCCCAGCACCAGGCGCACCATCCACGACTGGTCGGCGTAGCGCATCCGGATCCGCAGCCGGCCACCGTCGAGCTCGTCGAGTTCCTCGCACGGGTAGTACTCGGCTACCCAGCGTGCGTCCGGGTCGAGGACCAGGACGGCCTCCCGCTGGTCGGGACGCTCGCGGAAGACACCGTCGGAGAGGTCGGTGGGGTGGGCGTGGGCGGGCGGCCGCGACGGCTCTTCGAGGACGGTCAGCTCGTCGATCCGGTCGAGCCGGAACAGCCGGACACCCTCGGCGCGGCGGCACCAGGCTTCGAGGTAGCCGACGGCCTGGACGATCAGCAGCCGCATCGGGTCGACCGTGCGCTCGGTGATCTGGTCCTTCGAGGCGGTGTAGTAGCGGATCCGCAGCGCGCGCCCGTCCTGCAGCGCCCGGGCGACCTCCTCGCGGGTCCGCGCGGTCTTCTTGCCCTCGCGCACTCCCCCGCCGACGACCACGCCGGCCGGCTGCGCCTGCCCGGCGGCGGCCTCGATCTTGGCGATGGAGCGGCGGACGGCGTCGCCGTCGACCACGCCCGGCGTCTCGGCCAGCGCCCGCAGCGCCACCAGCAGCGCGGTCGCCTCGCCGCCGGTCAGGCGCAGCGGGCGGTTCATGCCGGCGTCGTGGGTGACGACGATCGTGTCACCCTCGAAGGACAGGTCGATCAGGTCGCCGGGGCCGTAGCCGGGCAGCCCGCACATCCACAGCAGCTCGAGGTCCTTGCGCAGCTGCTTCGGCGTGACGTCGAAGTCCTGCGCCGCGTCGTCGATGCGGACGCCCGGGCGCGCCAGCAGGTACGGCACGAGCGCGAGCAGCCTCGGCATCCGGTCGGTGGACCCGCTCACCGGGCGCTCACCTGCCGGGCGACGACGGCCTCGAGGCGGTCCTGCACGCTCTTGGCCAGCACGTCGGGCTCGAGCACGACGACGTCGGGACCCTGCGCGCTGATCCAGTCGGCGGCCGATTCGGGGTAGAGCAGGCCGATCTCCACGAGGTCGCCCTCTTCGCCGTCGACGGTGGCGCGCCCGACCACGGTGCCGCGGCGCCGGACCCCGGCCGCGCGGCCGTCGGCGACCCAGACGCGGGCGGTGGTGACCGGCGACGGCTCGCTGTCGCCGGTGGCCGTGACGAGCTTGAGCAGGTTGACGCCCTCGGGGCGCCGGACCTCGCCGGGCTTGCCGACCGGGCGGACCTGCCCGGTGACGCGCGAGAGCCGGAAGCAGCGGGTGGCACCGCGGTCGCGGTCGTGCCCGACGACGTACCAGCGGGCCCGCCAGGACACCACGCCCCACGGCTCCAGGGTGCGCATGATCCGCTCCGGCGATCCGCTGCGGCGGTATTCGAAGCGCACGGCCTGGCCGTTCTGGACCGCGGCCAGCAGCGGCCCGAACGCCGGCTCGGCCCGTACCCGCGGCTCGACCACGGTGGGCGCCTGGTCGTCGACCTCCAGGCCGGCGGCGCGCAGCTTCACGAGCGCGCCCTGCGCCTGGCCGGTCAGCTCCGGGGAATCCCACAGCCGGGAGGCCAGCGCGACGGCGGCGGCTTCGTCGGGGGCGAGGTCGATCTCGCCGAGTTCGTAGTCGCGGCGGGCGATGCGGTAGCCCTCGATCGCGTCGAACGCGGAGTTGCGGCCGGTCTCCAGGGGGATGCCGAGTTCGCGCAGCTCGGTCTTGTCCCGCTCGAACATCCGGAAGTAGGCGTCGTCGCTGGCCGCGTCGCCGTATCCGGGCACGATGCCGCGGATCTTCTCGGCAGTGAGGTACTGCCGGGTGGACAACAGGGCCAGCACCAGATTGACCAGCCGTTCGGCGCGTGCGGTGGACACCCGGTAGAGCCTAGCCCGCGCCGCCCGGCCCGATCGTGAGGTCCGGGGTACGCGCGTCGTAATCGCTTCGCGCGGCGTCGACGGCTTCGAAGTTCGCCTCGGCCCAGTCCTTGAACCCGGCCATCAGCGCCCGCAGGG
Source organism: Amycolatopsis kentuckyensis (assembly GCF_002155975.1). GTDB lineage: Bacteria > Actinomycetota > Actinomycetes > Mycobacteriales > Pseudonocardiaceae > Amycolatopsis > Amycolatopsis kentuckyensis. Next base: position 10,127 of record NZ_MUMI01000146.1, read on the forward strand.
ATTCCCCCAGTGGCGTAAGGGAATAGTCGACGCGGACGGGCACCGCCGGGGTGACCTCGCGGCGGACGAGGCCGTCCCGTTCGAGCACCCGCAGGGTCTGGGTGAGCATCTTCTGGCTGACCCCGGCGATCCGCCGCGAAAGGTCGCTGTAGCGCTGCGGCCCGTCACCGAGCGCGACGAGGATCAGGCTGACCCACTTGCCGGCGATCTCGTCCAGCAGCTTCCGGGTCGGGCAGGCCGCCAGGTAGGCGTCGTAGGCGGCTTTTTCGGCTTGCCGCCGCTGTTCCGCCGTGCGCGTGGGCACCGGGGTGCACCTCCCTCTTGCGAACGTCACCGTGCGGTGGGCACCTGCAAGTGCGTACTTCCCGATGGAGAGTAGCTCCCCCTACGTTCGCCGGGAAGGAGGTTCGGATGCGTGCGATGGTGATCCGCCGGTTCGGCGGGCCGGAAGTGCTGGAGTTCGTCGAGGTACCGGTCCCGGAGCCGGGCCCCGGGCAGGTCCGGATCCGGGTGGCGGCGGCCGCGGTGAACCCGGTGGACCTGGCGACCCGCAGCGGGGCGCTGAGCGCGGCCGGGGTGGTCCCGCCGCGCGAGGTGCTCGGGCTGGGCTGGGACGTCGCCGGGTCGATCGACGACGCCGGGGACACCGGGTTCCGGGCCGGCGACGCCGTGCTCGGCCTGCGTGACCGGATCGCCACGCCGCTCGGTGCCTACGCCGAGCAGATCGTGCTGGACGCGTCGGCGGTCGCCCCCGCGCCGGCCGGCGTCTCCCCCGCCGAAGCCGCGACCCTGCCGCTGAACGCACTGACCGCCGCCCAGGCACTCGACCTGGTCGACACGACCGGGACGGTCCTGGTCACCGGGGCGGCCGGGGCGGTGGGCGGGTACGCCGTCGCGCTGGCGCACGCGCGCAAACTCCGGGTCGTCGCGGTGGCTTCCGAAGCCGACGAAGCGCAGGTCAGGGCCTTCGGCGCGGACGAGTTCGTGCCGCGCGGCCCCTCGCTGGCCGACCGGGTCCGCGCGGTGGTCCCGGGTGGCGCGGACGCCGCCCTCGACACCGCACTCCTCGGCTTGGACGCCCTCGACGCGGTCCGCGGCGGCGGCGAGTTCGTGGCCTTCGCCGCGGGAGCCGCCCCGATCCCCCTCCGCGGGATCCGCGTCCGCACCGTCTGGATCCGCGCGGACGGCGAGCGCCTGGCCGAGCTGGCCCGCCTGGCGCAGAACGGCACGCTCCCGTTGCGAGTGGCCGGAGTGATGCCCTTGGCGGAGGCGGCGGTCGCTCACGAGCGGCTCGCCGCGGGCGGGCTGCGCGGCCGGCTCGTGCTGACGCCCTAGCCCGGCGCGGCCAGCCGCGGGTGGGCTGCGTGGCCGGCACGTGCTGATCCCCAGCCCAGCGCGACCAGCCGCGGGCGGTCCGGCCCGTGCCAGCGTTGTGAGGACCAATCCCACGAGAACCTCGATCCGCGAAGCCGCCTTAACCTGGAGCTCATGGAAGATCGCGTTCTCCTCATCACCGGTGCCTCCCGTGGCCTCGGCGCCGCCACCGCGCGCCTGGCCGCCGAAGCCGGGTTCAAGGTCGCCCTCGTCGCCCGCAAGCTCGAATCCGTCGCCCCGCTCGCCGCCGAGCTCGGTGCGGACCGGGCGCTCGCGCTCGGTGCCGATGTCGGCGACTGGCCGGGCATCTCCCGGGCCGTCGCCGCGGCCGTCGAGAAGTTCGGGCGGCTCGATGCCGCCTTCGCCAACGCCGGGATCGGGGTCGGGACCTCCTTCTTCGGCGACGACGATCCCGACCCGCGCGCGTGGGAGCCGATGGTCCGCACGAACGTCCTCGGCGCCGCCTACACCGCCCGCGCCGCCCTGCCCGCGCTCCGGGAAACCGCCGGCCACCTGCTGATCACCGGGTCCGTGGCCGGCCGCTACATCCGCAACGCGAGCCTGTACTCCGTGACCAAGTGGGCGGTGACCGGGATGGCCGGCGCGATCCGCGAGGAGGCCGTCGGCACCGGCGTGCGGGTCACGCTGATCAACCCCGGCATCACCGACACCGACATCCTCAGCGACGAACAGCGCCGGAAGCCCCGCCTGCAGCCCGAAGACATCGGCCGCGCGGTGCTCTACGCCCTCCAGCAGCCGCCCTCGGTGGACGTCAACGAGATCCTGGTCCGCCCGACCGGCCAGGTCCTCTAGCGAAGCCGGGCGACGCGGCCCTGTGCGCCACTCGCCCAGCAGGCGGTCCCGGCGCAGTCCACGCTGTCGAAGCTGCCCGTGTCGAACGACGTCCAGTGCCGGCCGCCGTCCTGGCTCGTGTCGCTGCCGCCGGGGCCGACCGCCAGGACCGTTCCGCCGCGCCAGGCCAGGCCCGAGCGGTAGCCGGCGGGGTACTGGCCCGGTGTGGTCCAGGTGCGGCCGCGGTCCCGGGTGAGGGCGACGGCCGGGCCGGGCGCGGTCGGGTTCGCGAAGTCGCCGCCGATCGCGACGCCCTGGGACGGCGAGCGGAAGGCCAGCGCGAACACGCCCGCCGACGGGCTGCTCGGCAACGGCGTGCCGGACGCCGTCCAGTGCCGGCCGCCGTCACCGGAGTGCAGGACGCGGGCGGTCGCGCCGCCACCGGTCGCGAGCCAGGCGTCGAACGGCCCGGCCGTGGTGACGCACTGGCCGCTGGCCGCGAACCCGGCCTCGCCCGGCAGCGCGGGCGGGAAGCCGCTGTCGGGCACCGGACGCCAGCTGCGGCCGCCGTCGAAGGTGGCCTGGACCCGGAACCGGCCGTCGACGGGGTCGCTCATCGCCAGGCCGCGCCACGGGTCGAAGAAGGCGAGGCAGTCGTAGAACGCCGCCGCGTCGGTGTTCTGGAACGTCTGGCGCCAGTGCGCGCCGCCGTCGTCGGTCCGGTAGACGCGGGAGTCGGTACCCGGGCCGATGGAGAGGGTCACGGCGTGGTCGGCGTCGAAGGCCTCGATGTCGCGGAACTGGAGCGTCCCGGTCCCGGGCGGCCCGACGGACTTCCAGGTGGCCCCGCCGTCGGTGGTGCGCAGGACCGTGCCCTGCGTGCCGCTGACCCAGGCCACCCGCGCGCTGACCGCGGACAAGCCGCGGAACTGGGCCGTGACGCCGGTCGGCTTGAGCTCCCACGTCAGCGGGCGCTCCCCCGCCGACGCCGGGACCGCGATCGAGACCAGCAGGGCGCAGACGAGCAGCACGACACGCATGCCGCGATCCTGCCGCACCCGCCACGCGACTTTCGTCGGTACCGCCGAAGGGGACGCCCGGCGCGCCCTTCGGCGGTACCGGGGTCAGAGCGAGCTGATCAGGCGTTCCACCCGCTCGTCGACCGAGCGGAACGGGTCCTTGCACAGGACCGTGCGCTGGGCCTGGTCGTTCAGCTTCAGGTGCACCCAGTCGACCGTGAAGTCACGGCCCGCGGCCTGGGCGGCGGCGATGAAGTCGCCGCGCAGCTTGGCCCGGGTCGTCTGGGGCGGGGTGTCCTTGGCCGCTTCGATCTCGCCGTCGTCGGTGACCCGGCGGACCAGACCCTTGCGCTGGAGCAGGTCGAAGATGCCCCGGCCCCGGCGGATGTCGTGGTAGGCGAGGTCGAGCTGGGCGATGCGCGGGCTGGACAGGTCCAGGTCGTGCTTGTGCCGGTAGCGCTCGACCAGCCGGTGCTTGATCGCCCAGTCGATCTCGGTGTCGATCTTGCCGAAGTCCTGCTGCTCGACCGCGTCCAGGGCCCGGCCCCACAGCTCGACGACGCGCTCGTTCGCCGCGGTCGTGCCGTTGTCCTTGATGTGCTGGACCGCGCGGGCGTGGTATTCGCGCTGGATGTCCAGCGCCGAGGCCTCGCGCCCGCCGGCCAGCCGCACCTGGCGGCGGCCGGTGAGGTCGTGGCTGATCTCGCGGATCGCCCGGATCGGGTTGTCCAGGGTGAAGTCGCGGAACTGGACGCCGGCCTCGATCATCTCGAGCACCAGGTTCGCCGAGCCGACCTTGAGCATGGTCGTCGGCTCCGCCATGTTCGAGTCGCCCACGATGACGTGCAGCCGCCGGTAGCGCTCGGCGTCGGCGTGCGGCTCGTCGCGGGTGTTGATGATCGGCCGCGAGCGGGTCGTCGCGCTGGAGACGCCCTCCCAGATGTGCTCGGCACGCTGGGAGAGGCAGTAGACCGCGCCCCGCGGGGTCTGCAGCACCTTGCCGGCGCCGCAGATGAGCTGGCGGGTCACCAGGAACGGGAGCAGCACGTCCGCGATCCGGGAGAACTCGCCCGCCCGGGTCACCAGGTAGTTCTCGTGACAGCCGTAGGAGTTGCCCGCGGAGTCGGTGTTGTTCTTGAACAGGAAGATGTCGCCGCCGATGCCCTCGTCGGCGAGCCGCCGTTCGGCGTCGACCAGCAGGTCCTCGAGGATCCGCTCCCCGGCCTTGTCGTGCGTGACCAGCTGGACCAGGTCGTCACACTCGGCCGTCGCGTACTCGGGGTGCGAGCCGACGTCGAGGTAGAGCCGGGAGCCGTTCGACAGGAAGACGTTCGATGAGCGTCCCCACGACACGACTCGCCGGAAGAGGTAGCGCGCCACCTCGTCGGGCGAGAGCCTGCGCTGTCCGTGGAAGGTGCACGTGACCCCGAACTCGGTCTCGATGCCAAAGATCCGCCGCTGCATTCCACCAGAGTAGGCGCTGGACCCCCTCCGACGGTGCGCCGTTCGGGCGTCGACACGCCCCCAGTAGGCCACAGACGGTGAATTCACCCCGAATACGGCACGATTGGAGCACGGCCCTTGACGTCACGCGGAAGGCGGACTCCTTGTCACACCAGCTCATCCGGGCCTTCCGGCGGGTCGGCCGGACCGATCGCGCCCTGATGCGCCGCAGTGCCTCGCTGCCCGTCTCGAAGGCCGACGACGCGCTGATGACGCTGTCGAGATCGGCGAACAAGTCGCGCTTGTGGTGGGTCGTCGCCGCGCTGCTGGCCAGCCGCAAGGGCCCGACGCGCCGCGGTGCGCTGCGCGGGGTCGTCGCGATCGCCGGCGCCAGCGCCGCGGCCAACCTGATCGGCAAGCCGCTGTTCCCCCGCCGCCGCCCGGCCGAGGAGGAGGTGCCCATGCACCGCCGCCTGCGGAAACGGCCCACGTCCTCGTCGTTCCCCTCCGGCCACTCCGCGTCCGCGGCGGCCTTCGCCACGGCGGTGGCGATGGAGTCGCCGCGGGCCGGGCTCGCCGTGGCGCCGCTGGCGCTGGCCGTCGCCTACTCGCGGGTCCACACCGGCGTGCACTGGCCCTCCGACGTCGGTGTGGGCCTGGGCATCGGCGTCGGCGTCGGCCTGGCCACCCGGCACTGGTGGCCGCTGCACGACGACGTCCCGGGCCGCACGGCCCACGACGCGGACGCCCCCGAGATGGTCGACGGCGAGGACATGCTCGCGGTCGTCAACCCGAACTCCGGGGTCGCGGGCCAGGACCCGACCGAGGACGTCAAGTTCGCCTGGCCGAAGGCCACGCTGCTCTACCCGGACCCCGAGCGGGGCCTCCGTGCCCAGCTCGAAGCCGAAATCGACGCCCGCGGCACGGTCCGCGCGCTGGCCGTCGCGGGCGGCGACGGCACCGTCGCGGCGGTGGCCTCGGTCGCCGCCGAACGCGGCCTGCCGCTCGCCCTGGTCCCGGCGGGGACGCTCAACCACTTCGCCCGCGACGTCGGTGTCAGCTCCATGCCCGACGCCGACGCCGCGACCGAGGTCGGCAACGCCGTCCGCGTCGACCTGGGCGAAGTCGAGATCGACGGCGCCGGCGACCCGGACCACCGCTGGTTCGTCAACACCGCCAGCCTCGGCGGCTACCCCGAGATGGTCCGGCTGCGCGAGAAGCTGCAGGAAAAGCACCCGAAGTGGCCGTCGGCCGCGATCGCGCTGGCCAGGACCCTGCGGCACGCCAAACCGCTGACCGTCCGGCTCAACGGCAAGCGGACGCAGGTCTGGCTGCTGTTCGTCGGCAACGGCACGTACGCGCCGAAGGGGTTCGCCCCGAGCCGGCGGCCCGCGCTGGACACCGGCCTGCTCGACATCCGCTACCTGCGCGCCGACCTGCCCTACTCCCGCGCCCGGTTCCTGCTGGCGATGATCACCCGCAGCCTCGCCGCCAGCCACGTCTACCAGGAGCTCGACCTGCCCGAGCTGGACGTCGAGCTGCTCGACGGCAACCGCCGCGTCGCCACCGACGGCGAGGTCGGCCCGCTCGGCAACCGGTTCCGCTTCCGGTCGCGGCCCAGCGCGCTGACGCTCTACCGGCTCTGAAGGTTGCTTTACCTTCTCTCAACGAACCCACAGCCAGTCCTCGCTAGCTTCGCGATCGAGTCGCGGGCACGCCTGCCCGCGGCCAGGGGACGAGCGGGGATTCGATGGACGGGCACGGCCTGGCGAGCATCATCCACCGGGCCGCGAGCGACCCCGTGCTGCCGGGTGACGTCACCGCGCGCGCCCGCGACCTGGGCCCGCTCGAGTCGCCGCTGATCTGGCTCGGCTTCGCCTCGGCGGCCGTCGCCGTTCTCGCCGTCATGATCGCGCTCTGGTACCGCCGCCGCGTCCGGCGCTGGGGGTTCGCGGCGTTCGGCGTGCTCCTCCTGGTCGCGGCGGTGACCGGGGTCAACAGCTACGTCGGGTACGTCCGCACCTCCGACGACCTCGCCCGGCTCCTCCAGCGCGGCCCCGGCGTGGTCAGCTTCGCCGGCCGCCTGCTCGACGACGGCAGCGAGACCCCCGAGCCGTCGTCGGATTCCGCTTCGCCGTCCGCGCCGCGCCCCGGGGCGGGCGCCGCGGCCGGCGGGCAGCGGATCGACGTCGTCAACCTCCCGGACCCGGCGCACGGGATCCCGTCGGGCAGCAACTACGTCATCCTCCCGCCGGGGTACGACACCGACCCGAAGCGCCGGTACCCGGTGGTCTACCTCATCCACGGGTACCCCTTCGGCGGTCCCCGGGACTGGCTCACCTCGGGAGACGCCCCCGGCACGTTGCAGGCGCTGCAGCAGGCCAATGTCATCGCCCCGATGATCGTGGTCAGCGTGGACATGACCGCCGGCACCCCCAGCACCGACTGGGAGTGCCTGAACGTGCCCGGTGGGCCGCAGCTGGAGAGCTACCTGGCCGGGACCGTGGTCCCGGCGATCGACCAGCGGTACCGGACGCTGGCCGATCGCACCCACCGGGCGCTGGGCGGGATGTCCGGAGGCGGGTTCGGGGCGCTCAACATCGGGCTGCACCACGTCGACGAGTTCGCCACGCTGGTGATCGCCCTGCCCTACGACGACCTCAACGACTCCGTCGGCATTCTCGACGGGAACCGTGCGGCCATCGCCGCCAACACGCCTCGGCGGTACCTGCCGACCATGCGGTTCTCGGCGCCGATCTCGGTGATGCTGGCCGTGGGCACCGGGGCGCCGACGGATGTGGCGACGGCTCGGCGGATTGCCGATGCGCTGCATGCTCGGGGGCAGGAGGCTGTGGTTCACGCCGAGCGGGGGTTCAACCACACCTGGCACACTGCCCGGGCTACGCTGCCGTATCTGCTGGCCTTTGCTGACCAGACTTTTCGGACTTCTTCTGCGGCGTCTTGAGCTTGGGCTTCTCTGGGGGTTCTTCTCGAGTGGGTTGTATTCGCCGAGTTTTCCCCGCCGGCCCGAACGCCGGATTGTTCAACGGCCGTCAGACCGTGTCAAGGCGGGAAAGCGTGCCTTGACACGGCCTGACGGCCGCTGATTTGGCTGCGTATCGGGTCGGCAGGGGGGTGTGGTTGGTGGTGGCGTGCGGTGGCGTGGCAGGCCTTGCTCGCTGCCCCCATTCGCCCGTCAGCGCTCGCGCCTCGGTCCTTGCCGCTCGGCGCTCATCGCGTGCGGTGGCGTGGCGGGCCTTCCTCGCTGCCCCCATTCGGCCCTCGGCGCTCGGCCCTCGCCGCTCATCGCGTGCGTCGGCAGCGTTTTCTCACTGCTCGGCGCTCATCGCGTGCGTGGCAGCGTTTCTCACTGTTCGGCGTGCTTTCTGCCGCGCCGCGCGGAGCGGGGCCTGGCGGGTGGCCAGGCCCCGCTTGCTCGGGTCTTTACTCGCCTTCTGGCTTGCTCTCCGGCTCTTCTCCCTGCGGGTCCGGGACCGGGAGCAGGGTGTCCAGGGCCGCGCCCGTCAGGCGGCGGAACATGCGGCGGGGGCGGTCGCGGTCCAGGACCGCCACCTCCAGTTTGATCGGGTCCGCCTCGCCGTTTCCGTTCGGGGATGCGTTCGCCGATGAGGATGACGAGCCCGCCGACGAGCCCGAAGCCGGCTGGGTTGGCGTTCGGAGGGCCGCCACCGCCACTCCCAGCGCCGCCTGGAGGTCCAGGCCGTCCTCGAAGGTCTCCTTCAGCTTTGTGGAGATCTTGTCCGTCTGGCCGCCCATCACCACGTACTGGGGCTCGTCGAAGATCGAGCCGTCGTAGGTCAAGCGGTACAGCTGGTCCTCGGCCGAGGTTGCGCCCACCTCCGCCACGCAGATCTCCACCTCGAACGGCTTCAGCTGCTCGGTGAAGATGCTGCCCAGCGTCGCCGCGTACGCGTTCGCCAGTGCGCGGGCGCTCACGTCGCGGCGGTCGTACTGGTAGCCCTTCAGGTCCGCGTGGCGGATGCCCGCCACCCGCAGGTTCTCGAACTCGCTGTAGCGCCCGACCGCGGCGAAGCCGATCCGGTCGTAGATCTCGGAGACCTTGTGCAACGTCGCCGACGGGTTCTCCGCCACGAACAGCACGCCACCCGAGTACTTCAGCACCACCACGCTCCGGCCGCGCGCGATGCCCTTGCGCGCCAGCTCGGAACGCTCCCGCATCAGCTGTTCGGGAGAGGCATACAACGGCATCGTCACGGTGTGCGCTCCAGGTCTTTCGGTGTTCCAACGTTCACTGGTTCAAGCCCCGCGTCAGGACAGCCGGCGCTGCTGGCGCTCGATCCGCCCGGCCACCACCGCTTCGGCCACCGCCGCCGTCTCCGACTCCGACAGCTGGACGGCGCCGTGCTCGGCGGTGATCGTCACGACGCTCGGGAAGATGCGCCGGACCAGGTCCGGGCCGCCCGAGGCGGTGTCGTCGTCCGCCGCGTCGTACAGCGCCTCCACGGCGACGCGCACCGCTCCTTCGACGTCGGCGTCCGGGTCGTGCAGCTTCTTCAACGCCGATTTCGCGAACAGCGAACCCGAGCCGATGCCCGCGTAGCCGCCGTTCTCCTCGTAGCGGCCGCCCGCGGCGTCGTACGAGACGATCCGGCCCGCGTGCTTGGCGTCCTCGGCCTCCAGGTCGTACCCCACGAACAACGGGATCGCCGCCAGCCCGGCCATCGCCATCTCGAGGTTCGCCTTGACCATCCCGGCCAGCTTGTTCGTCTTGCCGTCCAGCGACAGCGAGACGCCCTCGATCTTCTCGTAGTGCGCCAGCTCCACCGCGTACAGCCGCACCATCTCCACGGCCAGCCCCGCCGTGCCCGCGATGCCGACCGCCGAGTACTCGTCGGTGACGTGCACCTTCTCGATGTCGCGGCTCGCGATCAGGTTCCCCGACGTCGCGCGCCGGTCACCCGCGATCAGCACACCGCCGGCGAACGTGCACGCGACGATCGTCGTGCCGTGCGGCACGCCCAGCTCCGCCACGCCGCCGGTCACCCGCCGCTCCGGAAGCAACTCCGGTGCCTGCACCCGCAGGAAGTCCGAAAACGACGACGTCGCCGACGAGAAGTACGGGGCCGGCAGCGCGGGACCCGAGATGCCCCTGGTGTTGTCCATACGTGCTCAAAAATCCCATCTGTGCGGGCCGGAGCCCCGCGTGCGGCAACCCGTCACGCGGAACCCCGGCCGCCGGCTGAACGGTCGGCAAGGGGGCGGAGCCCCGAGCGGCTATTCGCCGCCCTTCTGCACGTAGGCCCGGACGAAGTCCTCGGCGTTCTCCTCGAGCACGTCGTCGATCTCGTCGAGGATCGTGTCGACGTCCTCGCCGAGCTTCTCGCGCCGCTCCTGACCCGCCGCGCCGGTGTCGTCGAACTCCTCGTCGGAGTCACCACCGCCGTGCTTTTCGATCTTTTCCTGGGCCATCTCGCCTCCCGGTGTGGCTGATGTTTCCTAGCCTACCCAGCGCCCCCGACATTCGGGGTCACGCCGCGATCGCTGGTGCGTCCCGCCTAGTCCGAACCGGTGAGCGCCTCCACGAGCTCCTCCGCCGTCGCCGCGTTGTCCAGCAACTTGCCGACGTGCGCCTTCGTCCCCCGCAGCGGCTCCAAGGTCGGGATCCGCACCAACGACTCCTTGCCCACGTCGAAGATGACCGAATCCCACGAAGCCGCCGCGATCGACGTCGCGTACTTCTCCAGCGCCCGGCCGCGGAAGTACGCGCGGGTGTCCGACGGCGGCGTCGTCACCGCGGCCAGCACCTCTTCCTCCGAGACCAGGCGTTTCATCGACCCGCGGGTGACGAGCCGGTTGTACAGGCCCTTCGCCAGCCGCACGTCCGAATACTGCAGGTCCACCAGCCGCAGCCGCGGCGCGCCCCAGGCCAGGTTGTCCCGCTGCCGGTAGCCCTCCAGCAGCCGCAGCTTGGCCGGCCAGTCCAGCCGGTCCGCGCACTCCTGCGGGTCGCGCGCCAGCGCGTCCAGCACCTCGCCCCAGACCCGCAGGACCTCCTTCGAGGCCTGGTCGGCGCCGGTGCGCTCGAGGTTCTGCGACGCGATCTCGTGGTAGGCGAACTGCAGGTCCAGCCCGGTGTACTTCTTCCCGTTCGCCAGCGCGACCTGCACCTTCAGCGTCGGGTCGTGGCTGATCTGGTGCACCGCCTTGACCGGCTCGTCCAGCTTCAGGTCGTCGAACCGGATGCCCGACTCGATCAGGTCCAGCACCAGCGCCGTCGTCCCGACCTTCAGGTACGTCGAGTACTCCGACATGTTCGCGTCGCCGATGATGACGTGCAGCCGCCGGTACTTGTCCGCGTCCGCGTGCGGCTCGTCGCGGGTGTTGATGATCCCGCGCTTGAGCGTGGTCTCCAGGCCGACCTCGACCTCGATGTAGTCCGCACGCTGGGAGAGCTGGAACCCGGCCTCTTCACTCTGCTGGCCGATCCCGACCCGGCCCGAGCCGGTGACGACCTGCCGCGAGACGAAGAACGGCGTCAGCCCCGCGATCACCGCGGTGAACGGCGTCGACCGGGCCATCAGGTAGTTCTCGTGCGTGCCGTAGCTGGCGCCCTTGCCGTCGACGTTGTTCTTGTACAGCTGCAGCTGCGGCTGGCCCGGCACGGAGGCGGCCTTCATCGCCGCCTCCTCCATCACCCGCTCGCCCGCCTTGTCCCAGATGACCGCGTCGCGCGCGTTCGTCACCTCGGGCGCCGAGTACTCCGGATGCGCGTGGTCGACGTACAGCCGTGCCCCGTTGGTCAGGATGACGTTCGCCGCACCCAGGTCCTCGACGTCCGGGTCGTGCCCCGGGCCGCCCGGGCCGGTCAGGTCGAACCCGCGCGCGTCCCGCAGCGGGCTCTCCACCTCGTAGTCCCACCGCGCCCGCCGGGCGCGCGGGATGTCGGCCGCCGCCGCGTAGGCCAGCACGACCTGGGTGGAGGTGAGTACCGGGTTCGCCGTCGCGTCGCCCGGCACGGAGATGCCGTACTCGACTTCGGTTCCCATGATCCGCCGCATGTCACCACCCTACGGGGTCGCCCTAGTGGAACGATGCACCCATGCCAGGCAGTGACGAACTCGTTGCCCTCTATGACCAGGCCGGTGCGGTGGTCGGCAGCACCACCCGCGCCCGGGTCCGCGCCGGCGCGCTGTGGCACGCCGCCGGCGTCGTCCTGGTCCGTTCGGGTGACGGAAACGCGGTCTACGTGCACCTGCGCACACCCGGTAAGGATGTGTTCCCCTCCACCTGGGACTGCTGGGCCGGTGGGGTGGTGGCCGCGGGCGAGACCCCGGCCGAGTGCGCCCGCCGCGAACTCGCCGAAGAACTCGGCGTCCAGGGAGTGGAACCGGTGCCCCTGTTCACCAAGGTCTACGACGACGGCCGCAACCGCTGCCACAACTTCGCCTTCGAGGTCCGCTGGGACGGCCCGATCCGTCACCAGGCCGAAGAGATCGTCGAAGGCCGCTGGATCACCCTGGACGAGCTGCGGGCCTGGATCGACGACCCGGCCCCGGAGCTGCCCTTCATCCCCGACGGCCGCGAAGGCGTCCAGGAATGGTTCCGCCGCTACGGCTGAGCGGTGAGCTTCGCCGTCATCGCGGGCAGCAGCCGCTTCGCCGCGTCCACCGCGCGGGCCTCGGTGCTCGCCGAGACCGTCAGCTCGGACACCAGCGACCCCTTGGCCAGCATCACCGTGCAGGTCTTGCCGTCGCACCAGGCGTGCTGCAGCTCGACCCCGGGCTGGGCGGGGAAGCTCACCGTCTTGCCCTCGCACTCGTTCTCCGCGACGGCCTGGGCGGCCGACCGGTCCGGGAACGCGAGCACGCGGTGGATCAGCGCCGACCCGCTCGGGTAGTGCCAGGTCGCGGTCCGGCGGCCCACCGACGGCCCGTCCGCCAGGCACCCCGACGCCTCACCGGAAACCGGCTGGACGCCTTCCTCCGCGACATCGGCGTCGGTCAGCAGCGCCCGCTCCGCGAGCGGCCCGAGATCCGGGACCGCCGGTTTCTCCGGCGCGGCCTGCGCCTGGCTCACCCGCGCTTCCGTGGGCGGCGGCGCCGGCGCCG
>NZ_MUMI01000147.1 GCF_002155975.1 Amycolatopsis kentuckyensis
CCTCGCCTGGCTGGTCGAGCGGGGCGTGCAGGCCGACCTGCTCGGCGTGATGGGTTTCGACCTCGGCGGCACCGCGGCCCTCGTCGTCGCGTCGCACCGCCGGCTCGGTGCCGCGGTCAGCGTCGGCGGGCAGCAGGCCGCCGAACTGCCCGCGCTGGTCGAAATCGCCGGGCGGCTCACCAGCCCCTGGCTCGGCATGTACGGCGACGCCGGCGACGAGGCGGGCAGCGCCGACGTGGAGCGCCTGCGCGACGCCGCCGCGTCGGCGAAGGTCGCCACGAACGTCGTCCACTACCCGGGCGCGAACCACCGCTTCGACGCCGACCCGGGCGCGGCGGCGGAGGCCTGGCAGCGCACGCTCAGCTGGTTCGACGCGCACCTGCGTTAAGTGTGGGTGGCACACATTCTTCACCCGGTTCCCGTGTCGGTTCCGACCACAGTGATTTCCGGATCCGAGGGATTAGGCTCGGAGCGTGACGCACACCGCCGACGCCCCCGAAGTGCTCTGGCGCCCCGAGCCGGGCCACGTTGCCGACACCAAGATCGAAGCCTTCCGCCGGTGGCTGCGCGCCGAGCGCGGCGTCGAGGTGGACGACTACCGCGCGCTGTGGGAGTTCTCCGTCGAGCGCGGCCCGGACTTCTGGGCGGCGGTCGCGGACTTCCTCGGCGTCCGCTGGCACGACCAGCCGGGCGAGGTGCTCTCGGGCGGGATGCCGGACGCCGTCTGGTTCGAGGGCGGCACCCTGAACTACGCCGAGCACGCGCTCACCCCCGGCGTCGCGGGCGCCGCGAAGGGTGACGACGAGACGGCGGTGATCTTCCACCGTGAAGACGGCTTCGCGAGCCACCTGACGTACGGCCGGCTTCGCGCGGAGGTCGCCGCGGCTCGGGCCGCGTTCCTCGAACTCGGCGTGGGCAAGGGCGACCGGGTCGTCGCACTGGCGCCGAACTGCCCGCAGACGCTGGTCGCCTTCCTCGCCGCCGCGAGCATCGGGGCGATCTGGTCGTCGTGCTCGCCGGACTTCGGCGTCCGCGCGGTCGCGGACCGGTTCGTGCAGATCGAGCCGAAGGTGCTCTTCGCGGTCAACGCCTACGCGTACAACGGCCGCCAGTTCGACATCCGGACGACGATCGCCGACCTCCAGGCGCAGCTGCCGTCGCTGGCCGCGACCGTGCTCGTCGAGTACGTCGGCGAAGGCCGGATGGACGGCGCCCTCGACTGGGACGAGCTGCTCGTGAAGCACGAAGGCGCGCCGCTGCTGTTCGAGCCGGTCGAGTTCGCGCACCCGCTGTGGGTGCTCTACTCCTCCGGCACCACCGGCCTGCCGAAGGGCATCGTGCACGGCCACGGCGGCATCACGCTGGAGCACCTCAAGGCCCTCGCCCTGCAGACCGACCTCGGGCCCGGCGACCGGTTCTTCTGGTTCAGCACCACCGGCTGGATGATGTGGAACTTCCTCATCTCCGGCCTGCTCGTCGGCACGACGATCGTGCTCTACGACGGCAGCCCCGGCTTCCCGGACCTGAACGCGCTCTGGCACCTGGCCGAGCAGCACCGCGTCACCTACTTCGGGACGTCGGCGCCGTTCATCCAGAGCTGCCTCAAGGCCGGCCTCAAGCCCGCCGAGCGCTACGACCTGACCGGGCTGCGTGCGCTGGGCTCCACCGGCGCGCCGCTGAGCGTCGAAGGCTTCCGGTGGATCGTGAACGAGGTCGGGAAGGACGTCCAGATCTGCTCGGTCTCCGGCGGCACCGACCTGTGCGCGGCGTTCGTCGCGGCGGCGCCCGACGTCCCGGTCTGGCTCGGCGAGCTGTCCTGCCCGGCGCTCGGTGCCGCGGTCAACGCCTTCGACGAAGCGGGCAACGCCGTCGTCGAGGAGGTCGGCGAGCTCGTCATCACCCAGCCGATGCCGTCGATGCCGGTGTTCTTCTGGAACGACCCCGACGGCTCGCGGCTGCGGGAGGCGTACTTCGAGATGTACCCCGGGCTGTGGCGCCACGGGGACTGGATCCGCATCACGAACCGCGGCTCCGCGGTGATCTACGGCCGCAGCGACTCGACGCTCAACCGCGGCGGCGTCCGGATGGGCACGGCGGAGTTCTACCGGGTCGTCGAGGGCTACGACGAAATCGCGGATTCCCTGGTCGTGGACACCTCGGCGGCCGGGAACGAGGACGGCCAGCTGATCTGTTTCGTGGTGCTCGCGGGCGGCGTCGCGCTCGAAGACGTCGAACCGCGCCTGCGCAAGGAGCTTCGTAGCGCGCTGTCACCGCGCCATGTACCCGATCGGTTCGTCGTGGTTTCCGAGATTCCTCGTACCTTGAACGGTAAGAAGTGTGAGGTACCGGTGAAGAAGATCCTCGCCGGTGTGGCTCCCGACCGGGCCGTCAGCCGCGACGCGCTGGCCAACCCGGCGGCGCTGGCGCCGTTCGTGGAGCTCGCCGGGGGGTAGATGGGGGAAGCATGATCATCCACGGCGGGTTGTACGGGTGGTGACGGGGACACGCGCGCAGATCACCTGGAAGGTGGCAGGGGCCACCACTGTCGGGGTGATCACCTGGGTGACCCGGCTGGCGGGCCTGATGACCCTGGGCTCGATCCTGATCCCGGCCGGGCGGCGCAGCCTGCGCGGGCACCTGGCCGAATGGCTGGAGCTGCCGCAGGAGGCCACCGTCGCCGCGGCGACCGTGGCGCTGGTCATGGGCGTGCTGCTGGTGATGCTGGCCGCGGGGCTCCGGCGCCGCAAGCGCCGCGCCTGGCAGCTGGCGGTCGGGGCGACGGTGCTGCTCACGATGTCGCACCTCGGGCTCAAGCACGTCTTCGGCGCGGGCCTGGTGTCGGTGCTGCTGCTGGTGGGCCTGATCGCCAACCGGCGCTACTTCGTCGCGAAGCCGGACCCGGTGGTCGGGCGCTGGCGGGCGGTCCGCGTCTTCGTGCAGCTGGCACTGGCCGGGTTCGTGATCAACGTCATCCTGCTCTCCGTGGCGCCGCGGGTGGCCCTGGAGCCGATGGGCTTCGGCGACCGGCTCGCGGAGTCCGCGCTCGCCCTGGTCGCCGCCAGCGGGCCCGCGGTGTTCCACCAGATGTGGCTGGAGGACCTCACCGCCGCCGTCGGCCTGCTGTTCGGCCTCGCCGCGGTCCTGGTGTCGGCGTACTTCCTGCTGCGCTCGGCGGAGCCGGCCCCGCGGCTGACCGACGAGGAGGTCGCGCGGCTGCGCCGGCTCCTGGACGAGCACGGCGACCGTGACTCCCTCGGCTACTTCGCGCTGCGGCGGGACAAGTTCGCGGTGTTCTCGAAGACGGGCAAGGCCGCGGTCACCTACCGCGTGATCGCCGGGGTCGCGCTGTGCTCGGCCGACCCGCTGGGCGACCACGAGGCCTGGCCGGGCGCGATCGAGGAGTACCTGGAGGTCTGCCGGAGCAACGGCTGGGTCCCGGCGGCGATGGGCGTCTCGGAACTCGGCGCGACGGTCTGGGCCCGCTTCGGCCTGGAGGTCCTGGAGATCGGCGACGAAGCGGTCGTGGACGCAGCGGGCTTCACCTTGGACGGCCGCACTATGCGTGGCGTCCGCCAGGCGGCGGCCCGCACCAAGCGCGCGGGCTACAAGGTGCTGGTGCGCCGGGCCGAGGACCTGCGCCCCGGCGAGCTGGCCGAACTGGAGGTCTTGGCGGCCACCTGGCGCGGAACGGACACCGAGCGCGGCTTCTCGATGGCACTGGGCCGCATGGGCGACCCGCGATCGGTCCTGGTGACGGCCGAGCAGGGCGGCCGCGTCCGCGGCGTGCTCCAGTTCGTGCCGTGGGGCAAGACGGGCCTCTCGCTGGACGTGATGCGCCGCGACCGCACGGCCGACAACGGCGTCAACGAGCTGATGATCTCGGAACTCCTGCTGGCGGCGGCCCGGCACGGCGTCACCCAGGTCTCCCTGAACTTCGCGGCGTTCCGCGCGCTGATGGAGCAGGGCCAGCGCATCGGCGCGGGCCCGGTGGCCAAGACGGCGGCGAAGGTCCTGCACTTCTTCTCGCGCTGGATCCAGATCGAGACGCTGTACCGCTTCAACGCGAAGTTCCAGCCGCGCTGGGTACCCCGCTACTTGGTGTACCCGGGAGTGCGCGAACTCCCGCGAGTCGGCATCGCAACGTTCGAGGCCGAGGGCCTGGGCGGCCGCTCTCCGCGCCTGCTCAGGCTGCTGCGGAGGGCGTAAGGGGGGTGCTGTTCTGGGGTGATCCAGGGGTGTGTAACCTATCTGAGCAGTGGTCGTTGGGCCCAGGAGGCTTCGCCTAGTCTGGTCTATGGCGCCGCACTGCTAATGCGGTTGGGGGTAACCCCCCCTCCCGGGTTCAAATCCCGGAGCCTCCGCTGGTACTCGGTTCGCCGGGTGCTAGGTTACAACTGAACACGCGCCCGTAGCTCAGCTGGATAGAGCATCTGACTACGGATCAGAAGGTCAGGGGTTCGAATCCCTTCGGGCGCACGTCTGGTTGAGACAGTAAAAGCAACAGGCCCAGTTCCTCCCTCGGGAGAAACTGGGCCTGTTGTCATTTTCCGGCTCGTGGGGCGCTTCGACGGGCAGTGATCCGTGCCCTCGCGGGCCTGCCGGTCCCGTGCTCGTCACCGGTAGTGTCTGATCGGACACAGTCCGAAAGCCGGTGCCCTGTGGAAGAACACGCCGAATCCCAGCCGGAACAGACAGCGAAACGCCCCGCCCGTACTCCGGACGGCGCGCCGGCCCACTCGCTTCTGGGTTGGCAGCGGCTTGCCGGGAACCAGGCCGTGCTCGCGATGCTCGGGCGGGCCGAGCCGGTGGTGCCCGTGCAACGGCTGATGGTGCGCATGCCCAATCCCTATGAGCAAGGCGTGCACAACATGGTGGGCAACGCCGAAGTCGACGAGATCGAAGAGTCGCTGATCGCCAAGGGGGCCGCCGGTGCGTGCGGAAAGCACGACTGGGATGCCTCGTGGGTCTTTCCTTCGGCGCCCACCACCGAAGCTTCGGTCTTCTACGGCCACGGCAACCGGGAACAGCTGGGCGGACTCAACCCGGGCCAATTCGGCGACGAAGTCTCCAAGAACCCGCGGCAGCTGAAGAAGGACACGGCGTTCAAGTTCGTGGCCTGCGGTGGCGGGAGAAGCCGGGCGGCCGCCGGCGCGGCCTACGGCGCCGAAGTGGCCGGCTACCTCCGAGACTGTGAGACCGCTGTTCCGGGCGAGGACTGGAGCGGAGCACTGAAAGCGACCGAGGGGCTGGTCTACTACACGAACACCTACAAGACCGTCCTGCCGGAAATCCCCGCGGCCATCGACAAGCTGCTGGCGAAGCGGACCGCCGCCGCCGAGTCGCGCGCGCGGAAGGCCGTGACCGCACTGGTCAAGGACAAGCTCACCGCGGTCGGTGCGGCCCAGCGGGCCGCGGACTTCACCGAGTTCAGGGATGCGGTGGCGACGCTCTACGAGGGCGAAACCGATTTGGCGGACCGGGCGGCGCGCGTGCGGGCGATCGGTGTCCCGGCCGGCGGGCTGTCACTCACGTGGCTGGGAAAGAAGCTGAACAGCGCCATGGACACCATGTTCGGCGGCGATGTCGGCTGGCTCGACCTGCAGTGGGCGTTCAAGGCGGAGTTGTCGCCCGGCAACTGCCTCCGCAAGGTGTGGAAGGCCTTCGACAGCGTGGAGAACGACATGCAGGCGGAGGCCAAGGAGATCTGGGCGGAGTTCCGGGACAGGCTCCAGCGCGAGGCCGCGGTCCCGTCGCGTGCCGACCGCCCCGCAGCCAAGGTCGGCACGTTCGACCCCTCGGCCGCGGCGAGCCCGGACGAGCGGTTCGCGAAGTGGCAGAACTTCGGGGACGTGCTGTGGGCCGAGTGGAAGGCGAGGCGGGTGCCGGGCGGCGGGACGGAAACCTGAGCCCGGCGGTTGCTCCTACCGGCTGACGCACGTACTTGGCCGCCCCCTTCGCCGCACTTGTCCGTGGGAAGTGTGCTTCCAGGTCCGGGGGGACGACGTGCCGCAGTTGCGCATCCACTTCACCGACGCCGATCTGGCGCGCACGCGGCTGAAGCTGGACACCGATCTGATGTGGGAGGTCGTCGGCAGCGTTCAGGCCCTGCAGTACTCCGGTGGCGGCCTGTCCTTCGGCTCCTGGCGGCGGCGCGTGCGCGAGTGCGTCGGCGAGGACGGCTGTCTGCGGGCGGCCGTGCAGTCGCTGGTGACGGTCGCGCCCCACGCCGACTACTTCCCGGACTTCCTGACGCCGCCCGCCGAAGTGGCCGACATCGAGTGCGGCACCGAACTGGTCCTGGCGACACCGCGGCGTCGGCTGTGCGCCGAGGTTCGCCGGCTGCGGCCGGCCGACGGGGCGGCCGCGACGTGGCTCGAGCAGCTGGCCCGCGGGAAGGTGGCCGCCCTGCTGCACCTGCGGCGGGCGCTGCTCGTCTACTTCCGGTCGCTGATCGAGCCGCACCTCGGGGAGGTCGAACGCGCCCTGCGGATCGAGTGCGCCGGCGGGATCCAGCGGTACGTGCACGCCGGGCCCGAAGGACTGCTCCGGTGGCTCGGGCCGGCCACCTGCTGGCGGCCGCCGGTGCTCGCCGTCGACTACCCGATCGATCGCGACCTCTTCCTCGAAGGCCGGGGGCTGGTGCTGATCCCCAGCTACTTCGGCGTCCACCACCCGGTGGCGCTGGCGGATCCCCGGCTGCGCCCGGTGCTCGTCGTCCCGATCCACGCCGGTGCCCGGCTGCTGGCCGCCCGGCGCGGCGGGGACCAGGTGAGCGCGCTGCTGGGCCCCACCCGGGCCACGATCCTCCGCTCGGCCGTCACCGGCGGCACCACCACCCGGCTGGCGCGGCAGGCCGGCGTCGCCCCGGCGACCGTCAGCCACCACACCACCGTCCTGCGGGACGCCGGCCTGATCACCACCGACCGGCACGAAAACCTGGCCACGCACCACATCACGCCGCTGGGGCTCGCGGTCCTCGGAAGCGGTTAGCCGGTGCCCACCGGCCGGCGCGCTCCGGGTGCGCTGCGTAACCGGTCTGGACCAGTACGGCGGCCGTACCGAGGACTGGTCTTGACCACTGGCCACGCTCCGTGGTGACGCTTCCCCTATTGGTCTGGACCACGTAACGTTTGCGCAAACGGCGCAAAACACCGCCCTGGTCCCCGCCGGCGGTGTCGGTGTCCGCCGTCCCGCACCTGGCTCAAGGGAGAGCGATGTCCAGAAAGAGATGGCACCTCCTCGGTCTTTTCACCGCGGTCGGCGCGATCGCGGTCGGTCTCGTCACCGTGCCGGCGAGCGCCGCCGGTGGCGTCGGCGCCGCCTTCACCAAGGGCTCCGACTGGGGCACCGGGTACGAGGGCAAGTACACGATCAGCAACGGCTCGGGCGCGACGTTGCCGAGCTGGACCGTCGAGTTCGATCTGCCGAGCGGCGCGAAGATCTCGTCGCTGTGGGACGGC
>NZ_MUMI01000148.1 GCF_002155975.1 Amycolatopsis kentuckyensis
CGTCCGCGTCGACGGCCGTCGCGCGGTCCTCGAGCCGACGCCGGACGAGCAGGGACAGCTCAACGGCGTGACGAAGGCCGGCGTCGAGGTATGGGCGGTGGGTTACCACTACGACGAGGCGGGCAAGGCCCAGGCGTATGCGCTGCGCCGCGGCATCGACGGCACGTGGCGGCGGGCACCGGTCCCCGCCCGGGAAGGGGCCACGCTGTTCGGCGTCACGACGGAGCCGGGGAGCGCAAGGCTGTGGACGTCCGGCGCGGGGGACGGCGCCGAGCCCGGCCTGCCGGATCCGCTCGTCGCCCGCTTCCGCTGACCGGCACGCTGCGGCGCGAACGGCGGACGTCTTCAGTCCAGGTACGCGCGGTAGCCCTGGGCCACCGCGCGGAACCCCCGTGACTCGTAGAAGGCGTGCGCCGCTTCGCGGCCGGACCGGGACAGCAGCTGGACCTTGTAGCAGTCCGTGCGCCGAGCCACGGCGAACGCCGCCTCCACCAGGGCGGCGCCCACGCCTGACCGCCGGTGTCCGGCGGCGACCACGACGTTCTCGACGAGCATGAACGACCGGGCTCCCCGCGTGAGGTTCGGCAGCGTCGCGCAGTCGAGCGTCCCGATCACCACGCCGCCGGATTCGGCGACGAGGACCACCCGGCCGGGCTGGGCCTCGATGGCCCGCCACGCGGCGGCCGCCGCCGGTGCGGACGGCGGCGGGTCGTCCGGGTGCAGCTCCCGGAACAGGGCGAGCAGAGCCGGGACGTCCGCCTCGGTGGCGGGCCTCGTCGTGATCGTCATGCCGACCACTTTGCCCTTAGGGGCAGCCGGGTGTACCCGAAGGTTTGCCGCTGCGTGGCTGGCCGGCCCGGCTTCTCGCGATCATCGTGGAGGCACCGCCAGTGCGAGGAGGTCCGCCGGTGATCCACGAGGTCGACGAGGCGCTGCGCCGGCTGGTGAAGGACGAGGCGCTGCGCGGCAGCGAGGTCGACGTCGCCTTCGACGCGCCCACCAAGGACTGGGCCGCCCGGCGCAACGCACCGACGGTGAACATCTACCTCTACGACGTGCGCGAGGACATGCGGCGCCGGTCGCGGGGGCTGCTCAACGAGTACGACCAGCGCGGCGAGGTGGCGGCGCGGCACCTGCCGCCCAAGCACGTCAAGCTGTCCTACCTGGTCACCGCGTGGACCCAGCGCCCCGAGGACGAGCACCGCGTGCTCTCCGACCTGCTGCTCGGCCTGCTGCGCCACGAAGCCGTGCCGGCCGAGGTGCTCACCGGGTCGCTGGCCGAGATGGGGCTGCCGGTGCCGATGACCGTCGCGCTGCCGCCACCGGAGGACCGCGCGTTCGCCGACGTGTGGACGGCGCTGGGCGGCGAACTCAAGCCGTCGCTGGACGTCGTCGTCTCCGCGCCGATCCACAGTGGCCGTGTCTACCCGGCCGGGCCGCCCGCCAAGGAAGGCCTCAAGATCGACACCGGCGCCGGCGAGCTCGTCGGGCACCACGTGTCGGCGGCCGGGGCCGTCGAGGGGCAGCGCCGGGTCGCGATGGCGCGCACCCACCGGAAGCCCCGGTGAGCCTGGAGTACCTGTTCGAGCGGCTGGCCCGGCTCGAACAGCGCATCCGCGACGCGGTCGACAGCCGTCGCGCGGCCGACCCCAACCCCGACGACCCGTTCCGCGGCCTGTACCTGTCCAACGAGGCGATCGACGCGCTGCTGGACGGGCTCCGCGAGCCGTTCACCCCGTTCACCGACTCCGTTCCGGGCGGCCGGCTGCGCCCGCTCGCCGAGCGCGCGGGACTGACCGGCGTCGACGTCGAACTGCTGCTGGTCGCGCTCGCTCCCGACCTGGACAGCCGGTTCGAGCAGTTCTACGGCTACCTCAACGACGACGTGACCCGCCGCCGCGCCAGTGCCGGCCTCGCGCTGCGCCTGTGCGGGATCCCCGAGGCGTCGGCCGCCGGCCGTGCCCGGCTGGACGCCGACTCCCCGCTGGTCACCTGCGGGCTGCTCACCGTGGGGGAGGAGGAACGGCCGTTCCTCTCGCGCACGCTGCGCGTCCCCGACCGGGTGGTGAACCACCTGCTCGGCGACGACCGGCTCGCGCCCGAACTCGCCGGCTGCGCGCACCTGGGCACCGAGTTCGTCGAGGTGCCGGGCCGGGAGCGGCTCGCCCGCGCGATCCGCGGCCGGGCGGGGCTCGTGTACCTGAAGGAACTGCCCGGGGGCGGGGCCGAGGAGCTCGGCGTCGGCGCGCTGGCCGCGGCGGGGTACCCGGCGCTGGTGGTGGACGCGCCGCGCTGGCAGGCCGAGCCCGGCCACGCCGAGCTGACCGCGTCGCTGCGGCGGGAGGCGCTGCTGCGCGGCGCCGGGATCGTGCTCGGCCCGGTGGAGGATCCCCGGCTGGAAAAGCTGGCGCACCCGGCGATCCCGCTGGTGGTGCACGGCACCGGCGCCTGGGACCCGCGCTGGAGCGCGACGCCGCCGTTGCAGCTCGACGCCGTGCCGCTGTCCGGTGCGGCCCGCGCGGACCTCTGGCGCCGCCGCCTCGACGGCCGGCTCGCCCCGGACGTCGACCCCGGCGAGGCGACCGCCCACTTCGTGCTGGGGCCCGGGCAGATCGCCCGCGCGGCGAAAGCCGCGTCGGTCACCGCGCTGGCCGACGACGACGGGCTGGTCCGCACGGCCCACGTCCGGGCGGGCGCGCGCAGCCAGAACGCCGCCGGACTGCAACGGCTCGCGCGGCGGATCGAACCGGTCGTCGGCTGGGCCGACCTGGTGCTGCCGGCCGGCGTACTGTCCCTTTTGGACGAACTGGCGGCGCGGGCGCGCTACCGCGACCAGGTGCTCGACGAGTGGCGGATGCGGCCGGGCGGGGGCCGCGGCCGCGGGGTCACCGGGCTCTTCGCGGGGGATTCGGGGACCGGCAAGACGATGTCCGCCGAGGTCATCGCCGCGTCGCTGGGGCTGGACCTCTACACCGTGAACCTGGCGACCGTGGTCGACAAGTACGTCGGCGAGACGGAGAAGAACCTGGAGCGGATCTTCACCGAGGCGTCCGGGGTCAACGGCGTCCTGCTCTTCGACGAGGCGGACGCGATCTTCGGGAAGCGGTCCGAGGTCCGCGACGCGCACGACCGGTACGCCAACATCGAAAGCGCGTACCTGCTGCAGCGGATGGAGACGTTCGACGGGATCGCGGTGCTGGCCACCAACCTGCGGGCGAACCTCGACGAGGCCTTCACCCGCAGACTCGACGTGATCGTCGACTTCCCGCTGCCGGACGTCGAACTCCGGCACCGGCTCTGGGACCGCTGCCTCGGCACCCGGATGCCGCGGGGGACGGACCTGGACCTGGGGTTCCTCGCCGAGGCGTTCGAGCTGGCCGGCGGCCACATCCGCTCGGCCGCGGTCACCGGCGCGTACCTGGCCGCCGAGGCGGGCCGTCCGGTGGGGATGAGCGACCTGGTCGGCGCGGTCGCGCGGGAGTACCGCAAGCTGGGCCGGCTCTGCCTCGACCGGGAGTTCGGCCCCTACCTGGCGATGGTGACGGAGGGCTGAGCTGCCCGTCGGGGCAGTGTTCGCTGCCCGTCCGGACGGCGGCGCAGTCTGGCGCTCGCCCCGCCGGCGGGGCAAGCTTTACGGGCGGCGGAGGGAGCGAACATGCGCGGGCACAGTCACGACAACGACCTCGACCCGGCCCTGCGGCCGAAGGGCGACCGCATCGAGCGGGACGACCACGACCTCCTGGGCCGTGCGGCCGCGGCGGGCCGCACCGACGTCCTGGGCCCGGCGGGCCTGCTGGGCCTGCAGCGCGCGGTGGGCAACGCGGGGACGTCTTCGCTGGTGGAGGAGGAGCGCTCCCCGGTCCACGACGTCGTCGGCTCGGGCGGCGGCACCCCACTGGACACCTCGACCCGCGAGGACATGGAGACCCGCTTCGGCACGGACTTCTCCGACGTCCGGGTCCACACCGACAGTGCGGCGCACGACTCGGCGAAGTCGGTGAACGCCCAGGCGTACACGGTCGGTTCGAACATCGTGTTCCAGCGGGACAAGTTCGACCCCGCGTCGGATTCCGGGAAGCACATGCTGGCGCACGAGCTGACCCACGTGGTGCAGCAGCGCAGCGGCCCGGTGGACGGCACCGATGCCGGCGGCGGGGTGAAGGTCTCGGATCCGTCCGACCGGTTCGAGCGCGAAGCGGTGGCGAACGCCGATCGGCTGATGACGGCGCCCGCTCCGGCTTCGGCGGTTCAGCGGTGTGAGGACGGCGGGCACTCCTCGTCGGAAGAAGCGGCCGTGCAGCGGGAGGAAGCACCCGAGGCCGCGGAAGGCGAAGAGGAGACGACGGCGCAGACCTTCGTGCAGCGTGAGGAAGAGGTCGAGGAAGAGGCCTGATCAGTGGGTGACGCCGGGTGAGGGCCGAGCCCCCACCCGGCGAAACGCTACGCCACGCCGTAACCCCAGTTGTCGGCTGCGGTGTTGGCGCCCCCGTTCCAGTACTCGAACACGTGGACCGTGACCGCGTAGCCGTCCGCGAAGATGTTGGCGTGGATGTCCTCGCACTTGCCGTTGTTCGACGGATCGTAGATGTAGACCACATCAGCACCGTATGGCCCATCGGCCGCGGTACCGGTGAGGATGGCGCCGATTCCCCGGTCGTCCGTCTTGTTGTCGCACACGGTGATCTTCTCTTCGGAGGCATAGCCCGCCAGGTCGGCGTCGAAGAAGACCGCGCCGCTCTTGCCCACCGTGTACAGCCACCCGACGTTGTGGGGGCCCTCCGCGGCCTGTGCCTGGGTACCACCACCGAGAACGGCAGCCGCCAACGCAGCGACCAGGACACCCGATCGTTTCGCCCACTGCTTCATCGATCCTCCACTCGTTCGTGCCGCAACCTGGAACGAACGGTGGCGTACCTCGCTTGCGGATGCCTTGCAGCCGGGTGACACCGGCCGGCTCAAGCCTTGCCGTCCGGGCCGGTGAAGCCCGGGATCTCCACGTCCTTGCGGTACCGCTCGGCGGCCCCCGTGTCGGCGTCCTTGGAGCCCTTCTTGCTGTTGCACGACGCGCAGAGGACCTCGAGATTGCCCGGATCCGCGTAGAACTTCGACCGGTCGCTCTGCCCCTTGGCCCGGCCTTCGGCGTTCCAGTGCCCGGCCACCGATTTCCGGTGGTCCAGCGCGTAGTTGTCGTCGTTGTTCGGCTTGACGCGCGCGGCGACGTGCGGGGCGATGCCGAGGAACGGGACACCCGGGCAGGTGAACGTCAGCCCGTCCGGCCGCATCACCGCGGCGATCTTGGCGGCGTCGTGACCGCTGTACTTGTGGGAACCGCCGTAGAAGACCGCGCGGACGTCGTGGTACTCGGGCCGCAGCGTCTTTCCGTCGATCGTGTACTGCGTCTGGTCCGCGCCGCCTTCGGCCGGAGCCAGTTCGGGGCCGCCGTTCGGGGTGTTGGCCAGGAACTTGAGCACCGGGAACGTCGGCCGTCCTTCGGAGCTCCTGCTCCGGCCGCCCGCGTTGCGTTCCAATTCGTACTGGAGCGTCACCCAGCCGTCGGGGCGGACGTCGGTGACCTTGGCGACCCGGTTGGTCGCCTTCACGACGAACCGCTTGCCCAGGTAGACCTTCGCTTCGTCGACCGGCGCCATCGGGCCGAGCGGGAGTTCGCCGGTGTCGTCGGTCGGGTTGATCTCCAGGTGGGTCTTGAACTTGCCGTTGCTCGTGGGCACCAGCGCGATGGTCGTGAGCCGGTAGGTGTCCTTGATCTTCGGCAGCGCCGCTTCGACGGTGTGCCGGGTCGCGTCCGGCTTGCGCATCTCGGCGTCGGCCGCCTGCTTGGCCTGGGCCAGCGCCTGCTGCTTCTGGGTCGCGCTGCGCGGGTCCGGCACCCCGCTGCCCTTCCCGCCCTTGAACTTCGACCAGATCTTCTTGCCGGCCTTGACGATCGTCCCGACGACCGAGTCGATCACCTTGCCGACCGGGGCCTGGACCTTCTCGAGGATCGACTTGATCTTCTCCGAGATCCCGCCCAGCCCGAGCAGGCTCGCCAGGAATCCCAGCACCATCGGCAGCGCCTTCGCCAGCGTCCGCTCGATCAGCCCGGCCACCGCGCCCGCGCCGCCGCGGGCGATGGACTCCACCGAGTCCAGGACCGAGTCCACGAACTCCTTGATCTGCGCGGCTTTGTCCACGAAGAACAGGACGATGTCGTAGATCGCCTTGCAGGCCTTGATGAACGCCGCCGCGGGGTTGAGCATCGAGATGATCCAGGTGATACCCGCCTTGACGATCTTCTCGATGACGAAGTCCTTGATCTGCCCGAGGACCATCTCCTTCAGATCGCCGAGCTTCGCGACGATCCAGCGCCACAGCCCCGGCACACCCTCGGTGAGCAGGATCTTGACGACGTCGAGGGTCTGCTCCAGCTTCGCCAGCACCGGCTCCGGGATGAACCGCAGGATCCGCGCGCGGACGCTCGCCCAGGTGAGGCCCAGCAGCGACAGCACCATCTTCAGGATGCCCTTGGCGTCCAGCGCCTCCGGGATCTCGATGCCCGCACTCGCCAGGTTGCCCAGCAGCCACCCCTTCAGGCCGCTCTTGAGGTGCTCGACGATGTTGGCGCCGAAGTTCAGCACGCCGGTCTTGACGGCGTTGACCAGGTTGCCGAGGAACTCGATCGGCTTGGCGATGATCAGCCCGACCGCGTTCGCGGCCCGGGACAGCACGCCGAGCAGCATGTCCTTCAGCTTGAGGATGGTCTCGATCGCGCCGCCGACGGCCTCCTTCGCCTTGCTCCACAGGCCCTTGTTCTCCGCCTGCAGCGCCTTGATCTCCTCGTCGACCGCGTTGCGGGCCTCACTGTACTTCTGCGCCAGGTCCTCGACCAGCGCGTCCTGCTTCTCGTCGACGGACTTCTCGAGGTCGTCGAACTGGCCGCCGAACTCCTTCGCCGCCTCGCCCGCGATCTTGCGCAGGGCGGGCGACTGGGACGCCACTTTCTGCTGCACGCGCGTGCGGCCGTCTGCGATCAGCTGCTTCGCCTCGCCGAGTTTCTGGCCGACGAAGTCCGCGATGTCGCCGATGACACCCTGCATCTTCGACTCGTAGACCTTCTTGGCCTCCAGGAAGAGGTTGTTCGCTTCGGCCGGCAGGTCGGCGAAGAGGTCGTACGCCCAGCGCGCCGCGCCGGTGATGCCGTCGTAGCGCTCGTCCTTGTAGCGCTTCATCCGCGCCTGGTGGTCGGCGGTGAACGCGGCCTTCGCCTGCGCCTCGCCCGCCTCGAACTTCTTCGCCACCTGGTCGTCGAGCGCGCCGAGCACGCCCTCGACCTTCGTCTTGGTCTCGTCGAAGATCGCCTTGATCTCGCCGGTGATCCGCGCGCGGTCCTGCTCGTCCTTGGACTTCGTGGCCGACTTGGCCGCCTGGCCCCGCTGCCCGGCCGACGACCGCGCGCCCGTCATGCCCGCCATCGCGGCCTGCCCGGACGCCTGGGCCGCGCCGGTCACGGCGGCCAGCTGCCCGGCCTCGGACTCGCGGACCGCGGCCGGCGCCGAAGCCGTGTGCCGCTCGCCTTCCTGCTTCGCGGCCAGGGCGCCGGTGAACTCCGGCTCGTGGGACTCGGCCAGCTGCTGGTCGGTGACTCCGGCCGCGGCCATCGCGCCCTGGGTTTCGCACTGGTCGGCACGCAGGTCGGTCTGTTCGGGCGGTGCCTTGTCCGGCGTCGCCTTGCGGGGATCCGGCGGGGCCAGCGCGGGCGGGGCCGGGGCTTCCGGCAGCGGCGTGACCGGCTTTTCCACCGCCCGGCTGGGATCCGGTGGTTCCTTCGTCCGGTCGGTGACGTCCTTGGCCGAAGCGTCCTTGCCGCTGGTGACCTTGCCCAGCACCTCGGTCTTGACCTGGTCCGCCTTGCCGGACGTGGCGAACTTGTCGGCCTCGTCCAGGTTCCGGGGCGCCTGCTTGGCGATCGCGGCGTTCACCGCGGCGATGAAGGCCGCCTTGTCGAAGCCGGCCGGCTTCGCCGCCGCCATCTTGTCCGCCTGGGCCGCCTTGGCCTGCGCGTCCTTGTCGTCGGCGGGCGCCACCGCGGCGTCCTGTGCCTTCTTGACCTCCGCGCCGGCGGGCGGGTGCGCCTTCGCCGTCTTGGCCTTGTCGCCGACGTCCTTCGTCAGCGACTGGAACTTGGGGTCGGCCGACGGTGTGACGCCGGGGGGCGCGACCGGGGGAGCGGGACAGCTCTGCCGCTGCAGCGCGACCAGCCGCGACACCGCCGCGTTGCCCGCCGTGGCCTGCAGGCGCAGCAACGCGGGCGGGGTCGCGCGGCGCGCCGGACGGGCCGGTCGCGCGGGCTGCCCGGGCAGCTCTGGTGGCGCCTTGTCCCGCCCCGTTGGCATGGGTTCAACTGTCGGCCCCGCCGGGCCGGTTGCCAACGACCGGACGGGCAGGCACGGCTGCCCGGACGGGCAGTTGCCTTTAAGGGCAGAGATCGGTTCCCGCGGGCCTAGCCGCACGGTCGTTCCGCGGAGATCGCCCTGGCAGCAGCATCGCCGAAGACAAGACTTGTGCGTCGACAAGGGAGGCACGCATGCCCACCTATCTCACGCCGGGGGTGTACGTCGAGGAGATCGAAGCCGGCGCACGGCCGATCGAGGGCGTGGGCACCGCAGTGGCCGCCTTCGTCGGCTTCGCGGCGGACGGTCCCTTCAACACCCCGACGCTGGTGTCCAACTGGGGCCAGTTCACGCAGACCTTCGGCGACTTCATGGAGGGCTGCTACCTGGCCCAGTCGGTCTACGGCTACTTCCTCAACGGCGGCACCAACTGCTACATCGTCCGCATCGGCGGATCGCGCGCCCAGGACAACGGCGCCGCGCCGAAGCAGATCGAGGCCCGCCAGGCCGTGCTCGGCGGCTACCGGTTCGTCGCGAAGGAACTGCCGGAGGGCAAGCAGAGCGGCGGCGAGATCACCGTCGAGGTGGCCGACCCGACCGGCGACAACCCGGCCGAAGACCGGTTCACCGTGCTGGTCAAGCAGGACGGCAAGGTCGTCGAGACGCACAACGTGACGACCAAGCGCACCAAGGAGAACGTCGTCACCGCGGTGCGGGAGAAGTCCAGCCTCATCACCATCGAAGAGGTCGCCACCGGCGGCGCGGTCACCAAGCCCGACAAGGGCACCGCGGTGCTCTCGGCGCCGCCGAAGGAGCCCACCGCCCCGCCGGTCCCCGGCCGCGTCGCGGCGAACGACTACGTCGGCGACGTCGCCGACCGGACCGGGTTCGGCGGCCTGGAGGCGATCGACGAGATCACCATGGTCGCGGCGCCGGACCTGATGGCCGCCTACCAGCGCGACCTGATCGACCTCGACACGGTCAAGGCCGTGCAGCTGGCGATGATCGCGCACTGCGAACTGATGGGCGACCGGATGGCGATCATCGACCCGCCGCCCGCGCTCAACCCGCAGGAAGTCCGCAGCTGGCGGATGGACGCGGCCGGGTACGACTCGAAGTACGCCGCGCTGTACTACCCCTGGGTCCAGGTCCTCGACCCGGCCTCGGGCACCAACACGTACATCCCGCCGAGCGGCCACATGGCCGGCGTGTGGGCCCGCACCGACGCCACCCGCGGCGTCCACAAGGCCCCGGCCAACGAGGTCGTCCGCGGCGCGCTCGCGCTCGAGACGCACCTGACCAAGGCCGAGCAGGAACTGCTCAACCCGATCGGCGTCAACTGCGTGCGGTCCTTCTCCGGCAAGGGCATCCGGGTCTGGGGCGCGCGGACGCTGTCGAGCGACCCGGCGTGGCGCTACCTCAACGTCCGGCGGCTGTTCAACTACCTCGAGGAGTCGATCCTCGGCGGCACCCAGTGGGTCGTGTTCGAGCCGAACGACGACGCCCTGTGGGCCCGGATCCGGCGCACGATCAGCGCGTTCCTGGTGATGGAGTGGCGCAAGGGCGCCTTGTTCGGGCTCACCCCGGACGAGGCCTTCTTCGTCAAGTGCGACCGCGAGACCAACCCGGCCGAGGGCATCGACCTCGGCCAGGTGATCTGCGAAGTCGGCATCGCCCCGGTGAAACCGGCGGAGTTCGTGATCTTCCGGCTGGCCCAGATGTCCGGCGGCACCAGCCTCGTCAACGAGTGATGAAGGGACTCCACCATGGCACTTCCCGATCTTGACAAGGCTGTCGGCCACTCCTTCGGGCTCGAGATCGACGGCGTCCAGATCAAGCAGATCTCCGAGGTCTCCGGCCTCAAGATGGAGCAGGACGTCATCGAGCTCAAGCAGAACACCGTCGACGGCAAGTACGTCATCAAGAAGCTGCCCGGCCGGCCCAAGGCGGGCGAGGTCACGCTGACCCGCGGCCTCACCGAGGACAACAGCTTCGAGAAGTGGGTCAAGGACGCGCACTTCGGCAAGATGGCGACGGCCCGCAAGGGCGGCGCCATCATCGTCTACGACTACGAAGGCACCGCGCTCAAGCGCTACAAGCTCACCAACGCGTGGCCGAAGAGCCTGGAGATCGGCGCGCTGAAGGCCGGCGACACGAGCGTGCTCACCGAGAAGCTCGTCATCACCTACGAGCAGATGGAAGTCGAGTGAGCCGATGCGCAGGGTGATGGCGTCGGCCCCGGTCGAGGAAGCGCCCGTCTCGGCGGGCGAACCCCGCACCGAGCGGCCGAAGCTGCGGACGGAGTTCGCGTTCGAGCTCCCGCGCGGGTACGTCGACGACGAGGGCAAGGTGCACCACTCCGGGGTGATGCGCCTGGCCACCGCCCGCGACGAGCTGATCCCGCTGCGGGACGACCGGGTGCGCGAGAACTCGGCGTTCCTCACGGTGGTGCTGCTGGCCCGGGTGGTCACCCGGATCGGCGACATCACCGACGTGCACGCGGGGGTCATCGAGAACCTGTTCGCCTCCGACCTGGCGTTCCTGCAGGACATGTACCGCCGGGTCAACAGCGAGGGCCACACCCGGGCGGGCGTGGCGTGCCCCGAGTGCGGTCACAGCTTCGTCGTCGACGTCGCCGGTGGCCGCCTGGGGGAATCGTGACGTACGCGGCCGACCGGCTGCACGAGGAAGTCGCGTACGTGGCCTACCACCTGCACTGGTCCCTCGACGACATCCTCGACCTCGAACACCCCGACCGGTTGACCTACGTCGCCGAGATCGCCCGGATCAACACCCGGATGAGCCAGGGACGGTGACGCTGGAATGTGGTTCCGCAGGAAGGAGCCTTCGCCGTCGGCTTCGGCTGTGCCCTCGCCGTCGACTTCGCCGTCGCCCTCGCCTGAGCCGGCCGCGTTGCCGGTGACGCGGGGGGAGTGGCGGAGCGTGGCGCCGATCCAGCGGGTGCTGGCCGAGCACCCGCTGGTCAACCCGGTGCAGCGGTTCAGCTCGACGCTGACGTCGTGGCGGAGCCCGGGGTACCTGGAGCCGCTCGGCCACCGCGTCGGGCCGGCCGAGCCCGCCGG
>NZ_MUMI01000149.1 GCF_002155975.1 Amycolatopsis kentuckyensis
GCGCCGCGGCCGCGTTGTGCGAGGGCGCGGTGTCGAGCTGGTGCGGGGTGTTCCTGCGTGAGCAGCGCGGGGCGAGCGCGGATGTCGCTTCGCTGGGCTACTTCGTGTTCGTCCTGGCGCAGACCGGTACCCGGATGTTCGGCGACCGCGTGCACCGGGCGCTCGGACCGGTGGCGCTGCTGCGCTGGAGCATGGCGGTCACCGCGGCCGGGGTGCTGGTCGCGGTGCTGTCGCCGGACCCGTGGTCGGGACTGGCCGGGTTCGCGCTGCAGGGCTGCGGGCTCGCGGTGGTGATTCCGCTCATCGCGGGCGCGGTCGGCCACGGCGTCGGCGGCAACACGAGCCTCGCCATCGCCCGGTACTCCACGCTGCACCAGGCGGGGGTGCTCGCCGGCCCCGCCCTGTTCGGCAGGCTGGCCCAGACCTTCGGGGTCAGCACGGCGCTGGCGCTGCTCGTGCTCCCGCTGGGCCTGATCGCGGCGTTCGCGACGGCCACCGCCCGTGCCCGCCCCGACGTCCCGGACACCGAACGCCGCGCGGCCTGACCCGCCGCGGAAAACGATTTCGCCTCGCCCGGGTTTCCCGGCATGCTGGGCCCATGCTGATCCGCCGGGAAACACCCGCCGACCGGGCCTCGATCCACGCGGTCCACAGCGAAGCGTTCCGGCGCGAACCCGGCGTCACCCCGATCGAGGCACCGCTCGTGGACGAGCTGCGTGCCGAAGGCGACCTGATCAACGCCCTCTCCCTGGTGGCCGTCCTCGACGGTGCCGTCGTCGGGCACGTCTGCTGCAGCCGGGCCCGCCTCGGCGAGGACACCCGAACCGCCGTCGGGCTCGGGCCGCTCGGTGTGCTGCCCGCACACCAGAAGAGCGGCGTCGGCTCCGCGCTGATGCACGCCATGGTCGGCGCGGCGGACGCACTCGGCCACGGCCTGGTCGTCCTGCTCGGCGAGCCGGCGTACTACGCGCGGTTCGGGTTCGTCACGGCTTCGGACCTGTCGATC
This sequence comes from Amycolatopsis kentuckyensis, assembly GCF_002155975.1. Taxonomy (GTDB): domain Bacteria; phylum Actinomycetota; class Actinomycetes; order Mycobacteriales; family Pseudonocardiaceae; genus Amycolatopsis; species Amycolatopsis kentuckyensis. The sequence goes on from NZ_MUMI01000149.1 coordinate 1,007, forward strand.
ACTTCCCCGGACCCGAGCTGGGGCCGGTACTTCCAAGCGCGGACGCTGGCCGCGTACGAACCCAGCCAGGCGGGCGCGTTCGCGTACGCGCCGGCGTTTTCCCGGATCTGAACAGGAGCCGCGCGTGTACACACCGACGTCGTCCGTGGGTGTCCGGATCAACCGCGAGCAGCCGCCCGCCAAGCTGCGCGACCTCGCGCGCCAGGCCGAGGACGCGGGCCTCGACGAGCTCTGGCTGGTCGAGGACTGTTTCTGGGCGGCCGGCGTCGCCACGGTCGCGACGGCGCTGGCGGTGACGTCGACGATCAAGGTGGGCATCGGCGTCCTGCCGGCGGTGGCGCGCAACCCGGCGATCGCGGCGATGGAGCTCGCGGCGCTGGCCGAGCTGCACCCGGACCGGCTGATCGCCGGGTTCGGCCACGGCGTCGCGTCGTGGATGCGGCAGATCGGCGCGTACCCGGAGTCCCCGCTGGCGGCGCTGGAGGAGACGCTGCTGGCGGTCCGCCGCCTGCTGGCGGGCGAGCGCGTCTCGATGGACGGCAAGCACGTCCACCTCGACGAGGTCGAGCTCGTGTTCCCGCCGTCCTCGCCGCCGCCGCTGGTGGCCGGCGTCCGGCGCCCGAAGTCCCTGGCGGTCGCGGGCGCGGCGGCGGACGGCACGATCCTGGCCGAGCCGTCCCCGCCGGAGTTCGTCCGGACGGCGCTGGCCGGCATCGCCGCGGGCGGCGCGCCTTCCCACCACGCGGTGGTGACGTACAACTGGCTGGCCCTGGGCGACCGCGAACGGGCGCGCCGGACGGTGGCGGAGTCCCTGAACCCCGGATCGCGGGTGCAGGTGGAGGGCTTGCCGTTCGCCGGGGAGCTGCTGGCCCTGATGGATTCGGCGTCCACAGTGGACGAGCTGGGGGCGGGCCTGCGTCCGGAGTGGATCGACCGGCTGGCGATCTGCGGCGACGCCGACGAGTGCGCGGCGGCGGTCCGAGCCCTGCACGAGGCGGGCAGCGGCTCGGTGGTCCTGCTGCCCCTGCCGGAGGAGCCCCCGGAGCGGGGCATCGAGGACGCGGCCCGCGTGGCGGCCGCCGTGCGCGGCTGACCGGCCGGAAAAGGAGTTCGCGCACCACGGCCGGCGTGCCACGATCGAGCCATGCCGGTCGACCCCCACCTCCTGCTGGCCTTCCTCGTCACCACCGTGATCGCGATGGTGACCCCGGGCCCCGACATGCTCTTCGTCCTCGGTTGCGGCATGCGCGGCGGCCCGAGAGCCGGCCTGCTCGCCACCGCCGGGGTCGCAACCAGCGAGGCGATCCACGTCGCCGTCGCCGCGGCCGGGCTGGCCGCGCTCTTCGCCGCCGTGCCCGTCGCCTTCACCGTCGTCCGGATCGTCGGCGCCGCCTACCTCATCCACCTGGGCGTTCAGGCCATCCGGAACCGCAAGCCGCTGGTCGAACGGAAGGGTGACCGCGCCTTCCTCAGCGGCCTGCTCACCAACCTGCTCAACCCCAAGATGGTCACCTTCACCATCGCCTTCCTGCCGCAGTTCATCGACCCGGCCCGAGGCCACCTCTGGCTGCAGTTCGCCGTTCTGGGCGCGATCATGATCGTGTTCGAGTTCCTGGTCGACGGCACCGTCGGTGTCCTCGCCGGCCGCGTGGGCGGGTGGGTCCGCAAGAAGAAGAACCAGCGGCGGATCGAGGTCGCCACCGGCGGGATCTTCATCGGCCTCGGCATCAAGCTGGCCGCCGACCGGTAGCGCTAGGGCGTGTCTGACAAACATCCCGGCGGGTTGCCGGGATGCTGCTGGTTCGTGTCGCGGTTTCAGTTGCTTCAGACGATCAGTGGGCGTTGATCGAGGACCTGCTGCCGGTCCGGACTGGTAAGCGAGGCAGGCCGTTCTCCGACGCACGGGCGATGGTCGAGGGGATCATCTACCGGTATCGGTGCGGGATTGCGTGGCGGGATGTGCCGGCGGTGTTCGGTGCGTGGCAGACGATCTGGACCTGGCATCGCCGAATGGCCGGTGGCGGAACCTGGGACACCGTGCTGCAGCGCCTGCTGAGCGCAGCGGATGAGGCCGGACTGGTGGACTGGTCGGTGTCGGTGGATTCGACGATCGCGCGGGCGCATCAGCACGCCACTCGTCGACGGGAACGGCCGACCACGGGCCGCTCTGGTCGGCCCCGCCCAGGCCGGTGACGCGCCGATGTTCCCGCACCTCATGCGGCACCTGCGAATCCGCCGGCCAGGACGTGGCCGGGCCCGCACCCGGCCCGACCGCGTCCGCGGCGACAAGGCCTACTCCTCGCGGGCGATCCGCAGGCACCTGCGTGACCGCGGAGTCACCGCCGTGATCCCCGAACCAGCCGATCAGGCGGGACACCGCAAACGCCGCGGTTCCCGCGGCGGCCGCCCACCGGCATTCGACGCGGTGGACTACCGCGGCCGCAACGTCGTTGAACGCCGGTTCAACCTGCTCAAACAATGGCGCGGCCTGGCTACCCGCTACGACAAGTTGGCCATCGTCTACCGATCAGCAGTCGTCCTGCACGCGGTGGTCACCTGGACCAAGACATTGTCAGACACGCCCTAGGCCCGCGCGAGGAAGTCCTCGGCGATGTCCAGCGGATTCCGCTTCTCCTCGGTGAACTCGACGTTGAGCCGCGTGAGTTCCTGGGTCGTCAACGCCGCCGAGACGCGGTTCAGTGCCGCCACCTCGGCAGGCGACAGCGTTCCCCGCGCCACCAGCGGCACGATGTTCTGCGCCGGGAACATGTTCTTGTCGTCCACCAGCGGCACGAACCCGTTCGCCGCGATCGTCGACGACGTGCTGAACAGGTCCGCCACCTGGACGTCGCCCGACTTCAACGCCGCCACCGTCACCGGGCCGCCGGTGTCCGTCGTGCGGATCTCCTTGAACTCGCAGCCGTACAACGTCTTGATCTTGTCCTTCCAGCGGCTGCTCCACTGGCCCGGCCCGCCGAACACCAGGTCGCGGCAGCGCCGGCCCAGGTCCGAGAACGTCTTCACGCCCGAGGACGCCAGCTGCGGCCCGACGACGAGCAGGTCCTTGTCCTCCGCCGGCGCCTGGTCCAGCACCTCGAACCCGGGCGGGAGCTGCTGCCGCAGCTGCGCGTAGACGTCCTGGGACGTCGTCGCGGTCGTGTCCTTGTCGAAGTAGCGCAACAGGTTCCCGCTGTAGTCCGGCACCACCGACAGCGACTTGTCCTGCAGCGCCTTGACGACGACCTCGCGGCTGCCCACCGGCGGCCGCACCGTCACGTTCGCCGCCCCCGCGTTCCGCAGCGCCCCGGCGTAGATCTGGGCCAGCAGCAGGCTTTCCCCGACGTCGGACGCCCCGATGATGATGTCCCCCGAAGTGCCGCCTTCGCCGCCGCCCGCCAGGGGGTTGCCGCAGCCGGCCGCGAGCACCAGAACCACCAGCAGGACCAGCCGCTTCACGCCGCCACCTTCTTCACGGCCGCCGCGAGCCGGACACCCCGGGGCACCAGAGCGCGGTTCAGCAGGGAAAAGAGCAGGTCCAGGACGATGGCCAGCGCCGTCGTCAGCAGCGCGCCCGCGATGACCTCGGAATAGTCCAAAATGGCCAGTCCGTCGAGCAGGAACCGGCCCAGGCCACCGAGTCCGACGTACGCGGCCACCGCGGCGGTCGCCACCAGCTGGAGCACGGCGTTGCGGATGCCGCCGAGCACCAGCGGCAGCGAGATCGGCACCTCGACCTGCCACAGCCGCTGCCAGCCGGTCATCCCGACCCCCTCGGCGGCGTCGACCACGCCGTGGTCGGTCGCCTGCAGCCCGGCGTACGTGCCGGCCAGGATCGGCGGTACGGCCAGCACGACGAGCCCGATGATCGTCGAGGTGACGCTCTCGGTGAAGAGCAGGAACAGGAACGTGACGAGCCCCAGCGTCGGCAGCGCGCGAATGGCGTTGCCGGCACTCACCAGCGCGACACCGCCGCGCCCGGTGTGGCCGACGAACAGGCCCAGCGGCACCGCGATGACCAGCGCGATCACCAGCGACAACGCGGTGTAGCCGAGGTGTTCCAGCAGCCGCTGCGGGACCCCGTCGGGCCCGGACCAGTGCGCCGGGTCGCCGAACCAGTGGAAGAGATCGGTGATCACGGCGCCCCCACCCGGGTCCACGGCGTCAGCAGGTTTCGCGAGCCCACCAGCACGAGGTCGACGACCAGCGCCAGCAGCAGGGTCAGCACGATGCCGACCACGATCGGCGAGAAGTACTCGCGCTGGAAGCCGTCGGTGAACAGCACGCCGAGGCCGCCGGTGCCGATCAGCGCGCCGACGCTGACCAGGCTGATGTTGCTCACCGACGCGACCCGCACGCCGGCCGCCAGCACCGGCACCGACAGCGGCAGTTCGACGGCGAAGAAGCGCCGCACCGGCTTGTACCCGACGGCGGTCGCGGCGGCGATCACCGGCGGCGGCACCGCGTCGAGGGCGTCGAGCACCGGCCGGACCAGCAGGGCCGTGGTGTAGATGGTCAGCGCGACGACGACGTTGACGCTGTCCAGGATCTTCGACCCGATCAGGCCGGGGATGACGACGAACAGCGCGAGCGACGGGATCGTGTAGAGCAGGTTCGCGACCACCACCAGCACCTGCCGCGCGGGCCGCCAGCGGTGGCCGAGCCAGCCCGCCGCGATCGCCAGCACGATCCCGACGACCAGCGGGAGCAGCGCCAGGTACACGTGGTCGCCCAGGTCACCCAGGATCTGGACGCGGTTGTTCGCGCTGCTCAGGTACCGCCCGAGCTCGTCGAAAAAGCTCATGACGCCTGGGGCGTGCCCTCGATGACGTCCAGCACCTGCCGCGCGACCACGGCGCCGAGTACCCGGTGGTCCTCGTCGACCACCACGCCGAGGCTGGCGGGCGACGACAGCGCCGCGTCTAGCGCGCCGCGGATCGGCGTCCCCCGCACCCAGAGCGACCCGCCGGCCACGAGGTCGTCCTCACCGAGCGGTCCGTCCACTGTGGAACCCGGCCGGAGCCAGCCGCGGGGCTGCTTCTCGGTGTTCACGGCGAGCCGCCAGCCGTCGCTCGCCGGCACGGCGGAGCCGATCTCGACCAGCTCCAGCTCCTTGACCTCGACACCTTCGGCCGACAGGAACGACAGGCCGCGGTAGCCGCGGTCCCGGCCGACGAACGAGGCGACGAAGTCGTCCACCGGGTGCCGCAGGACGTCGGCGGGCGTGCCGTACTGGGCGAGCTTGCCGCCGACGCGCATCACGGCCACCTTGTCGCCGAGCCGGACGGCCTCGTCGATGTCGTGGGTGACGAACACGATCGTCTTGCCCAGCTGCGACTGCAGCCGCAGCAGCTCGTTCTGCAGGTCCTCGCGCACGATCGGGTCGACCGCGGAGAACGGCTCGTCCATCAGCAGCACCGGCGAGTCCGCGGCGAGCGCGCGGGCGACGCCGACGCGCTGCTGCTGACCACCTGAAAGCTGGGCCGGGTAGCGCTTGCCGAGTTCCACGGGCAGGCCGATGATCTCCAGCAGTTCGGCGGCCCGCTTGCGCGCCTTCGCCTTGTCCCAGCCCGAAAGCAGCGGCACGGTGGCGATGTTGTCCAGGACCGTCCGATGTGGAAAGAGACCGGCGTGCTGGATGACGTAGCCGATGCCGCGGCGCAGCAGGGCCGGATCACCCTCGGCGACGTCCTTGCCGTCGAGCAGCACCTGCCCGGCGGTCGGCTCGACCATCCGGTTGATCATCCGCAGCGACGTCGTCTTGCCGCAGCCGGACGGGCCGACGAACACGGTGATCGTGCCGTCTTCGACCGTGAGGCTCAGCTTGTCGACGGCGACCGTCCCATCCGGATACTGCTTGGTCACGTCGCGGAATTCGATGGTCACTGCCACTCCCCATGTCCCGGTGGATTCGACCGTAGCCGAGTCAGCGGTGGTTGGCACGCTGTTCCGACACGTGGTGACTAGGCTCAGAGCCCGTGAAGGCCCTCGACGACGTCCTCGCCGCGCACGGTGTCGGCGTCCGCCCGCTGTACCGCGTCCTCGACCTGCTGCGCACCGGTGACCACGACCTCGGCGAGCTGGTCCGCCTGAGCACCGCCCCGCGACGCAGCGTGGAGGCCGTCCTCGCCGCCCTCGGCGACGACCTGGACCGCAGCGGCGACCGCCTGCGCATCGCGCCCGGCGTCGCGGCGTCGTACCTGCAGTACCGCGCGCCGCGCTACGCCGACCCGCTCGACGAAGCCGTCGCGGCGCACGAACTGCTGCCGAAGGTCGCCGAGTGGGTGGCCGAGGTGCCCTCGCCGCTGGCCGCGCTCGACCACGTGCAGGCCACGCCGGAGACCGTGCTGCGCCGCGCGCTCTGGCTGGACGCGCAGTACGACCTCACCTCGGCGCGCCTGCTGTTCCTCGGCGACCACGACCTGACGTCGCTGGCGGTGCGGGCGGTCTGCCCGTCGGCGGCGCTGACGGTCGTCGACCTGGACGAGCGCGTGCTCGCCTACCTCGACGACCGCGGCGGCCGTGAGATCCGGACCGCGCACGCGGACCTGCGCGTCGGCCTGCCGCCCTCGCTCTCGAGCGGCTTCGACCTCGTGTTCAGCGATCCGCCGTACACGCCCGAAGGCATGGGGTTGTTCGCCGCACGCGGGGTGCAGGCGCTGCGCGAGCCGAGCGAGGGACGGCTGCTGCTGGCGTACGGCTACAGCCCGCGTCACCCGGCGCTGGGTGCGCAGGTGCAGCGCTCGCTGGCGACGCTCGGGCTGACGTTCGAGGCGATCCTGCCGGGCTTCAACCGGTACTTCGGGGCGCAGGCGATCGGCAGCGCGGCGGACCTGTACGTCTGCCAGCCGACGGCGAAGGCCAGGAAGATGCGCAGCGGCAAGGCGATCTACACGCACGGGCCGCAGTCGGTGGAGGCGGCCGGGACGAAACCGGCGTTGCTGGAGAAGCTGAAGGAGATCGCCGGCGCGGGCGGCCTCGCGCTGGAGTCGCGGCCGGTGGACTGGTCGATCTCCGGCCCCGAGGGCGACGCGGTCGCGATGGACCTCTCGGCCGACCCGGGCCCCTGGCTGCTGCGGACGCTGCTGGGCACGAACGCCCGGCGGCTGGCGCTGCTGCTGCCGAACGCGCACCCGGACCTGGCGGACCAGGCGTCCCAGGAGGCGCTCGCGTCACTCGTCCGGGGGAAGTACGCGCTGCGGTACCTGCGGAGCACGCCGGACAACCGCCACGCCGTGGTGGTCGCGGAGGCGGTGGAGCACCAGGACGAGGTCCTGACCCGCGCCCACGCCCGCCTCGCGAACGTCGCCCTCGACGTCCCCGCGGACCTCACGGACCTGCGCCTGGTCGACGTCCCCCGGCACCGCCTCCCCGCCCTCCTCCACTGAACGCGCCGGAAGCGGCACTTTCGCAGGGAAAGTGCCGCTTCCGGGGGCTCGAGAGCGAACTTTCCCAGGGAAAGTTGCGCTTTTGAGAGTGACTGTCAGTCGGTGACGCCGTCGGCTTCCGCCGCCTTCGCGACCGCGGCCGCGACCTCCGGGGCCACGCGCGGGTCGAGCGGGCTGGGCACGATCCGGTCCGGGCCCAGGTCGTCCATCGCCACCGACACGATCGCCTCGGCGGCCGCCAGCTTCATGTTCTCCGTGATCGCCCGCGCGCCCGAGTCGAGCGCACCGCGGAAGACGCCCGGGAACGCCAGCACGTTGTTGATCTGGTTGGGGAAGTCGCTCCGCCCGGTGGCCACGATCGAGGCGTACCGCGCGGCCGCCTCCGGGTGCACCTCCGGGTCCGGGTTGGACAGCGCGAACACGATGCCGCCGCCTGCCATCCGGCCCAGCAGCGACTCGTCGATCGTCGCGCCCGACAGGCCGAGGAACACGTCCGCGCCTTCCAGCGCCTCCGCCAGCCCGCCGCGCAGGCCCGCCTTGTTCGTCGTCGCGGCCAAGCGCTCCTTGACCGGGTTCAGGCCGTCCCGGCCGGCGTGGATGATGCCGCGGGAGTCGAGCACCGTGACGTCGCCGATGCCGGCTTCCTGGAGGATCTTCGCGCAGGCCACGCCCGCCGCACCCGCGCCGGAGACGACCACGCGCTGGTCGGCGATCGCCCGGTCGAGGACCAGGTTGGCGCCGCGCAGGGCGGCCAGCGTCACGATCGCCGTGCCGTGCTGGTCGTCGTGCATGACCGGGCAGTCCAGGGCTTCCTTGAGCTTGTCCTCCAGCTCGAAGCACCGCGGCGCGGAGACATCCTCCAGGTTGACGGCCCCGAACGAGGGCCGCAGCCGCACCAGCGTCTCGACGATCTCGTCGACGTCGGTCGTGTCCAGCACCAGCGGGATCGAGTCGAGCCCGCCGAAGGTCTTGAAGAGCACCGACTTGCCCTCCATGACCGGCAGCGACGCGCTGGCGCCGATGTCGCCGAGGCCGAGCACCGCCGTCCCGTCGCTGACCACGACGACCAGCCGGTCCGCCCACGTGTAGCGCTTGGCCTTGGCCGCGTCCTCGGCGATCGCGCGGCTCACCTTCGCCACACCGGGGGTGTACGCGATCGAAAGGTCACGCGGGCTGGAAATCGGGCGGGTGGCCGCCACCGAGAGCTTGCCGCCCTCGTGCCCGGTGAAGATCTCTTCGTCGGTGACCGGCGCGACGGCGCCGGTGGGGTCGGTCATGGGGTTTCCTGTCGTCGTTTCCGTCATTCCCCCAGTGGGAATGACGGAACTCGCGGTTCTGACTTGGGTCACTGGAATTTCTCCTGGGCATGCGGGCTGGGACCACGGTCCGCAGGGGGAAACCGTGGGGGATCCCGGCACGGCAGCCCAGCGCGGTAGCGCCGGCCTGTCGGCGAGGCGTCACGTCGGCCATCGGTGCCGTGGGTCTGGCGATGGCCGCGGACGCGGCGGTTCGTTCATTGTGACAGGTCCCCCGCCGCCGGTGACCCCTCGGTGCGGTTGATGTCACACCGGCGCCGATTTCGCGGCAATTCCCAAGACGTCCGTCCGGTTTTGTTGGCGCCCGATAAGCTGACCGCATGCAATTCCGCCGGCTGAGCGTCCCGGACGCCTTCGAGTTCTCCCCCCGGGCGTTCCCCGACGACCGGGGCCTGTTCGTCGCCCCCTTCCAGGAAGACGTCTTCCGCGCGGCGGTCGGCCACCCGCTGCGGCTCGGCCAGGCGAACCACAGCGTGTCCCGGCGCGGCACGATCCGCGGCATCCACTTTGCCGACACCCCGCCGGGCCAGGCCAAGTACATCTACTGCCCGCGCGGCTCGCTGCTCGACGTCGTCGTCGACATCCGCGTCGGATCGCCGACCTTCGGCCAGTGGGACTCGGTCGTGCTCGACTCGCGGGAGTTCCGCGCGATGTACCTCGCCGAAGGCCTCGGTCACGGCTTCGTCGCCCTGGAAGACGACACGGTGATGTCGTACTTCTGCTCGGAGCCGTACAACCCGGGTGGCGAGCACGGCATCACCCCGCTCGACCCCGCCCTGGACCTGCCCTGGCCCGCGGGCATCGAGCAGGTCCTGTCCGACAAGGACCGCACCGCGCCGACCCTGGCCGAAGCCGAGGCCCAGGGCCTGCTGCCGATGTACGCCGACTGCGTCGCCTACTACGACAAGCTGCGCTCGGCGCACTGACCACCACCCACCGCTCCCGGCCGCCCGGCCGCTTGCGCATTTAGTAAGCGCGCATATAGTCTGCCTGCATGGCACTTTACGAGTACGAGCACAGCGAGACCTCCACCGCTCCCGCCGCCGCGATCTGGCCGCTCTGGGCCGACACCACCCGCTGGCCGGAGTGGGACGAGGGCGTCCGGTCGGTGGTCCTCGACGGCCCGTTCGCCGCCGGATCCGGCGGCACGATGACGATGGACGGCATGCCGCCGATCCCGTTCACCCTCACCGAGGTCACCGAGGGCCGGAGCTTCACCGACGAGACGCGGCTGCCGGACGCACACCTGCGGTTCGAGCACGTGCTGGCCGACGTCGACGGCGGCACGCGGATCACCTACCGCGTCACCATCGACGGCCCCGAGGGCTTCGGCCCCCAGGTGACCGAAGACACCCCGGACGCCATGCGCGCGCTGGCCCGGCTGGCTGAGGCAAGCTCACGAGTATGACTGCCCCCGAGTCCCGCCTGCCCGGCCCGGAGCGCAGCCCCGGCTTCCTGCTGTGGCGCGTGACGCTGGCCTGGCAGCGGGCGATGCGGGCCGCGCTGGCCCCGCACGACCTCACGCACGTCCAGTTCGTGCTGCTGACGACGACGTGGTGGCTCACCCGCTCGGGCGAGCCACCCACCCAGCGGCAGCTCGCCGACCAGGCCGGCACCGACACGATGATGACCAGCCAGGTCGTCCGCAAGCTCGCCGACCGCGGCCTGCTGGCGCGCGCCGACGACCCGGCCGACGCCCGCGCGAAGCGCCTCGAAGTCACCCCGGCCGGCCTCGAACTGGTCGCGAAGGCGCTGAAGGACGTCGAGTCCGCGGACGCCGAGTTCTTCGCGGCCACCGACGACGGTTTCGTCGACGCGCTGGCCCGGCTCGATCCCTGACGAATCCCGGGGCCGCCCTGGGGACCATCCCGGATGTCCCGGCGGGGCAACGCGAGCAGGCTCACCGCCATGAAACTTCTCGCACTGGGGGCGGCCGCGGCCGCATTGGCTTTGCTGCCGGGAACCGCGTCCGCGGACGAACTCCCGGCGTTCGACTTCACCGGCTGCCCGGCACCGCCCGCGAACGCCGATCCGGGCACGTGGCGCTGCGAAGCCTTCGTCTCGCAGGGAAAGCTGACGATCGGCACCCAGGAGATCCCGCTGGGCGAGCTGCGGCTGACGTTCAGCGAGGGCCGGGTGAACGGGCAGTATGCGCAGGCGTTCGGCGAGCTGCGGCACGAGCCGGTGCGCGTGCCCGGCCTGGCCGGCACGACGCTCCAGCTGCGCTACGGCGGCCATTCGGACTTCCAGGGCAACGACGAGCGCCGCGGTGAGCTCGACGTCTACGCCGTGCTGCGGCACCCGTTGCTGCGCAAGGAATGCAGCATCGGCTCGGCGGCCGCGCCGCTGCACACCGTCGTCCACGACGACCCGGCGCTGCCGCCGACGGTGCTGTCCAAGAACCCGCCGACGTTCCACTTCGGCGTCGTCGACCCGGACCTGGCGCTCCCGGCAACGCAGGGCTGCGGCCCGCTCGGCAAGCTCGTGGACCGGAAGCTGGGACTGCCGTCGCCGTCCGTTTTCCACCAGACGACGTACGTGCAGTACAAGCAGCTCTAACGCTTCTTCGGCGTCACCCAGATGGTGATCGTCCCGGTGACCACGGGCTTGCCGTTCGTGTCCGAAATGGTCACCGGGACGTCGAGGTCGAAGCCCTGGTCACCGAACTCCGGCAGCTCGGGCAGCGCCGCTACCGCGCGCAGGCCCGTGCCGGCCTTCGCGACGTACTGGACGCTCATGCCCTTCGGCAGCCAGCGGTGCGTGGTGGGGACGGTCGCCTCGGCGAGCATGCCCATCGCGATCTCGGCGAGGTTGCAGGCGGCGATCGCGTGGAAGGTGCGGATGTGGTTGTGCACACCCCACCACTTCGGTGCGGTCACCTCACAGTGGCCGGGACGCAGCTCGCGCACCGAGGGCAGCACCGTGCGGAAGTACGGCACCCGCAGGCACATCGCGGCACTGAACAGCTGTTTTCCACCCGGCTTCCCGGCCAGCTTGTGCCACATCGCGAACGTCGGCGTCACGGACATGGAGGTCTCCTCGAGCTAAGCTACCGTTCAGTAGCTAAGCAGACGGCCAGCCGCCGCGCAAACCGCCGGATATATTCGGCCGCGTGACCAACCGTCTCTTCCTCCTCCGGCACGGGCAGACCGAATGGTCGCTGAACGGGCGGCACACCGGCCGCACGGACATCCCGCTCACACCGGCAGGCGAAGGCCAGGCACGGGCCGCGGGCGGGACCCTCCGCAGCCTGCTGGGCGGCCCGTCGCTGGTGCTGTCGAGCCCCCGGGCCCGGGCCCTGCGCACGGCCGCGCTGGCCGGGCTGCGCGTCGACGAAGTCACCGAGGACCTCGCCGAGTGGGACTACGGCGAATACGAAGGCATCACCACGCCGCAGATCCGGGAAACCGTGCCCGGCTGGACGGTGTGGACCCACCCGAGCCCCGGCGGCGAAAGCGCTTCGGACGTCTCGGCCCGCGCGGACCGCGTGCTGGAGCGCGCCCGGCGTGAAATCGAGGCCGGTGACGTCGTCCTGGTGGGACACGGCCACTTCAGCCGCGTGCTCGTGGCCCGCTGGCTCGGCCTGCCCGCCACCGCCGGCGTCCACTTCGGACTCGACGCGGCCGGCATCGCGGTGCTCGGCGACGAGCGCGGCGAACCCCAGATCGAACACCTCAACCTGCTGCCCGCGGAGGACTGACGTGCCCGACGACCGCATCCGCCGGATCCGCCCTTCGGACGTCGAAGCGGCGGTCGGCCTGGCCTACGAGCTCGCTGAATACGAGCGCGCGCCGGACGAGTGCCACCTGACACCGGCGCAGCTGCACGACGCGCTGTTCGGCGAGGCGCCGAAGCTGTTCGGGCACGTGGCCGAAGTGGACGGCGAGATCGTCGGCTTCGCGGTCTGGTTCCTGAACTACTCGACCTGGCGCGGGGTGCACGGGATCTACCTGGAGGACCTGTACGTCCGGGCGTCCCAGCGCGGTTCGGGCCTGGGCAAGGCCCTGCTGGCGGCGCTGGCGGCGGAGTGCGTCGCGAACGGCTACGCCCGGCTCGAGTGGTCGGTCCTGGACTGGAACCCGGCCACGGAGTTCTACAAGGCCCTGGGCGCGGTCCCGATGGACGAGTGGACAGTGAACCGCCTCACCGACGAACCCCTCAAGGCCCTGGCCGCCCAGGCATAACCCACGTGATCAGACCCGGATCCCACGTGATCCCACCCGGATCTCGCGTGATCAGACCCGGATCTCGCGTGATTGAAGCCGGATCTCGCGAGTCACGTCTCCAATCACGCGAGTTCCGGCCCCGATCACGCGAGTTCCGGGCTCAATCACGCCGGTTGCGGGTCTGAACACGCCGGATCCGGGTTCAGTCCTCTTCGTGGCCTTCGCGCTCGGCGCGGCGGCCCGCCAGCCCGCCGCGTTCGGCGGCCTCGGTCTCCGTCTCGCCCTCGCGCAGGCCCAGTGCCCAGGCCCGGGACGGGCGGCGGAACAGCAGGACCAGGGCCGCGATGCCCAGCAGCGCGATCGGGACGCCCCACAGCGGCTCGCCGGACGGGCCCAGCAGGTACCAGCCGAGTCCGACCACGATCAGCGCGATCACCACCCCGGGCGAGCGCGCCCACGTCTGGCCGAGCACGAGCCCGGCCGACGCCGCCAGGAACGCCAGCGCCACCACGACGAACGTGCCCGACTCGACGAAGACGTTGTTGCCCGGCTGCGCGGGCGACCCCAGGCCGTTCACCAGCACGACCACCCCGAACACCAGCAGGGCGAGCGACGGCACCGCGGTGACCACACCGGCCAGCCGGACCTCACGGGGAGCGGGCGAGAGCTTCACTGCGGCGGCCTTCCGGTTTCGGCAAACACAGGTTTTCGCGACGAGCACAGTGGACCCGACCAGGGCGGGTCACCGTGCGTGAGCTCTTTCGATCGTATGCCACCCGGTCGGCCGTTTTCGCGGGACCGCCCGGGCGTCGAAAATCAAGATGTCGTCGATGAGCGGGCGGTCGGCCCGGGTGCACTTGTCACGACGAGCGGACACTCGCGCGTGAAGGAGGACCGCCCGGCACAGGGTCTCGCAGGTGCTGTTCCCCGGGGTTGCGCCCGTCACCATGCGGCGCCGGAAGGTTCTCGGGCCGCCGGAAGTCACTTACTCTGCGGTAATGCGCGCAATCCTCGTGGTGAACCCCCAGGCCACCTCGACCACCGCGGGTGGCCGGGACGTGCTGGCGCACGCGCTCGCCAGCCAGGTCAAGCTCGACGTGGTCGAGACGGACTACCGCGGCCACGCGATGGCCGTCGCGCGCTCGGCCGCGCGGGACGGCATCGACCTGGTCGTGGCCCACGGCGGCGACGGCACGGTCAACGAGGTCGTCAACGGCCTGCTGGCCGATTCCGACGGAGATCCGTCCGAAATCGGCCAGGTGCCCGCCCTCGGCGTCGTCCCGGGCGGCTCGGCCAACGTGTTCGCGCGCGCCCTCGGCATCTCCGCGGACTCCTTCGAGGCCACCCACCAGCTGCTCAACGCGCTGGAGAACGACCGCTCGCGCCGGGTCGGGCTCGGCCTGGCCGACGGGCACTGGTTCACCTTCAACGCCGGTCTCGGCTGGGACGCCGACGTCGTCGGCCGGGTCGCCAAGCGCCGCGGCAAGCAGACGACGGCCTCTCTGTACCTCAGGGCCGCCGTCCGCTCCTACTTCCGCCCGCCGCTGGGCCGGCCGGCCCTCACGATCCGCGTCCCCGGGGAGGACCCGATCGAGGCGTTGACCGCTTTCGTGTCGAACACCGATCCGTGGAGTTACCTGGGCGAGCGAGCCGTCCACCTCAATCCGGGTTGCTCGTTCGAGACGGGATTGGGTTTGTTCGCGCTGAGCGGTCTGGGGTTGCCCACCGTGTTCAAGCATGTACGCCAAGCTTTGACTACGAAGAGCAACCAGCGCGGCCGGCGTCTCGTGCGTCACGATGACCTGCCGATGATCCGCATCGACGCAGCTGAACCGGTAAACTTCCAGGTGGACGGCGACCTCGTCGGCCAGCGGACTCGCGTGGAATTCTTCAGCGTCCCGAATGCACTCACGGTAATCGTGTGACGACGGGACCGCTGATCGCCTGCGGATAAGTGCCAGGTGCCGTTCGTCGACGGAGAAGCTCCACTCAGCGCATCAGCCTTCCCTTACGACGGCTGTTTCAGAGAGAAACCGCAGGTCAGAGGGGTCGCTCGGCCGGGTGACCTGACTCACCGATCTTCCGGAAACCCTTGTCGAAAGCGGTGCTTCGTGAAAGCATTCACAAGCACCCAAGAACACGACCGCCATTGACGACTGTGGCGCGGCCCTCCCGCGCCATATGAAGGAGCTCACGAACATGGACTGGCGCCACGACGCGGCCTGCCGAGACGAGGACCCCGAGCTGTTCTTCCCGGTGGGAACCAGCGGTCCTGCTCTGTCGCAGGTAGCTCAGGCGAAGGCCGTGTGCCACCGCTGCCCCTCCGCTTCCGACTGCTTGGCCTGGGCTCTGGCCAGCGGCCAGGACGCGGGTGTGTGGGGCGGCATGAGCGAGGACGAGCGACGCGCGCTCAAGCGCCGCCGTACGCACATCGGCACGCGTACCAACGCCTAAGTTTCTCGAGATCCACCCAGGCCGAGCAGGAATTTCACCCGGCGGGCATTTGTCGTGCCCACGCCGTCTGGGGTGATACCTACCCGGCTTGAGCTTAACAACCGAGGCGAAACCACCTGGCGACGGGTGCGGTGATACCTCACCGGGACTTCAAGTCCTCCCGCAAGCGCTGAACGGCCCGGCACCACGCACCTGGTGCCGGGCCTTCATCGTGTCGTCCCTCCCATCACGCGTGTCGACCCTTCAATCACGCGAGTCGACCCCTCCATCACACGGCCGAAGCGCATGGGCGTGAGGGAGAAGCCGACTCGCGTGTTCAGAGGGACGACACGCGTGATTGAGGGGACGACACGGCTCCGGTCAGAGGCGGCGGGACAGCGGGATGCGCAGGGCGGCTTCCGTGCCCGTCACCCGGGTCGACGACGTCTCCGTCCGCACCTTCCGCAGCGAAAGCGAGCCCCGCAGCTCGGACTCCACCAGTGTCCGCACGATCTGCAGGCCGAGCCCGTCCGAACGCTCCAGGGAGAACCCCGACGGCAGGCCACGCCCGTTGTCGCGGATGACGACGTCCAGCCAGCGGGCCGAACGCTCCACGATCAGCTCGACCTTGCCCGGCCGGCCCGCCGGGAACGCGTGCTCGATCGCGTTCTGCACCAGCTCGGCCAGCACCATCACCAGCGGCGTCGCGATCTCCGCGACCACCACCCCGAACGAGCCCTTCCGCGACAGCCCGACCTGCGACTCCGCCGTGGCGACCTCGCCGACCATCGGCAGCACGTTGTCCAGCAGCTTGTCGAGGTCGACGCGCTCGTCGACCGAAATCGACAGCGCCTCGTGCACCAGTGCGATCGACGTCACCCGGCGCACCGACTCCGCCAGGGCGAGCCGCGCCTCCTCCGACGTCGTCCGCCGGGACTGCAGCCGCAGCAGCGCGGCCACCGTCTGCAGGTTGTTCTTCACCCGGTGGTGGATCTCCCGGATCGTCGCGTCCTTCGACAGCAGCGCCCGGTCCCGCCGCTTCACCTCGGTGACGTCGCGGACCAGCACCAGCGCGCCCGCCGCCTGCCCGGCCGGCCGCAGCGGCAGCGCGCGGAACAGCACCACGGCGCCGCGCCGCGAATCGGCCTCCGTGCGGCTCGACGGCTTCCCGTCGAGGGCCTCGATGATCCGGTGGGACACCTCGGTCGCGTCGAACGGGTCGCGGATCAGCGACCGCGTCAACGGCGCCAACCGCGTCCCGACCAGGTCGGACTCGTGCCCCATCCGGTGGTACGCGGACAGGCCGTTCGGGCTGGCGAACACCACCGTGCCGCTCGAGTCGAGGCGGATCAGCCCGTCACCCACGCGCGGCGACGTGTGCGTGTCGGTCGCGTTGGTGCCGTTCGGCGGGAACGTGCCGTCGACGATCATCTGGCACAGGTCGCCGGCGCTGCCCAGGTACGCGATCTCCAACGGCGACGGCACGCGCGGCGCGGCCAGGTTCGTCTCGCGGCTCATCACGGCGACGACCTCGTCGTGGAACCGCACCGGGATCGCCTCACGCCGCATCGGCAGGTCGCGGTACCAGTGCGGGTCTTCCTCGCGGCAGATCCGCACCTCGCGCATGGCCTTCGCCAGCTGCGGGTGCTCCTGCACCGTGAACCGCGTGCCGACGACGTCCTCGGGGTGCGCGGTCGGCGCCGTCGTCGGGCGCGCGTGCGCGACGCAGACGAAGTCGCCGCCGTCCGGCTGCAGCTCCTCGGTCACCGGGACCCAGAGCAGGAAGTCCGCGAAGGACAGGTCGGCCAGCAGCTGCCACTCGGCGACGACGGTCTGCAGGTGGTCCGCCGCCTCCCCGGGCAGGCCGGTGTTGTCGGCGAGCAGTTCGGCGAGCGTGGACACGCACCCCATCAAACCAGAGCGTGACGTCATGACACACTTGAGAGGTTGACCAGCTTTGACGACGAGGAGTGAACATGTCGAAGCGCGCCCGCAAGCGTCGCGACCGGAAGAAGAACGGCGCGAACCACGGCAAGAAGCCCAACGCCTGAGCGTTCGGCATACCGAAGGCCCCCACACCGAGGTGCGGGGGCCTTCGTCGTGCTCGGGCGCGTTATTCGGAGCGCTGCTCGAGGGTGATCTCGGTGCGTTCCACGGTGACGCCGCCGCGCGAGGCGACGGTCTGGCGGATCGACGCGCGCAGCCGGCTCTTCAGCTCGGCCGGGGCGTGGTCACCGCCACACTTGCGGGCCAGCAGCTGCTTGATGTGCTCGTCGATGCCGTACTCCTCGAGGCACGGCGGGCAGTCCTCGATGTGGGCGCGCAGCGCGGCGTCCCGCTCGGGGCTGCACTCGCGGTCGAGCAGCAGGTAGATGTCGGCGAGCGCCTCTTCGCAGCGGACCTTGTCCGACGCGCCCTCGCACATGTCGTTCATCGCCCCGCCACCTCCTCCTTGGCGCCGCGGATGAAGCCGCGCTCCCGCGCGACGTCGGCGAGCAGGTCGCGCAGCTGGGCGCGGCCGCGGTGCAGGCGGGACATCACGGTGCCGATGGGCGTGTCCATGATCTCGGCGATCTCCTTGTACGCGAAGCCCTCGACGTCGGCCAGGTAGACGGCCAGCCGGAACTCCTCGGGCAGCTTCTGCAGGGCGGCCTTGACGTCGGTGTCGGGCAGGTTGTCCATCGCCTCGACCTCGGCCGACCGCAGCCCGCTGGAGGTGTGGCTCTCCGCCTTGGCGATCTGCCAGTCGGTGATCTCCTCGGTGGGCGCCTGCACCGGCTGCCGCTGCCGCTTGCGGTAGCCGTTGATGTAGGTGTTGGTCAGGATGCGGTACATCCAGGCCTTGAGGTTCGTGCCGGCCTTGAAGGACGCGAAGGCGGCGTACGCCTTCAGGTAGGTCTCCTGGACCAGGTCCTCGGCATCGGCGGGGTTGCGGGTCATCCGCATCGCGGCCGAGTACAGCTGGTCGAGCAGCGGCATCGCGTCCCGCTCGAAGCGCTCGGCGCGCTCGGCCTCGGTCGCTTCTTCCGGCGCTGAGTTCTGCGTGCTCGGCAAACCGTTCCCTTCCCGCTCGGCGTCGATGCGCGTGCGCGCATACGGCGGACCCGAGTTTACGCGGGGACCGGGCACGCCGCGGTTCGCCGGTGCCGAGGTACTGCGGCGGCTGCGTGAGCGTGTGGTGGCGAGCGTTGGTGTCACTTCCCCTACAACCGATCGGGGCAACCGGGCATTCCCTAGACTTCCGCCATGGCTGGCAAGGGCACCCCGGCGACGGCGCTGCTGGGGAAGCAGAAAGTGGCGCACACGCTGCACGCTTACGACCACGACCCGCGCGCGGAGTCGTACGGGCTGGAGGCCGTGGAGGCGCTCGGCCTGGACCGGGCACGCGTGTTCAAGACGCTGGTCGCGGAGGTGGACGGCCGGCTCGTGGTGGGGGTGGTTCCGGTCACCGGTCAGCTGGACCTGAAGGCGCTGGCGGCCGCGGCCGGGGGCAAGAAGGCGAAGATGGCCGACCCGGCGGCGGCCCAGCGGGCGACGGGCTACGTGCTGGGCGGGATCTCACCGCTGGGCCACCGGAGCCGGCTGCCGGTGGTGATCGACGCGTCCGCGGAGAAGTTCGAGACGGTGTTCTGCTCGGCCGGACGGCGGGGGCTGGAAGTGGAGCTGGCCCCGGCCGAGCTGATCCGGCTGACCGGCGCGGTGGTGGCACCGATCGGGGCCTGAGTCAGGCCAGCGGCCTCAGCACGCGGGACAGCCATTCGGTCGCCGCCCGGGAGATCGTCTCCAGGTCCTTGCCCAGGCTGTGGTCGCCGTCCACCAGCACCAGCTCCTGGTGCGGTCCCGGCTTCGGCCGCCCGAAGGGGTCGCGTTCGCCCTGGATCACCAGCGTCGGCACCTCGACCGCGTCGAACTCCGGCTGGCGCGTCTTCTCCGGCCGGCCCGGCGGGTGCTCCGGGAACGCGAGGCACAGCACCGCCACCGCCTGGCCCGCCGACGCCGTCCGGCAGGCCACCCGCGCCCCGGACGACCGGCCGCCGAACACGAACGGCAGGCCGTCGAAGCGCTCCGAAAGCTCGTCCGCCACCGTCAGCCACGCCGTGTCCAGCTGGTTCGCCGGGGCCGGCGCGCGGCGGCCCGCCACCCGGTACGGCTGCTCGACCAGCGCCACGTGCACGTCCGCCGCCTGCGCCGCGCGCGTCACCGCCACCAGGTCCTTCGCCCCGAGCCCGCCGCCCGCGCCGTGGCCGAGCATCAGCACGGCTTCGCCCTCCTCGGCGCAGTGCAGGTACACCCGCGCCGGGCCGTAGGCGGTCTCGATCGGGATGGCCGTCATGACTTCGGCGCGTCGAACAGGGCGCTCTCCTGCGCCGGGTCGACCCGCTCCAGCAGCTCGGGCCCGTTGTTGCGGACGTTGTTCACCTTGCTCGAGACCGGCCGCAGCTCCAGCGACGCCACGATGTCCTCGGGTGTCGGCACCAGCAGGTCGGTGACGTCTTCGCGGTCCGGGTCCAGCCAGCCGTCCCAGTGCGAGCGCGGCACGATCAGCGGCATCCGGTGGTGGACGTCGGTGAGCTGGCCGGCCGCGTCGGTCGTGATGATCGAGAACGTGATCAGCGGCGACGCCTTGTCGTCGTCCTTCGGCCGCCAGCTCTCCCAGATCCCGCCGAACGCGATCGAGGAATCGTCGGGCGCCGTCATGTAGAACGGCTCCTTCTCCTTGCCCGTGCGGCGCCACTCGAACCAGCCGTCGGCCGGCACCAGGCAGCGGCGCGACACCAGCGCGCGGCGGAAGGCGGGCTTCTCGGCGGCCGTCTCGGCGCGCGTGTTGATCATCCGCGAGCCGACCGACGGGTCCTTGGCCCAGAACGGCACCAGGCCCCACTTCATCATCCGCAGCGAGCGCTCGGCGGGCTCCTCCTCGAGGACCTGGCCGTCTTCGTCACGCGGGTGCCGCTGCACGACCGTGACCACGTTCTTCGTCGGCGCCACGTTGTGATCCGCCCGCGCGTGCCCCTCGGTGAGGTCGATCGCGTCGAACTCCTCGATCAGCTTCGCCGGGTCCTTCGTGGCGGCGTAGCGGCCGCACATGCGCCAACCTCCTCGTGCCGGAAACGTCCGGGACGCCATCGTTACACGCAGGCCAGGGCCGTGGCGAGCGACGTGGGATCATTCGGGTGGGCACCGGCACACGAGAGGACCACGGGTTTGGCGCGCAACGACTGGAGCAAGCTGGACGAGTCCGACGTCCGCGTGCGTCCGGGCAAGGGCACCCGGCCCCGCAGCAAGCGCCGTCCCGAGCACGCCGACGCCGTCACCGCCATGGTCATCGGCAAGGACCGCGGCCGCTGGACCTGCGCGATCGACGCCGATCCGGCCCGCGTGATCACCGCCATGCGCGCCCGCGAGATGGGCCGCACCCCGGTGGTCGTCGGCGACCGGGTCGGCATCGTCGGGGACGTTTCCGGCAAGCCGGACACCCTCGCGCGGATCGTCCGGGTCGACGAGCGCACCAGCTCCCTGCTGCGCACGGCCGACGACACCGACCCGTTCGAGCGACTGGTCGTCGCGAACGCCGAGCGCCTGCTGATCGTCACCGCGCTGGCCGACCCGCCGCCGCGCACCGGCTTCATCGACCGCTGCCTCGTCGCCTGCTACGCGGGAGGTGTCGAGCCGGTCCTGTGCCTGACGAAGGCCGACCTGGCCAGCCCGGACGAGCTGCTGGCGGGCTACGCGGGTCTCGACGTCCCGGTGATCGTCAGCCGGTTCGACGAACAGCCCGACGGCCTCGACGAGCTGCTGAAAGACCGTCTGACGGCGCTGGTCGGCCACTCCGGTGTCGGCAAGTCGACATTGGTCAACCGCCTGGTCCCGGACGCCGAGCTCGCCGTCGGCGTGGTGAGCGCGGTCGGCAAGGGGCGGCACACGTCCGTCGCGGCCGTGGCGCTGCCGCTGCCGGACGGCGGCTGGGTGATCGACACCCCCGGCGTGCGGTCGTTCGGGCTGGCCCACGTCACCGCGGACGACATCGTGGACGCCTTCGAGGAGTTCGCCGCGGCCGCCGAGGAGTGCCCGTCGGGCTGCGGGCACCTGGGCGCGCCCGAGGACCCGGACTGCGCGCTCGACGACGTCGTCACCGAAGGGACGGCGAGCCCCGAGCGGCTCGCTTCGCTGCGGCGCCTGCTGGCGTCGCGCGGCGGCCACGATGTGACCCGCAACACCGAGTCCTGAGACAACCCGGAACCGATCGCCGATCGTCACCGTCACATCGGTAACCATTCGCCCGTTCGGGCGATATCCCGAGCGGAAGATCCGATCCTGAGGGGAACTCAATGCGCAAGACCACCCTGGTCGCCGCGGGCGCGGCGCTGGTAATCACGCTGACCGCGTGCAGCGGCAACTCCGCCAACGGCACCGCCGAGCCGGCCGCCGCGGGCGGCCAGAGCCAGACCGACGGCCTCGCTTCGCCGTTCACCGACGCGATCCAGCTGGCGTCGGCGTCGAAGCAGGGCACCGAGAAGTCCAAGTCGGCGAAGTTCACCATGGAGGGCTCCGCCGCCGGCCAGACCTTGACCGCGAACGGCGCGATGGCCTTCGACGGCGCGGACACCAAGTTCTCGATGACGAGCACCGCGGCCGGCCAGACCACCGAGATGCGCATGGTCGACAAGGTCATGTACATCAAGCTGCCCGCCGAAGAGCAGAAGCAGATGGGCACGGACAAGGCGTGGGCCAAGATCTCGGCCGACGGCACCGACCCGCTGTCGCAGACGCTGGGCGGCATGCTCTCGCAGTCGGCGGAGCAGAGCGACCCGAGCAAGATGCTCGACCAGATCTCCAAGACGGGCCGGATCATCTCGTCCGACCAGACCGAGCTGAACGGCCAGAAGGTCAACCACTACAAGGTGGAACTCGACGTCGCCAAGGCCATCGACCAGTTCACCGGCCAGGTCCCGGCCGCGGCGCGCGAAAAGCTCACCGACATGCTCAAGGGCAAGGACATCAAGCTCCCGGCCGAGATCTGGCTGAACAAGGACAACCTGCCGGTGCAGGTGACCATGGACCAGGGCCCGATGATGCAGGCGCTGGGCGCGCCGGCCGGCGACGCGAAGTTCACGATGAAGTACAGCGACTGGGGCACCCAGGTCGACGTGACGGCCCCGCCGGCCGACCAGGTCGTCGACCTCGGCGAGCTGATCAAGAAGGCCGGTCGCTGACCGGACGACGCTGAGTAGCGGCGGCTCCCCCGAACGAGATCGGGGGAGCCGCTGTGTTTTTGTTGGCGCCATGCGCAAAGCCGCCGTGGTGCTGCTGTTCGCCCTGCTCGCCGGGGCGTGTTCCGCCCCACCGCCACGCCCGGCGTTCGACGACGCACGGGCTCTGGCGGACGCGGCCACGGCGGCCACGACGACCGGCGGCTCGGCGAAGTTCGGCACGGACGTCGCGGTCGGCTCGGTCCGGTCGAAGGGCCAGGGCCAGGCCCGGTTCGGAGCGGGCGGCACGGCCCAGGTGATGACGACGGACTTCCTCGGCGAGCCGGTGGAGCTGCGGCAGGTGGCCGGCAAGCTGTACGCGAAGGTGCCGGAAGGCTCGCGCGACGAGCTCGGCACGGCGAAGCCGTGGGTCGTGGTGGCGGCGGACGGGACGGACCCGTTTTCCCAGGTCCTCGGCGGCAGCCTGACGCAGCTGACCGAGCAGAACGACCCGGCGCACACGCTGGGCGAGATCCGCACGGCGGGCACGATCGTCGCGGCCGAGCGGGGGCAGCTGAACGGCGCGCCGGCGGAGCACTACCGCGTCGACCTGGATTTGGCCCGCCTGGGCCCGGACCTGCCGGCGGGACTGCCCGCGGACGCGGCGGGCCGGGTGGGCGGCAAGTTCCCGGTGGAGCTGTGGCTCGACGAGGCACACCGGCCGGTGCAGATCGTGCTGGACCTGTCCCCGATCCTCCCGGGCTCCGAGGCACGCATCACGACGCGGTATTCGGACTGGGGCACCCCGGTGGACATCCAGCCGCCGCCTGCGGGCGAGGTGGGGTGATGACCGCGGCCGGCCCCGCCTCCTTGGCAGCACCCAGGGCCCCTCGGCAGGACCCCATGGCCGCCCACGCGCAACCGAGCCCTGAACCGCGCGTTCTTCCTCGCCGCGTTCGCCGCTCTGGCAGACCCGACCAGCCGGGCTTACTACGACAGGAAGAGAGCCGGGGGCAAGCACAACGCTGCGTTGATCTGCCTGGCCCGGCGCCGCTGCCACGTCCTGTTCGCGATGCTGCGCAACCGCACCCACCATGAACCCGACCGAGTCCCGTTTGCGCATGCCGTCCTCGTCAGCCGCGGCTCAAGGCCGGTTGTCCACAGGCGACCACCATTGAGGACAACTCAGAGCAGCTCCAGCAGGAACGGCAGCTCCTGCGGCGCGTACCAGGCCAGCTCGTGATCCTCGGCGTCCCCCAGCGTGAACTCCGCGTCCGGGTCTCCCAGGTCCGCCGCGTCGATCACCGCCGCCGCGGCGGATACCGCCTCGGCCGCTTCCGGGGCGTCCACGTGGATCGCCGCCACTGCCGACAGGGGGATCGGGCCGCCGATGCGGACCACCGGCGCGTCCAGGTCCGGCCGCAACGTCACGCCCTCGACGTCCGCCGACACCACCACCCGGCGCGGCTCGCCCTTCTCCTCCGCCGCGATCAGGCGCAACGAGGCCCGGGCCGCGTCCAGCAACGCCGCGTACTCCAGCTCCTCGTCGGACCCGCTCACGTACGCCTCGCGCAACGCGGGTGTCAGCGCGAACGCCGTTCCGCTGCGGGCGCGGAACTCCCCCGATGTCTCGAGGTCGCGAAGCATCGCGATGGTCGCAGGCAGATAGACCCTCACCAGTGCGCACCCTTCAGCTCTTCCAGGGACTCTTCGATCATCCCGGCGACCAGGTCGACGTCGAACGCGGCCTTGCGGTCGCCGTTCAGTCCGAAGTAGACGCCGCCGTGGTAGGACGTCACCCCGATCGCCAGCGCCTGGGTGCGCATCAGCGGCATCACCGGGAACATCTCGACCAGTCTGGCCTCTCCCGCGTACATCGGCACCTGGGGGCCCGGTGAATTGGTCACCATGACGTTGAAGATGCGCCCGGACAGCGACCCCGCCGCTCGCGCGCCGAGCGAATGGAGCGTAGCCGGAGCGAAGCCGCCGACCTTGAGCAGGCCGCGGGCCGCCACCGAACGGCCCGAATCGAGGTGCTCGGCCATCGCGTGGCCGATGTGCTGGAGCCGCAGGACCGGGTTCGGCTCACCCACCGGCAGGTCCACCAGGTACGCCGCCACCTGGTTGCCGACCAGCCCCGGCGTCGAGTACGCGGGCGTCTCGGCGTCGCGGACCGCCAGCGGCACCAGCGCGCGGATCGTCGTGTTCGGCGTCAGCTGGACCTCGCGCGAAAGCAGCCATTCGCGCAGCGCCCCCGTGATGGCCGCGAGGACGACGTCGTTGACCGTGCCGCCGTGCGCCGCGCGGATCTTGCGGAAGTCCTCCAGCCGCGTCCGCACGACCGAGAACACGCGACCACCGGACACCCGGACGTTCAGCGGCCCCGGCGGCGCCGGGCTCACCAGCGTGCGCAGCGTCGACGCCACCCCGCCGACGGTCTCGGCGAACTTGCCCGCGGTCGCGAACGCGTCGTTCGCCGCCGACCGGACGTTCTCCACCACCTCGCCCGGCCGCTGGACGCCCTCGCTGATCGCGTCCAGCACCAGCTGGGTGCGGCTCGGCTCGCGGCGCGGCGTCCAGGTGTCCTCGAACGGCTCCGGCTCGGCCGGCACCGGGTCGAGGATGAGCTGGCCGAGGTCGATCGTGCCGACACCGTCCACAACGGACTGGTGGGTCTTCGTGACCAGGGCCACCCGGTCGCCGGCCAGCCCCTCGATGAAGTACGCCTCCCAGAGCGGCCGTTCCGGTGCCAGCCGGCGCGACATCAGGCGCGCGACCAGGTCGAACAGCTGCTCGTCGCTGCCCGGCTGGGGCAGCGCCGAGCGCCGGACGTGGTAGTTCAGGTCGAAGTCGACGTCGTCCACCCACACCGGGCGCGCCAGGTGGCCCGGCACCTCCAGCACGCGCTGCCGGTACCGCGGCAGGTACGCCAGCCGCCCGCCGATCAGGTCGACCAGCTGGGTGTGGCCGAAGCCGGAGCGCGGCCGCTCGAAGATCGCCACGCCGCCGACGTGCATCGGGGTCGCGTGGTCCTCGACGTACAGGAACGAGGCATCCAGCGCGGAAAGGCGGTCGGGCATGGGGCGATCCTTACACAATGCGAGACTGCTGGGTGTGGGTGATGAGTCGACAATCTCGCCGAAGGACCGCTTCCTGACCGTGTACGGCCGGAAGCCGGTGCTCGAGGCGCTGGCGGACGACGGCCTGCGCGTGGACAAGGTGATCCTCGCCGACACCGCCCGCGGCCCCGGCGCGGCCGAGATCCAGCGCGCGGCGAAGGACGCCGGCGTGCCGGTGCAGCGCGCCAGCGCCCATCGGGTCAAGGTGCTCGCCGGCAACGGCAAGCAGGACCAGGGCGTGCTCGCCGACGTCGTCGCCCCGCGGATGCGAGCGCTTTCCGCGGCGCTGGCCGACCGGCGCCCGCCGTCGCGGGTGCTGCTGCTGGACGGCATCACCACGCCGGCGAACGTCGGCATGATCCTGCGGACGGCGACCGCGGCCGGGCTGGAGGGCGTGATCGTGCCCCGGCGCGGCGTCGCGGCGCTGGACCCGCTGGTGGTCAAGGCGTCGGCCGGGGTGGCGTTCCGCGCGCCGGTGCTGCGCTGCGGCTCGGCGCGCGAGGCCGCGGAGCTGCTCACCGAAGCCGGCTACGGGCTCTACGCGCTGGGCGCGTCGGCTCGCACGACGGTGTTCGACGTGGACCTGCCGCAGCGCGCGGCGTTCGTCCTCGGCGGCGAGACGGCCGGGGTCGGGCCGGACGTCGGCGAGCTCGTCACGGAGTGGCTGTCGATCCCGATGCCGGGCGACGTCGAGTCGCTGAACGTCTCGGCCGCCGCCGCGGTGGTGTCGTTCGAGCTGGTCCGCCGCGCGCGCTGACCCTCACCCGGCGGGGAACAGCACCGCGAGTTCGTCCAGCGTCTCGCTGACCGACCGGTGGTGCACCCCGACCATGCCCGCCTGGACGGCGCCGCGGATGTTCGTCGCGGAGTCGTCGACGAACGCACAGCGCGTGACCGGCAGCCCGAGCCGCTCGGCCGCGATCAGGTAGACGGCCGGGTCCGGTTTGGCCACGCCGACCTCACCGGAAAACACCAGGGCGTCGAAATAGTCGAACATGGTGTTCTTGACCTCGTCCGACGCGCCGGGGGCGTTGGACAGCAGCGCGGTGCGGATGCCGCGTTCGCGCGCGGCCGCCAGGTAGTCGTAGAACCGGCCGGCGTCGGGATCCGTGAGAACTCCGGCGAAATCGACCAATAGCCCTTTCAGCACCCGGCACACCATAGCCGGGGCGGTGAAGCGTGTCGCGCAGAGTGGTCCGCTTACCGGATCCGCCGTCGGGAATCCACATTTCGGCGGTTCTCGCCCTGATCGAGCGATTCACGGGTCTTTTCCGGCCCGTTCTTGCCTCTAAGCGAATGCCGAGTCAGGGAGGGAAGGAAATGACCGAGGAACATCGGTTGCGAACGCTGGCCGACTGCGAGGTGCCGCGCCGGACGGGCCGTCCGGAGGAGGTGCCGCAGCGGGAGGAGGGCCGCTCCCGCTGCCCGGCGCCGAGACGGCTCGACGCGGGCGAAGTGGGTCACCTGCTGAACATGCTGCTGGAGGCGTACGACGGCCGCCGCCCGGCGGCCGTCGTACGCCTC
>NZ_MUMI01000015.1 GCF_002155975.1 Amycolatopsis kentuckyensis
GACGCGATGGTCGCGGCCGTCCTGGCCTAGGAATGCCGGAGGCCACCGCCGCGGCGGTGGCCTCCGGCATTCCTAGGCCAGGACGGCCGCGACCATCGCGTCGCGCAGGAACTTCCCGTAGCGCTCCGCGGACCACCCGCGCTCCAGGCAGAGCAGCTCGTACTGCTCGGGACCGTGGTAGGTCCACAGGACGTCGCGGACGTCGTCGGCGGTCAGGCCCGGCTTGACCTGCCCGGTGCCCAGCAGCTCCGCCGAGAAGTACGTCATCGCCGTCAGCATCTCCTGCCGCATCCGGGCCCACACCTCGGCGGCCGCGGGGTCGGCGGCGGCCGCGTCGCGGGCCAGCAGCTGCACCGGGAACACCGACGGCGCGACACCCACCAGGTGGTCGAGGTACAGCTCGATCTTCCGCACCGCGTCCGGCTCGGCCCGGATGTCGGCGATGAAGTCGCGGCCGATGATGGGGACGTCCTCGTCGTCGCCCGCGACCGTCACGTCGAAGACGGCCTTGAGCAGCGTCGCCTTGTTGGCGAACGCCTTGTAGACGGTCTGCACGGCCACGCCCGCCGCCTTCGCCACCTCGGGCATCGCCGTGCCCGTGTACCCCTTCTCGCGGAACAGCTCCGCCGCCGCCGCCAGGATCCGGCGACGGTTCTCGCGCGCCTGCTCCTGACGCCGCGAGGTGTCGTAACGACGCTTGACAGGGCCGGCCATTTAGGTAGAGACTCCTCTATCGAATAGAACCGCATCTATCATGACACCCTGAGGGGGCGCTGACCATGATGGAACAAGCCACGACCGACGCCGTCACCGCCGCGCGGGAGCTCGCGCCCGAGCTGAGCGCGCGGGCCGTCGAAGCCGAGCAGCTCCAGACCCTCCCCCGGGACCTGGTCGAGCGGGCCCGCGAAGCCGGGCTCTTCCGGCTGGCGACGCCGCGCGGGCTCGGCGGGCAGGAGCTGCCGCCGGCCAGGATCGTCGAGGTGGTCGAGGAGCTTTCCCGCGCGGACGGCTCGGCGGGCTGGACGATCACCATCGGCAACGGCTCGGCGTTCCTCGCCTGGCTGGACCCGGCCGTCGCGGCAGACCTCGTGGCCGGCACCCCGGAACCCATCGGCGGCGGCGTGTTCGCGCCGATGGGCCGCCTCACCCCGGACGGCGACAGCACGTTCACGCTGGCCGGGAAGTGGGGGTTCTGCAGCGGCAGCCCGCACACGGACCTGTTCTTCAACGGCGCCTTCGCCGGCGGCGACCCGCGGGACTGGCGGCTCGCCGTGGTGCCGGCGGCCGCGGTGCGGGTGGTCGAGAACTGGGACGTCACCGGCTTGCGCGGCACCGGCAGCCACGACGTCGAGATCGACACGGTCGTGCGCGGGGAACACACGATCTCGCCGTTCACGAACCCGGCGTGCCACGACGGGCCGCTGTGGCGGTTCCCGTTCTTCACGTTCGTGGGCACGCTGATGGCGGGCGTCCCGCTCGGCATCGCCCGGCGCGCGCTGGACGAGTTCACGACGTTCGCGCCGGCCAAGTTCCGCCCGCCGGGCCCGGGCCCGATCGCCGAAGACGGTGACGTCCAGATCGCCCTGACCCGCGCCGAAGGGCGGCTGCGGTCGGCGCGGGCGTTCGTCTTCGAGGCGCTCGGCGAGCTGTGGGAGACGGCGTGCGCGGGTGACGTCCCGGGCGTCCGGCAGCGCGGGCAGTTCCTGCTGGCGACGCAGCAGGCGATGCGCGCTTCGCTGAGCGCGGTGAACATCGCCTTCGGCTACGCGGGGGCGGGCGCGCTGCACGCGGACCAGCCGATGCAGCGCTGCTTCCGCGACCTCCACGCGGCGGCCCAGCACATCTACTTCTCCGCGGCGGCGTCCAAGCGGTACGCGAAGCTGCGGTTCGGGATCGACCAGCCGACCTTCTGGTTCTAGGACGTCCCCCGGGACCGGCGGGCCAGAGCACCTCCGGCCACCCCGCCCAGCACCGGCCCGAGCGCAACGATGCCGGAGACCCAGGGAGCCGGCCGGCCGAAGGCGGCAGCGATCCCGACGCCGGCCAGGTAGGCCGCCACCGACAGCAGGAGCAGGCGCCCGGCGAGGGCCCTCCGGGTGTGTCGCGCCGGAGTTCCGGTCACCGGCGCCGCACCAGGTGGGCGACCAGCGCCCACAGGTAGACCGTCAGCAGGGCCCCGGCGCCGACCGCCGCGACGCGCAGCCACGTCGCCCAGCCGGTGCCGGCCTCGAAGGCGGTGAAGAGCCAGCCGAGGGCGCCGAAGGTCGCGCCCACCGCCAGCGTCAGCACGAGCACCGGCGGGATGCGCTCACCGCCGAGCAACCACGTTTTCGACCCGTCCATGCCCGGGAAGTACCCAGCCCGGGCCCCGGCTAGACCTCGTCCCGGCTCCGGCGTGCCCGGAAGTAGCGGAGCCAGTAGAACGCGGCCGCCAGTGCCCCGGCGACCGCCCACCCGAACCGGAGCGCTTCCCGCCACCCCGTCGCTTCCCCGCCGAGGGCGAGGACGACGGCGGCGACCGTGATCACGGTCCACAGCAGCGCCAGGGACAAGGCCACCCTCGCCGGCAATCGCCCCTCCGTCACGCCGACGGGGTACCCACCGGGTCAGACCTCGAAGCGGTACCCCATCCCCGGTTCGGTTAGCAGGTGCCGCGGCCGGGAGGGCTCGCGTTCCAGCTTGCGCCGCAGCTGGGCCAGGTACACCCGCAGGTAGTGCGACTCCGTCTCGTACGACGGGCCCCACACCTCGTGCAGCAGCTGCTTCTGCGCCACCAGCCGGCCGCGGTTGCGGACGAGCAGCTCCAGCACGCCCCACTCCGTCTTCGTCAGGTGGACCTCCACGCCGTCGTGGCGGCGGACCTTCTTCGCCGCCAGGTCGACGCTGAACGACGCCGTGTCCACCACCGCGTCCGCGCCGTCCGCGCCCGCCACCGCCGAACGGCGGACCGCCGCGCGCAGGCGGGCGAGCAGCTCGTCCATGCCGAACGGTTTCGTCACGTAGTCGTCGGCGCCCGCGTCGAGGGCCTCGACCTTGTCCGCCGAGTCTCCGCGCGCGGACAGCACGATGATCGGGACGGTCGTCCAGCCGCGCAGGCCCGCGATCACCTCCGTGCCGTCCAGGTCCGGCAGGCCGAGGTCCAGCACCACCACGTCCGGCTTGGTTTCGGCCACCGCTTTCAACGCGGCCGTGCCGTCGTGCGCGGTGATCACCTTGTAGCCGCGGGCGGTCAGGTTGATCCGCAGTGCCCGCACGATCTGCGGCTCGTCGTCCACCACCAGCACGGTGGCACCCGGGTCGCTCATCGCACCCCCTCTTCTTCGAACTCCACGCTGTACGCGGGCAGCGACACCACGACCGTCAGCCCGCCGCCCGGGGTGTCCTCGGCGCGGATCGTCCCACCCATCGCCTCGGTGAACCCCTTCGCCACCGACAGCCCGAGCCCGACGCCCGGGGTCGTGTCCCGGTCGCCGCCGAGCCGCTGGAACGGCGCGAACGCCGAGTCCGCGGCCCCCTTGCGCAGCCCCTTGCCGTGGTCGACGATCCGCAGCTCGACCTGGCCGGAGTGCGCGCTGGCCCGGGCCGACACCGGCGCGGCACCGTGGCGCAGGGCGTTGTCCAGCACGTTCGCCACCACCCGTTCCAGCAGGCCGGGATCGGCCAGCACCGACGGCAGCTCGTCGTCGTCGATCGCGACCACGACGTCGCACGAGTTGTCCACATTGGACAGGGCGTGCGCGACGACCTCGTCGTAGCCCACCGGGCGCAGGTGCGGGCGGACCGCCCCGGTGGCCAGCCGCGACGAGTCGAGGAGGTTGTCGATCAGCCCGGCGAGCCGGTCGGCGGACAGCTCGATGGCCTCCATCAGCTCAGCGGTGTCCTCTTCGGACAAGGCGAGGTCGGCCGCCCGGAGGCTGCCGATCGACGCCTTGATCGACGTCAGCGGCGTCCGCAGGTCGTGCCCGACGGCCGAGAGCAGCGTCGTGCGCAGCTCGGTCGCCTCGGCCTTGCGCTCGGCGCGCGCCGCCGCGGCCGCCATCCGCTGCTGGCGCAGGGCCAGGAGGGCCTGCCCGGCCACGGCTTCCAGCACCCGCCGGTCGGCCGCCGGCAGCGCCCGCCCGCGCAGCGTCAGGTGGACGTCGGCGGTGACCGCGATGTCGACGTCGGCCTCGTCCGGGTCGGCGCACGGGTGCTCCCCCGCGGTCGCCACGCACTGCCAGACCCCGTCCTGCTTCTCCAGCAGCGTCACCGACGTCAGCGCGAAGTTCTCGCGGACCTTCGCCAGCAGCCGCTCGATCGGGTTCGCGTGGGTGAGCACGGTCCGGGCGTAGGAGGCCAGCAGCGCCGCCTCGGTCCGGGCGCGGGCGGCCTGCGCGGCCCGGCGTGCGGCCTGGTCGACGACCAGCGCGACCAGCACCGCGACCACGACCATCGCGATCAGCGTCACCAGGTTCTGCGGGGTGTGCACGTTGAGCGTGTACAGCGGCGGCGTGAAGAAGAAGTTGAGCAGCCCGGCGCCGAGCACGGCCGCGACCAGGGCCGGGCCGAGGCCGCCGACCAGGGCGACGATGACCGTGGCGAGGACGTAGGCGATGACGTCGGTGGCGAAGTCGAGGCCGCTCGGCACGAAGACGCCGACGAGGGTGACCAGCACCGGCAGCACGAGGCCCAGCACCCAGCCCGTCACCAGCCGCGAGACCCCCAGCGGGCTCGCGGCCAGGCCGGTCCGCAGGCGCCCGCCGGCCTCGGAGTGGGTGACCATGTGCACGTCGATCGGGCCCGACCGCTGGACCACCGAAGCGCCGATGCCCTCGTCGAACAGCCGGGCCACCCGGGACCGGCGCGAGGTCCCGATGACCAGCTGGGTCGCGTTGACCCCGCGGGCGAAGTCCAGCAGGGCACCCGGGACGTCGTCGCCGACGACCGTGTGGAACGTCGCTCCCACCTCCTCGGCGAGCTTGCGGCAGCGGGCCATCGCGGCCGGGCTGATCCCGGCCAGGCCGTCGCCGCGCAGGATGTGCACCACCTGCAGTTCGGCACCGGCGCGGGTGGCGATCCGGCTGGCCCGGCGGATGAGCGTCTCGCTCTCCGGGCCGCCGGTGATCGAGGCGACGACGCGTTCGCGCGCCTCCCACGTGTCGGTGATCCGCTGCTCGGCGCGGTAGCGCTGGAGGGCCACGTCGACCTGGTCGGCCACCCAGAGCAGCGCCAGTTCCCGGAGGGCGGTGAGGTTGCCGGGGCGGAAGTAGTTGCCGAGCGCGGCGTCGATCCGCTCGGCCGGGTAGACGTTGCCGTGGGCGAGCCGCCGCCGCAGGGCCTCCGGGGTGATGTCCACCAGTTCCAGCTGTTCGGCGCGGCGGACGACCTCGTCCGGGACGGTCTCCTGCTGCGTGACGCCGGTGATCCGCTCGACGACGTCGTTGAGGCTCTGCAGGTGCTGCACGTTCACCGTGGAGAGCACGTCGATGCCGGCCTCGAGCAGGGTGTGCACGTCCTGCCAGCGCTTGGCGTTGCGTGAACCCGGCACGTTGGTGTGCGCGAGTTCGTCGACGACGGCGACCTCGGGTGCGCGGGCGAGGATCGCGTCGACGTCCATCTCGTCGAAGGTGCGGCCGCGGTGCTCGGCGTGCCGGCGCGGGACGGTCTCGAGGCCCTCGAGGAGCGCCGCGGTCTTCTCGCGGCCGTGCGTCTCCACCAGGCCGACGACGACGTCGGTGCCGCGGTCGAGGCGCCGCCGCGCTTCGCCGAGCATGGCGAAGGTCTTGCCGACGCCCGGAGCCGCGCCGAGGTAGATCCTCAGCTCTCCTCGGCGCGGCTTCGCCGGTGCGTTTTCGGTGGTCACGCTGTCAGTGTGCCCCTCCGGCCGCGGCGCGCACGGCCAAGTTGAGCGGGAGCACATTCACGCCGGGGACGCCGATCCCGGCCCCGCTCGTGTTCTGCTCGATCAGCTGCTTCACCCGGTCGAGGGGCAAACCGGTGTTCCGCGCCACCCGCGCGGCCTGGAGATCGGCGTAGGCGACGCTGATCGCCGGGTCGAGGCCCGAGCCCGACGCCGTCACGGCGTCCGGCGGTACCTGATCGGGCGTCACGCCTTCGCGCTTCGCGATGGCGTCCTTCCGTTCCCCGATGGTCTTCACCAGGTCCTCGTTGTCCGGACCCTTGTTGGACGCGCCGGACGGCATGTCCGGGTTGACCGCCGTGGGGCGGGTGTGGAACCACGGGTCGTGCGCGGGGTCGGCGGGCACCGGGTCGACGCCGATGAGCGAGGATCCGACGGCCTGGCCGTTCTGCGTGACGATCGAGCCTTCGGCGTTCCCCTCCAGGCCGGGGACGCGGGCGATCGCCCAGACGGCCAGGGGGTAGAGGATGCCGAGCAGGACGGTCATCACGAGCAGGACGCGCAGCCCGGCCCAGGTCTGTTTGACGAGCGTGGTCACGGAAGTCACCCGATTCCGGGGATGAGACGGACCAGCAGGTCGATCAGCCAGATCCCGAGGAAGGGGCTGACGATCCCGCCGAGGCCGTAGACGAGCAGGTTGCGGCGCAGCAGCGCCGAGGCCGACGACGGCTTGTACCGCACGCCGCGCAGGGCCAGCGGGATGAGCACGACGATGATCAGCGCGTTGAAGATGACCGCGGAGAGGATCGCCGACTTCGGCGTGGCCAGGTGCATGATGTTCAGCCCGCCCAGCTGGGCGTAGATGCCGGTGAACATCGCGGGCAGGATGGCGAAGTACTTGGCCAGGTCGTTGGCGACGCTGAACGTGGTCAGCGCGCCGCGGGTGATCAGCAGCTGCTTGCCGATCTCGACGATCTCGATCAGCTTCGTGGGGTCGCTGTCGAGGTCGACCATGTTCCCGGCTTCCTTGGCGGCCGAGGTGCCGGTGTTCATCGCGACGCCGACGTCGGCCTGGGCCAGCGCGGGGGCGTCGTTGGTGCCGTCGCCGGTCATCGCGACCAGGCGCCCCCCTTCCTGCTCCTGCTTGATGAGCGCCATCTTGTCTTCGGGCTTGGCCTCGGCGAGGTAGTCGTCGACACCGGCGTCCGCGGCGATGGCCTTCGCGGTGAGCGGGTTGTCGCCGGTGATCATCACCGTCTTGATGCCCATCGCGCGCAGTTCGGCGAAGCGCTCCTTCATCCCCGGCTTGACCACGTCGGACAGCCGGATCACGCCCCGCACCACAGTGTCTTCGGCGACGACGAGCGGCGTGCCACCCTGGGCGCTGATCTCGTCGACCACCCGCTCGGTCTCGTCGGGGAACTCGCCGCCGTTGTCGCGCACCCACGCGCGGACGGCGCTCGCCGCGCCCTTGCGGATCCGCCGGCCCCCGACGTCGAGGCCGCTCATCCGGGTCTGCGCGGTGAACGGGACGAACTCGCCGTGCTCGTCCTGCCCCGCGTGGTCCGCCGTCAGCTCGACGACGCTGCGGCCCTCGGGGGTCTCGTCGGCCAGGCTGGCGAGCCGGGCGGCGCGGGCCAGTTCGTCCATCGTGGACGTTCCGACCGGGATCAGCCCGGTCGCGCGGCGGTTGCCGAAGGTGATCGTGCCGGTCTTGTCGAGCAGCAGCGTCGAGACGTCGCCCGCGGCCTCCACCGCGCGGCCACTCGTGGCCAGGACGTTGCGCTGCACCAGGCGGTCCATGCCCGCGATGCCGATCGCGCTCAGCAGCGCGCCGATGGTCGTCGGGATGAGGCACACGAGCAGCGCGGTCAGCACGATCACCGACTGCTCGGAGCCGGAGTAGCGGGCCATCGGCTGCAGCGCGACGACGGCGAGCAGGAAGATGATCGTCAACGTCGAGAGCAGGATGGTCAGCGCGATCTCGTTCGGCGTCTTCTGCCGCGAAGCGCCTTCCACCAGGGCGATCATGCGGTCCACGAAGGACTCGCCCGGCTTGGTGGTGATCCGCACGACGATCCGGTCGCTCAGCACGGTCGTGCCGCCGGTGACGGCGCTGCGGTCGCCGCCGGATTCGCGGATGACCGGGGCCGACTCGCCGGTGATGGCCGACTCGTCGACGGTCGCGATGCCCTCGACGACGTCGCCGTCGCCGGGGATCACCTGACCGGCCTCGACCACGACCAGGTCGCCGATCTTCAGCTCGACGCCGGGGACCTGCTCCTCTCCGCTCGAGGTGAGGCGGCGGGCGACGGTCTCCTTCTTCGACCGCCGCAGGCTTTCGGCCTGCGCCTTCCCGCGCCCCTCGGCGACGGCCTCGGCGAGGTTGGCGAACAGGACCGTGAACCACAGCCAGACGGCGATGAGGATGGTGAACACGCTCGGGTCGGTGACGGCGAAGACCGTGGTGAGCGCGGACCCCGCCCACACCACGAACATCACCGGGTTGCCGAGCTGGTGCTTCGGGTTCAGCTTCCGCAGCGCCTCCGGCAGCGACGTCCAGAGCTGGCGCGGGCTGAAGACGCCGGCGCCGACCCGGCCCGGGGGTTCGGCGGGGGTCACCCGAGGTCGTTCTTCGGTGACGGTCATGCGAGTGCCTCCGCGATGGGCCCGAGCGCGAGCGCCGGGATGAACGTGAGGGCCGCGACGAGCACCACCGTGCCGGTGAGCAGGGTGGCGAACAGCGGCCCGGTGGTCGGCAGGGTGCCCGCGGTCTCGGGCACCTTGCGCTGCGCGGCCAGGGAACCGGCCAGGCAGAGCACGGCGAGGATCGGCACGAACCGGCCGAACGCCATCGCGACGGCGAACGACGACTGGAACCAGTCGCTCGTCGCGGTCAGGCCGCCGAACGCGCTGCCGTTGTTGTTGCCGGTCGACGCGTAGCCGTAGAGGACCTCGGACAGCCCGTGCGCGCCGGTGTTGCCGAGCGCGCCCGCCGTGCCCGGCAGCAGGAGGGCGATCCCGGAGCCGAGGAGCACGACGGTCGGCATCGCCAGCATGGCGATCGCGGCGCAGGTGACCTCGCGTTTGCCGAGTTTCTTGCCCAGGTACTCCGGGGTGCGGCCGACCATCAGCCCGGCCAGGAACATCGCGATGATCGCCAGGACGAGGATGCCGTAGAGGCCGGTGCCGACGCCGCCGGGCGAGATCTCGCCGTAAAGCATGTTCAGCAGCGGACCGCCGCCGCCGAGGCCGGAGAGGCTGTCGTGGGCGCCGTTCACCGCGCCGGTCGAGGTGCCCGTGGTGGTGTCGGCGAAGATCGACGTCATCCCGATGCCGAAGCGCTGCTCCTTGCCTTCCATGCTCGCGCCGGCGGCCAGCGCCGCCGGGTTGTTCGCCTTGGCCTCCGAGAACCAGATGAGCGCCAGCGAAGCCGCCCACAGCAGGCCCATCACGCTCAGCAGGACGTACCCCTGGCGGCGGTTGCCGACCAGCGTGCCGAACGCGCGGGTCAGGCTGACCGGGACGACCAGGATCAGGAACAGCTGGATCAGGTTGGTCCAGGCGGTCGGGTTCTCGAACGGGTGCGCGGAGTTGGCGTTGAAGATGCCGCCGCCGTTGGTGCCCAGCTCCTTGATCGCCTCCTGGCTCGCCGCCGGGGCCAGCGCGATCGTGCCGGGGCTGCCGTCCGGGTTCGTCACGGCGACGCCGGCCTTGAGGCTCTGCACCACGCCGAGCGCCACCAGGACGATGGCGAACACGAACGCCATCGGCAGCAGCACGCGGACCGTGCCGCGGGTGAGGTCGACCCAGAAGTTGCCGAGCCGGTCGGTCTTCGCCCGGACGAAGCCTCGCGTCACCGCGATCGCCACGGCCAGGCCGACGGCCGCCGACAAGAAGTTCTGCACGGTCAGGCCGGCCATCTGCACGAAGTGGCCCATCGTCGTCTCGGGGACGTAGGACTGCCAGTTCGTGTTGGTGACGAACGAGATCGCCGTGTTGAAGGCGACGCCGGGGCTCACCGCGCCGCGGCCGAGGCTCCACGGCAGCAGCGGCTGCAGGCGCTGCAGCAGGAAGAGCAGGACGACCGAGACGAACGAGAAGCCGAGCACGCCCGCGGCGTAGGTCGGCCACCGCTGCTCGGAGTCGGGGTTGACGCGGAAGAGCCGGTAGAGGCCCTTCTCGAGCTTCAGGTGCTTCTCGGTGGAGAAGACGCGCGCCAGGTAGTCGCCGAGCGGTTTGTGAACCGCGGCGAGGGCGGCGAGGAGCAAACCGAGCTGGATGAGCCCGGCCGTCGTGTCGGACATCAGAATTTCTCCGGCCTGATCAGCGCGACGAACAGGTAGACCAGCAGGCCGAGCGCGAGCAGCCCGCCCACGACGTTGGCCACGGCTCCGGCGCCGCTCACAGCTTTTCCAAGCCGCGCAGCACCAGCGCCAGCACCACGAAAACGCCGATCAGCAGAACGGCGTAGAGCAAGTCGGCCACAGGCACCTCTCAGGACAGGTCACCGGGTTCGGTGACCGGGGACGACGTCACTGTGCGGTCCTGGGAGGCCCTTCCGGAGCCCGGCTGATGGCGCCTTGACGCGTTCCTGACGCGCATTTACGCCGCCTTGACGGCCGGTGGCGGCGGTCACGCAAACGCTTGCCCCGTTCTCACCGCAGGTAGTCGGCCAGTGACAAGTGACACACCGCGTGATCGAACAAGTGCGGAACGTGCAATTCGGGCAGACAAGATCTTCGGGTCGTGTTACACCTGGGTTACCGATAGTTGTATCAGCTAAGCAATCTCCGGGAGGGGCTATGTGCGGTATCGCCGGCTGGGTTTCCTACGAGGCCGACCTCACCCGTCGCCAGGACGTCGTCGACGCGATGACCGGGACGATGGCCTGCCGCGGGCCGGACGACTCGGGCACCTGGGTCCGCCGGCACGTCGCGCTCGGCCACCGGCGGCTGGCCATCATCGACCTGCCCGGCGGCCGCCAGCCGATGACGGTGTCCACGCCGAACGGCGAAGTGGCGATGGTCTACAGCGGTGAGGCCTACAACTTCACCGAGCTCAAGGAAGAACTGACGAAGCTCGGCCACACCTGGGAGACCGACAGCGACACCGAAGTGGTGCTGCACGGCTACCTGCAGTGGGGCGACGAGGTCGTCGACCACCTCAACGGCATGTACGCCTTCGCGATCTGGGACGAGCGCGACGACCGCCTGGTCATGATCCGCGACCGGATGGGCATCAAGCCGTTCTACTACTACCCGACCCGCGACGGCGTGCTGTTCGGCTCGGAACCGAAGGCGATCCTGGCGAACCCCCTGGCCGCGAAGGTCGTCGACACGGACGGGCTGCGCGAGCTGATGGCCTTCACCAAGAAGCCCGGCTGGTCGCTGTGGAAGGACATGGAGGAGGTCCGGCCGGGCACCATCGTCACGGTCTCGCGCGAAGGCGTCCGGACGCGGACGTACTGGAAGCTGGACGCGAAGCAGCACACCGACGACCAGGAGACGACCGTCGCCCGCGTCCGCGAGCTGATGACCGACATCGTCAACCGCCAGCTCGTCGCCGACGTCCCCCGCTGCGTCCTGCTCTCGGGTGGCCTCGACTCGAGCGCCGTCACCGGGCTCGCCGCGGCTCGGCTCGCCGCGCAAGGGGAGCAGCTGCGGACGTTCTCGGTGGACTTCTTCGGCCAGGAGGAGAACTTCAAGCCGGACGAGATGCGCGACACAGCGGACTCGCCGTTCGTGCGGGACGTCGCCTCGCTGGTGGGTTCGGCGCACCAGGACGTCGTGCTGAACCCGGCCGAGCTGACCGACCCGGAGGTGCGGCGCGCGGTCCTGCGGGCCCGGGACATCCCGGCCGGGCTCGGCGACATGGACACGTCGCTGTACCTGCTGTTCAAGGCGATCCGCGGCGAGTCGACGGTGGCGCTGTCGGGCGAGTCGGCCGACGAGGTCTTCGGCGGTTACCGCTGGTTCTTCGACGAGGCTTCGGTCAACGCGGAGATGTTCCCGTGGATCGCGTTCCGCAGCGCGATGATGACCGACCGGACGACGATCTACACGCCCGAGCTGATGGCGAAGATGGACCTGGAGTCCTACCTGCGCGACGAGTACCGCTCCGCCGTCTCTTCGGTAGAACACCTGGACGGCGAGTCCGAGGTCGAGGCGCGGATGCGGACGATCTGCCACCTGCACCTGACCCGGTTCGTGCGGATGCTGCTCGACCGCAAGGACCGCGCGTCGATGGCGGTGGGCCTGGAGGTCCGCGTCCCGTTCTGCGACCACCGGCTGGTGGAGTACGTGTACAACACCCCGTGGTCGCTGAAGACGTTCGACGGCCGCGAGAAGAGCTTGCTGCGGCACGCCACTTCGCACGTGTTGCCTGCGTCGGTGGCGCAGCGGGTGAAGAGCCCGTACCCGTCGACGCAGGACCCGGGCTACGCGGCGGCGTTGCAGCAGCAGGCGAAGGAGGTCCTGGCCGAGCCGGGGCACGCCGTCTTCGACCTGGTCGATCGCGCGTGGGCGCACCGGGTGTCCGAAGTGGACTCGGCGACCATGGCCCCGGCGGACCGGATCGGCCTGGACCGGCTGCTCGACCTGTACCACTGGATCGAGATGTACTCGCCCGAGCTGCAGCTCGGCTGAATGCCGTCCCGGATGACTCATTCCTGGCGGCACCCGTCAGGAATGAGTCGTTCAGGACGCTCAGCGCAGCCGCAGCTCCGCGGCGACGTCGTCCCCTTCGGTGGTGAGCGCCGCACCCGTCCCGGACAGGAGGGCGCGGGCGCTGTGGTTGGCCGCCGTGGTCGAGGCGATGAAGCTCGCCGCGCCGCTCGCGCGGGCCTCGGCCAGCAGCAACGCCGTCACCTGCTTGCCGATCCCGCGGCCGCGGGCGTCACGGGCCAGCCAGATGCCCGCCTCGACCGCGTCGCCGCGGGGCTCCAGGCGGGCCGCGCCCACCGCCGCGCCGTCGGCGTCGATCACCCAGGTGCGTTCGACCGCCTTCCGGGCGCGGTGGAAGGCCAGGAACGCGGCACGGCGTGCGGACGTCCAGCCGGGCGGGCCGTCGACCGGGGGCATGACCTCCAGGGGGTCGGCCCCGGCCACGGCGGCTTCGAGGAGCCGCGCCAAGGCGGCCTCGTCCAACGGCGTCAGCACGATCATGCCCGGATCTTCACCGCCGCCGGCCGGACGCGCGAGCGGATTTTCCCCAGCCCGCGCAGGAACCGGACGTACGGCGACCAGCGGACCGGCCGCTCGACCCGGCCGGTCAGCGCCAGTTCCGCCCGGTCGAGCAGCTGCTCCAGCAGGGCGTCGTGCAGCGGCCGGAAGAACAACGGCCAGGTCAGGCGGGCCCCGCCGTGCAGCGACGCGTCCAGGACGTGCGTCAGCGCGTCGCCGTCGATGGTGAACTCGTGGTGGCCGTGGACGCCCGCCGGGGCCGTGAAGCGGAAGCGCAGCCGCTCCGGTTCGGCCTCCTCCAGCACGTAGCCGACCGGCCCGTGCCCGGCCGGCGTGCCCGGGACGCGGGGGCCGTGCACGCGCGTGGGCGGCCAGTCCGACACCGGCCAGAGCCGGTCGTCCGGGGTGCCGAGGGTGACCAGCAGCCGGCCGAGGTCTTCCCGGTGTCCGGGGAACCGCCGGGTGTGTACGTTGCGGACCATGGTGGCGCCCTCCCGATCTGGAGACTGTCCTCCAGAACGTATTAGAGCATAGTCTCTACAACATGGGCCGGCCCGCGACGCACACCACAGAGCAGTTCCTCGACGCGGCGGCGGCGTTGTTCGCCGCCGGGGGCGCCCGCGCGGTCACGATGGCCGCGACGGCGAAGGCCGCCGGCGCGCCGAACGGCTCGATCTACCACCGCTTCCCGGACCGCCCGGCGCTGCTGGCCCAGCTGTGGCTCCGCACGCTGCGCGACTTCCAGGCCACGTTCACGGCCGCGCTGGGTGACGCGACCGACGTCGAAGCGGCGGTCGCGGCCGCGGCGAGCGTCGTCCACTGGTGCCGCAAGCACCCCGACGGCGCCCGGGTCCTCGACGCGGGCCGCCAGGCGTTCGGCCCGGCGGACTGGTCGCCCGAAGCGGCCACGGCCCTCGCCGAAGCGGAACAGGAACTGCACGACGTGCTGAAGCGAGCGACGCTGAACCTACCACCGCGCACCGACGCCACGGACGAGGAGGTCGTGCTCGCCCTGGTCGAGATCCCCCGCGCGGTCGTCCACCGCTACCTCTCGACCGGCCGAACTCCCCCACCCAAGGCCATCACCCTGGTCGAACGCACAGTCCGCAAGCTCCTCCGCCCGTAACTCACGTGATCAGGGCCGTAACCCGCGTGATTGGGGCCGGAACTCGCGAGTTCCGGCTCCAGACACGCGAGATCCGGCTTCAATCACGCGAGATACGGGTCAGCGGCGGACCTCTGCCAGCTTGACCGGGCGGCGTTCGCGGCGGGAGACCTCGCAAGCCTCCGCGATGTAGAACGCCTCCAGCGCGTCCGCCGCTCCACACGGCGAAGGGGCCCGGCCCGCGACGACGTCCAGGAACGCGCGCAGCTCCGTCGTGTAGGCCGGGCGGAAGCGCTCCATGAACCCCGGGTACGCCGGCCCGGGCAGCGGTGCCACGCCCGGCTCCACCGACCGCAGCGGCGCCCGGTCGTCCAGGCCGACGACCACGCCCGACACCGAGCCCAGGACGTCGAGGCGCACGTCGTACCCCGCGCCGTTGTAGCGGGTCATCGACACCGTCGCCAAGGTGCCGTCGTCCAGGGTCAGCGTGGCCGCCGCCGTGTCGACGTCACCCGCGTCGGCGAAGAACCGCTCGCCGCGGTTCGCGCCGATCGCGTACACCTCGTCGACCTCGCGGCCGCTCACCCAGCGGATGATGTCGAAGTCGTGGACGCCGCAGTCGCGGAACAACCCACCCGAGTGGGCGACGTACTCCGCCGGCGGGGGCGACGGGTCGAACGTCGTCGCGCGCAGCGTGTGCAGCCAGCCCAGCTCCCCCGACTCCACCGCCGCCTTCGCCGCCGCGTAGCCCGCGTCGAAGCGGCGCTGGAAGCCGATCTGGACCGGGACATCCGACGCGCCGATCCGGTCGATCACCGCCAGGGTGCCCGGGATGTCCGCCGCGACCGGCTTCTCGCAGAACACCGGGATGCCCGCGTCGACCGCCGCGATGATCAGGCCGGGGTGCGCGTCCGTGGCCGCCGTGACGACCAGGCCGTCGAGGCCCGCGGCGAACAGCTCGTCGAGGGACACCGACTCGACGCCGAGCTTCGCGGCGGCGGAAGCGGCTCGCGCGGTGTCGACGTCGGCCACGACGACCGATTCGACCTCCTCGAAGCCCTTCAGCGTCTCCGCGTGCGCGGTGCCGATCCGGCCGGTGCCCGCCAATCCCAACCTCATCGTGGTGCTCCTCCTGTCGCAGAAATCTCGGCCGTGGTCGCCCGGACCACCAAGGACGGGTGCAGCAGGTGCCGGACCGGCTCCGTGCGCTCCCCGCGGACGCGCTCGATCAGCGCTTCGAAGGCCAGCCGCCCCATCTCGGTGCGCGGCTGGTCCACTGTGGTCAACGAAAGGTGCCGCAGCGCCGCCAGCGACGTGTTGTCGTAACCCACGACCGACACGTCTTCCGGCACGCGCAGCCCCGCTTCCTCCAGGGCCGAAATCGCCCCGACGGCGTTGAAGTCGTTGCCCGCCACCAAACCCGTCGGCAGATCGGGCCGCGAGTACGTCGCCAGCAGTTCGCGCACGGCCTTCTCGCCGCCGGTGTCGGTGTGCTCGCTGCGCACGACGATCGGCTCCAGCCCGTGCTTCCGCATCGCCGACTGGAACCCGCGGCGCCGCTGGGCCGCACCGGCCGCGCCCCCGCCGTCCAGGTGGGCGATGCGCCGGTGCCCGAGGCCGACGAGGTGGTCGACGGCCAGCGCGGATCCCGCTTCGCCGTCGTCGTTCACCGTGTCCACCGCGGACGAGCGGATCGTCCGCGAGACCAGCACGACCGGGCACTGCTTGGCCGCGATCTGGATCGACGCCGCCGGCACGACCGGCGAAAGCAGGATGATCCCCGCCGGGCGGAAGGAAAGCAGGTTGTGCAGGGCGTTCCACTCGCGGGTGGGACTGCGGCCGCCGGTGTTGAGGATCAGGTCGAAGCCCGCGGCCTGCGCGGCCGCGTCGAGCCCCTCGACGACGTCGGCGAAGAAGGCGTTGCGCAGGTCGTTGACCATCACGCCGAGCACGGTGGACGTCCGGCTGGCCAGCGACCGCGCCATCACGTGCGGCTGGTAGCCGAGTTCTTCCGCCGCGCGCAGCACCGCCGCACGCCGGGCCTCGGAGACCTTCGGCGAATTGTTCATCACCAAGGAGACCAGTGCGCGGGAAACTCCCGCCCGTGCGGCGACGTCCTCCATCGTCGGACGCACCATGCGCACCTCCCCTGATCACCGGAAACTCGGCCTTGACTTTGCTGTGACGGACGCTACAAGATTAGAGCGCTCTAATCAATAGAGCGCTCCAACGGACCAACGGAGGCCCCTTGTGACAGCGACGATCCGCGTGGCCGCCGCCCCGATCTCCTGGGGTGTCTGCGAAGTACCGGGCTGGGGCCGGGTGCTGGACGCGGCCACCGTGCTCGGCGAGATGGCGGCGCTCGGCGTCCAGGCCACCGAGCTCGGCCCGCCCGGGTACCTCCCCCGCGAGCCCGCCGAGCTGCGGGAGCTGCTGGCCGGCTACGACCTGAAGCTCGTCGGCGGCTTCCTCGCCGTCGTCCTCCACGAAAACCAGCAGCAGGCTCTGCGCGAGGCCGAGGAGTCGGCCGCGCTCTTCGCCGCCTGCGGGGGTGACGTCCTGGTCCTCGCCGCCGCGACCGGTCTCGACGGCTACGACGACCGCCCGCAGCTCAGCGACACCGAATGGGCGACGCTGGTCGGCACCGCGGGCAAGATCCGCGACATCGCCGCCGCCCACGGCCTGCGCACGGTGCTGCACCCGCACGTCGGGACGCACGTGGAGCAGCAGGCCGAGGTCGAGCGCTTCCTCGCCGATTCCGATCTCGGGTTGTGCCTCGACACCGGGCACCTGATGATCGGCGGGACGGATCCGGTGGAGCTGGCGAAGCGGTATCCCGAACGGGTGGGGCACGTGCATCTCAAGGACGTCCGGGAAGACCTGGCGGCCGAGGTCCGCGCGGGCCGGCTGGCCTACACCGACGCGGTCGGGCGGGGCATGTACACCCCGCTCGGCGAGGGCGACGTGGACGTGGCGGCGATGGTGCGCTCCGTCCAGGCCGCCGGCTACGACGGCTGGTACGTCCTCGAACAGGACACCGCCCTCGGCGACTCGAGCCCCGACGACCTACCCCGGCAGGACACCGAGCGCAGCCTGGCCCACCTCGCGAAGATCACCGACTCCCTCTGAAACCTGGTCCCAAAGGAGCGACTGTGTTTTCTCTCAAGAAGCTGGCCGGCGTGGCGGCGATCGCCGCCGCCGGGCTGGTCCTGTCCGCCTGCAGCGGCCCGACCGCCGACAACTCGAACACCAGCGCCAGCGGCAGCTCCTCGGCCGCGGCGCCGAGCGCGGGCGGCCCGCTCAAGGTCGCCGTGGTCACCCACGGCAGCGCCGGCGACGCTTTCTGGAACGTCGTCAAGAACGGCGCCGAGCAGGCGGGCAAGGACCTGAACGTCGGCGTCGACTACTTCTCCGACGGCGACCCGGGCAACCAGGCGCGGCTGATCGACAACGC
Source organism: Amycolatopsis kentuckyensis (assembly GCF_002155975.1). GTDB lineage: Bacteria > Actinomycetota > Actinomycetes > Mycobacteriales > Pseudonocardiaceae > Amycolatopsis > Amycolatopsis kentuckyensis. Next base: position 17,583 of record NZ_MUMI01000015.1, read on the forward strand.
GGTCGCGCAGAAGGTCGGCGGCCTGGTCGTCTCGATGGCGAACCCGCAGGCCCTGCAGACGTCGATCCAGAACGCCGTGAAGGCCGGCATCCCGGTCATCACCATCAACTCCGGCGAGGACTTCAGCGCCCAGTTCGGCGCGATCGCGCACGTCGGGCAGAGCGAGGGCCTCGCGGGCCAGGGCGCCGGCCAGCGGCTCAAGGCGGCCGGCAAGACCAAGCTGCTGTGCGTCATCCACGAGGCCGGCAACATCGGCCAGAACCAGCGCTGCGACGGCGCGAAGCAGACCTTCGGCAACGTCACCACGCTGCAGGTCGACATCTCCAACCCGACCGACGCGCAGGCCCGGATCCGCGGCGCCCTGCAGTCCGACCCGTCGATCGACGCGGTGCTGGCGCTGAACTCGCAGGTCGCGGCCCGCGCGGTCGCCGCGGCGAAGGAAGCGAGCTCGAAGGCCCAGGTGGCCACGTTCGACCTGAACGCCGACGTCGTCGCGGCCATCAAGGACGGCAGCATCCTCTTCGCCGTCGACCAGCAGCAGTACGAGCAGGGCTACCTGCCGATCGTGTTCCTCAAGCTGTACAAGGAGAACGGGAACACCATCGGCGGCGGCCACCCGGTGCAGACCGGCCCCGGCTTCGTCGACAAGACCAACATCGACACCGTGGCCCCGTACGCGCAGCGCGGCACGCGATGACCACAGCGATCCAGGCCCAGCCCGACGAGCGCGTCGCCAGGAAAGGGCTGACCGACCGCCTGGTCGTCCGCCCCGAAATCGGCGCGCTCCTCGGTGCGGTGCTGGTCTTCGTCTTCTTCTCGGTCGTCACCGGCCAGTTCCTCAGCCCGCTGGGCGTGGCCACCTGGCTCGACGACTCCTCGACGCTGGGCATCATGGCCGTCGTGGTCGCGCTGCTCATGGTCGGCGGCGAGTTCGACCTCTCGGCCGGCGTGATGACGGCGTCGACGTCGCTGGTCACCGCGATCCTGGCGACGCAGGCGGGCTGGAACGTCTGGCTCGCGTTGCTGGCTTCGCTGGCCTTCGCGCTCGGCGTCGGGGCGTTCAACGGCTGGCTGGTGATGAAGACCGGGCTGCCCAGCTTCATCGTCACGCTCGGGTCGTTCCTGGCGCTGCAGGGGCTCAACCTCGGCGTGACGCGGCTGGTCACCAACACCGTCCAGGTCTCGGGCATGCGCTCGACCAGCGGTTACGAGTCGGCCGGCGGGCTGTTCGCCTCGACGTTCGACATCGGCGGCACCGAGTTCCAGTCGTCGATCGTCTGGTGGATCGTCGTCACGGCGATCGCCGCGTGGCTGCTGGTGCGGACCCGGTTCGGCAACTGGATCTTCGCGGTCGGCGGGTCGCAGGTGTCGGCCCGCTCGGTCGGCGTGCCGGTGGTGCGCACGAAGATCCTGCTGTTCATGGGCACCGCGCTCGGCGCGTGGCTGGTCGGCTCGATCAACATCCTGCGCTTCGCCAGCGTGCAGGCCAACCAGGGCATCGGGCTGGAGTTCCAGTACATCATCGCGGCGGTGATCGGCGGCTGCCTGCTCACCGGCGGGTTCGGCTCGGCGGTGGGCGCGGCGATCGGTGCGCTGATCTTCGGCATGGCCCGCCAGGGCATCGTGTTCGCGCAGTGGAACAGCGACTGGTTCATGCTGTTCCTCGGCGTCATGCTGCTGGCCGCGGTCCTGGTCAACAACGCCTTCCGGCGCCGCGCGGAGAGGGTACGCCGATGAGCTTGCTGGAAGTGAAGGACATCGGGAAGACGTACGGCAGCGTGATCGCGCTGCGCGATGTGTCCACTGTGGTCAATGCGGGCGAGGTCACCTGCGTGCTCGGCGACAACGGCGCCGGGAAGTCCACGCTGATCAAGATCCTGGCCGGCGTGCACCAGCACGACCGCGGCGAGTTCCTCGTCGAGGGCGAGCCCGTGAAGTTCGCCTCGCCGCGCGAGGCCCTCGACCGCGGCATCGCGACCGTGTACCAGGACCTCGCCGTGGTGCCGCTGATGAGCGTCTGGCGGAACTTCTTCCTCGGCTCCGAGCCGACGACCGGATTCGGCCCGTTCAAGATGCTCGACCGCAAGAAGGGCCGCGAGACGACCAAGAAGGCGTTGTCCGACATGGGCATCGACCTGCGGGACGTCGAGCAGCCGGTCGGGACGCTCTCGGGCGGCGAGCGCCAGTGCGTCGCGATCGCGCGGGCGGTGTACTTCGGCGCGAAGGTGCTGATCCTGGACGAGCCGACGGCGGCGCTCGGCGTCAAGCAGGCCGGGGTGGTGCTGAAGTACGTCGCCCAGGCCCGGGATCGCGGCCTCGGCGTCGTGCTGATCACGCACAACCCGCACCACGCCTACCCGGTCGCCGACCGGTTCCTGCTGCTCAAGCGGGGCGCCGCGCTCGGGCACTACGAAAAGTCCGAGATCGACATCGGCGAGCTGACCCGGCAGATGGCGGGCGGTGCGGAGCTCGAAGCCCTGGAACACGAGCTGCGGCAGGTGGAGAAGGCGTGAGGCCCGCCGACGCACACTTCCCCGCGGAGGCGGCATGACCATCGAAGCGTTGACGATCGGCCGGGTGGGCGTCGACCTCTACCCGGAACAGAGCGGCGTACCGCTGGCCGGGGTCAGCACGTTCGCCAAGTCGCTCGGCGGGACCGCGACCAACGTCGCGGTCGCCGCCGCGCGGCTCGGCCGGCGCACGGCGGTGCTCACCAAGGTCGGCCCGGACGGCTTCGGCGACTACGTCCGGCAGGCCCTCGACGGCTTCGGCGTCTCGCCGGACTTCGTGGGCACCTCGCCGGACTTGCAGACGCCGGTCGTGTTCTGCGAGCTCAACCCGCCCGCGGACCCGCCGCTGCTGTTCTACCGCTCCCCCATCGCCCCCGACCTCACGCTCACCGACGAAGACGTGCCCTGGGACGTCGTCGAATCGGTGCCGCTGCTGTGGGTCACCGGCACCGGCGTGTCCGTGGAACCGGCCCGGGCGACCCAGCGGAAGATCCTCGAAGCCCGGGGCCGCCGTGAGCACACCGTCCTGGACCTGGACTACCGGCCGATGTTCTGGCCGTCCGTCGAGCAGGCCCGCGCCGAGATCGGCGGGATGCTCGACCACGTCACGGTCGCGGTCGGCAACCGGACCGAGGTGGAGGTCGCCGTCGGCACCGCGGACCCGGACACGGCCGCGGACCGGATGCTTTCGCGGGGTCTCCGGTTGGCCGTGATCAAGAAGGGCACCGAAGGCGTCCTCGTGGCGACGCCGGACGGCCGCTGGACGGTGCCACCGCAGCGCGTCGAGGTCGTTTGCGGGCTCGGCGCGGGCGACGGCTTCGGCGGGGCACTGATCCACGGGCTGCTGTCGGGCTGGGACCCGGTGCGGATCGCGGAGTACGCGAACGCCGCGGGCGCGCTCGTCGCGTCGCGGCTGGCCTGCGCCGACGCCATGCCGACCGCCGGGGAGATCGAGGAGCTGCTGTGATCCTCACGGACGAGCGCTGGTCGGAGCTCCTGCACACCCGCGCGACGAACCCCGGCGCGGTCCGGCAGGCGTACGCGACCCGCAAGCGGCGTCCGCAGCTGCTGTCCGACAACGGCACCCTGTTCCTCGTCGCCGCCGATCACGAGGAACAGCCCGACCGGCGGACGCTGCTGGAGCGCCTGCTCGTCGCGGTGGAGAATCCGGCCGTCGACGGCATCCTCGGCACCCCGGACATCGTCGAGGAGCTGCTTCTGCTCGGCGCACTGCACGACAAGGTCGTCTTCGGGGCGATGAACCGCGACGACCGGTTCACCGGCTACGACGCCCGGACGCTGATCGACTGCGGCCTCGACGGCGGCAAGATGCTGCTGCGCCTGGCCGGCACCGCCCCGGACCTGCCGGCCTGCGCCGAGGCTGTCACCGAGCTGGCCGCGTACGGCCTGATCGCCATGATCGAGCTGCAGGAGGACCCGGCGTCGCTGGCGCGGGCGGTCACCATCGCGTCCGGCCTCGGGACGACGTCGGCGCACACCTGGCTGCAGCTGCCACCCACCAGCTCTGCCGCCGTCCTCGGCGCCACGACGCTGCCGGTGGTGCTCGGCGGCCTGCCGTCGGGCGGGACGCTGTCGCACGGGGTCGTCCGCGGCCTGGTCATGGGCCACACCCGGCTCGGCGGGAACACCCGCGATGCTGTCGAAGCCGCCGCAAAGGCACTGGAGGAGGCCGCGAAGTGAGCAAGCTGCACCGTCCACTCGGGACACTGTCCGACGACGCCGACCCGGTCCGGCTGACCCCGGACACCGCGGGATGGCGGTACTCCGGCCTGCGGGTGCTCTCCCTGGCCCCCGGCGAGACGCGGGTCCTGCACACCGGCGAGTTCGAAGCGTTCGTGTTGCCGCTGGCCGGTTCCGCGACCGTCCGGGTCGACGGGCGGGTCTTCGAACTCCGCGGCCGCGACTCGGTCTTCGCGCGCGTGACGGACTTCGCCTACGTCCCACGGGACGCCGAAGTCGAGTTGTCGACAAAGGGCGGTCTGGAGGTCGCGCTGCCGATGGCGCGCTGCACCCGCCGTCTCGACCCCGCATACGGCCCGGCCGAGAACGTCCCGGTCGAGGTGCGCGGTGCCGGGCAGGCGACGCGGCAGGTGACCAACTTCGGTGTGCCCGGGGTGTGGGACCACGCCGACAAGCTCAACGCGTGCGAGCTGATCACCCCGGGCGGCAACTGGTCGTCCTACCCGCCGCACAAGCACGACGAAGCGACCGAGTGCGAGGTCGTCAACGAGGAGATCTACTACTTCCGCATCGCCGGCCGCGACGGCGTGACGCCGTCCCGCGAGGGCTTCGGCCTGCACCGGACGTACACCGCCGACGGCGAGCTGGACGAGGACGTCGCGGTGCGCGACCAGGACGTCTTCCTCATCCCGCGCGGCTACCACGGTCCGTGCGTGGCCGCGCCGGGCTACCCGATGTACTACCTGAACGTCCTGGCCGGACCGGCTTCGGAACGTTCGATGGCGTTCTGCGACGACCCCGCGCACGGCTGGGTCCGCGACACGTGGGCGACGCAGGACCTCGATCCGCGCTGCCCCGTCACGAGTCACGAAGGGCGTGTTCAGTGAAACTGACGACGGCTCAGGCGCTGGTCCGCTGGATCCTCGCCCAGCGCTCGGAAACCCTCGACGGGCGCGAAGTCCCGCTGTTCCCCGGGGTGTTCGCGATCTTCGGGCACGGCAACGTCCTCGGCCTCGGCACCGCCCTGGAGGAACACCGCGGGGACATCCCGGTCTGGCGCGGGCACACCGAGCAGGGCATGGCGCTGGCCGCGGTCGGGTACGCGAAGGCCACGCACCGGCGGCAGGTCGGCGTCGTGACGTCGTCGATCGGGCCGGGCGCGCTGAACATGGTGACCGCGGCCGGCGTCGCCCACGCGAACCGGCTGCCGGTGCTGCTGCTGCCGGGCGACACGTTCACCAACCGGGCGCCCGACCCGGTGCTGCAGCAGATCGAGCCGTTCGGCGACGCGACCGCGACGGTCAACGACGCCTTCCGCGCGGTCTCGCGCTACTTCGACCGGATCACCCGGCCCGAACAGCTGATCTCGACGTTGCCGCAGGTCGCACGAGTGCTCACGGATCCGGCCGAGGCCGGGCCGGTGACCTTGGCGCTGCCGCAGGACGTCCAGGTGGAGACGTACGACTTCCCGGACGCGCTGTTCGAGCCGGTGACGCACCGGCCGCTGCGCCCGCGTCCGGACCGGCGCTCGGTCACCGAGGCGGCCGGGGTCCTGCGTGCCGCCCGCCGCCCGCTGATGGTGCTCGGCGGGGGCGTCCGGTACTCCGGTGCCGGGCAGCGCGCGCTGGACTTCGCCGAGCGGCACGGGATTCCGCTCGTGGAGACGACGGCGGGCCGGACGCTGGTGCCGCACGGGCACCCGCTGCACGCGGGGCCGCTGGGCATCACCGGGTCGACGTCGGCGAACGTCGTCGCGGCGGCCGCGGACGTCGTGCTCGCGGTCGGGACGCGGCTGCAGGACTTCACGACGGCGTCCTGGACGGTCTTCGCCCCCGACGTCCGGCTGGTGTCGCTCAACGCGGCCCGGTTCGACGCGGTGAAGCACGGGGCGCTCTCGGTGGTCGGGGACGCCGACGCCGGCCTGGCCGACCTCGCCGCCCAGCTGGAGAGCTGGCGGGTGGACGAGGAATGGACGTCCCGGGCCGCCTCCGAGCGGGCTTCCTGGGACGCGCACATCGACTCGCTGCGCTCCCCCTCGGGCGAGCTGCCGTCGTACGCGCAGGTCGTCGGGGTGGTCAACGACCTCTCGGCGGCCGGCGACTACGTCATGACGGCGTCGGGCGGGCTGCCGGGCGAGCTCATCGGTGGCTGGCGCGGGTCCGGTTCGGTCTCGATGGACGTCGAATACGGCTTCTCCTGCATGGGCTACGAGCTGTGCGGCGCGTGGGGCGCCGCGATCGCCCACCCGGGCCTGGTGACGACGCTGCTGGGCGACGGCTCGTACCTGATGCTGAACTCGGAGCTGTTCTCGGCCGCGTTCGCCGGTCACCCGTTCGTCGCGGTCGTCTGCGACAACGACGGGTACGCCGTGATCGCGCGGCTGCAGGAGGGCCAGGGCGGGAAGCCGTTCAACAACTTCTACGCCGACTGCACGACTTCGCACGCTTCGCCGCCGCGAGTCGACTTCGCGCGCCATGCGGAATCACTGGGGTGCGTGGTGTTCACGGCGTCCACTGTGGACTCCCTTCGTGCGGCGTACGCGTCGGCCCGCGAGGCGGCCGTTGCGGAGCAGCGTCCGGCAGTCGTCGTGGTCAGGACGCAGCCGTCGAGCTGGACCGAAGCCGGGGCCTGGTGGGAGGTCGGCGTGCCCGAGCACCTGGCCGGGCGGGAGGGCTACGAACGCGGGAAGGGCGGTCAGGTGCGCTACCTCGGGTCCTGAGTGACAGCCGGCGACGCCGCTCCGTCCACCAGGCGGCGCGGCGTGCCGGAGCCATCGGCGGGGACCGCCCAGACGGCGTTCTCCAGCCCGTAGAGGATCGTGCGGTCGTCCTGCCAGAGGGCCTGGTCGTCGACGCTGCGGGTTTCGGCGAGCTCGGTCTCCTTCAGCGTCCCGAGGTCCAGCACCGACAGCCGCCAGACGCCGTCGGCGACCTTCTTCTTGAAGGCGACCCGCTTGCCGTCCGGGGACAGCGACGGGCACTCGACGTTCTCGCGCAGGGTCTTGCCCCGGTAGCGCCGGTAGTCGGCTTCGACGAGGTACGTCTTGCCCTTGCTGCCGAGGGTGGCGTAGAAGCGGTTGCCGTCGGGAGCGAAGGTGATGCCCCAGTAGTTGACGTCGTGGGAGAAGTAGCGGTTGCCGTCCTTGAAGACCGGGAGCTCCTCGATCGTCTTGACCAGCCGTCCGGTGTCGACCTCGTAGAGCCCGGCGCGGGTGGAGAAGCCGGTCTCGGCGTAGGAGTCGCCCGTGACGAACAGCGTCCAGTAGACGCGCTTGCCGTCCGGGGAGACGCGCGCGCGGCTCGGCGTCCCGGGCAGGGTTTCGGTGTGGCGGACGGCGAGGTGGTCGTCGAGGACGAGGGCGTCGGTGATCGCCGGGAGGGTGCCGGGCCGGGCCGCCAGGCACACCGCCGTCTGCTCCGCCACCGCGAACCGGTCGCACTTCAGGCCGCTGAGCTGCGGTTTCGCCGTGGTTTCGCCGAGCGGGACGGCGCCGACGCGGCCGGTGGCCGTGTCGCGGAAGAACAACTGGCCGGGGGCGAGGCTCAGCGCGGCGGCCGGTTCGGCGGCCGCGGTGTCGTGCCGGGCGCTGATCGTGTACGTCGCGGCGGCGGCGACCAGGAGGGCCGTGCCGGTGAGGGCGAGGACGATTTTCTTCACGGGCGCACCGGTTTCGCGAAGGCGGCGGCGAGGGCGACGGCGGCCAGGCAGACCGCGGCGACGAGCACCGCGGGGCGCAGGTCCCACAGCGTCCACGCCAGTCCGAAGAGGACGGAAGAGAGCATCCGGGCCACGGCCTGACCCGTCTGCACCACGGCCAGCCCGGTGGCGCGCAGGCCGGCCGGGATGAACGGCCCGGCGGCGGCCATCAGGACGCCGTCGGTGGCCGCGTAGAACACGCCGTGCAGGCCCAGCGCGACCACGGCGAACGCCATGGAGGCCGGACCGCAGAGCAGCACCAGGGCCAGGCACAGGGCCACGTGGCCGCCGAGGAACACCGGCCAGCGGCCGACCCGGTCGGCGAGCTTGCCGAGCGGGACGGCCAGCAGCAGGTAGACCCCGGCGGTGCCCAGCGGCAGCAGGGGGAAGTAGGTCGCCGCGATCTCCCAGCGCCGTTGCAGGACCAGGTAGACGAACGAGTCACCGACCGTCACCAGGCCCAGCAGCGCCGCCCAGAGCGCGACGCGCCGGAAGTCCCGCTGCCGCAGGAGGCCGAGCGCGGCTCGTGCGGACACCGCCGCGCGGTCGACGGTGCCGGGCCGGTCGCGGACGAACAGCGCCAGCAGCAGCACGGCGATGGCCGCGATGCAGAAACTGGTGAAGAACACGCTGGTGTAGCTGCCGAGGCTCACGGCGAGGACGGCCATCGCCACCAGCGGGCCGAGGAACGCGCCGACGGTGTCCATCGCCCGGTGCACCCCGAACGACCGGCCGAGGGTCGCCGGCTCGCTGCTGAGCGAGATCAGCGCGTCCCGCGGGCCGGTGCGCAGCCCCTTGCCGGTGCGGTCGGCGGCGAGGACGACCCCGATGGCCGCGACCGAGGAACCGGCCGCGACCAGGCCGAGCTTGCACACCGCGGACAAGCCGTACCCGAACCCGGCGACCGCCTTGAGCCGCCGCCACCGGTCGGCGAGGTGCCCGCCGAGCACCCGCACGACCGCGGTGGCACCGGCGTAGAGCCCGTCGAGCAGCCCGAACTGCAGCGGGTTGAGGCCGAGGCCGAGCACCAGGTAGAGCGGGAGGACGGCGGTGACCATCTCCGACGAGACGTCGGTGACCAGGCTGACCATCCCGAGCGCCACCACGTTGGCGGACACCCGCTTCAGCGCCGGCTTGCGGTCGGTTCCGTCGGCCAGGTCCGAGGTACGGCTTGCCGCGATGTACATGCCCGCGCCTCCTAGTGGCAGGTGTAGGTCGGGCTGCTGTCGAGGACCTTGCTGTCGACGCCGATCAGCTGCGTCTGGAACGACGTGTCCGTCATCGACAGCTTGAGGACGCCGTAGGTCTTCAGCAGCTTGGCCGTGGTCGGGTGCGCCGGNNCTCGTCCTCAACGGGCACGAACCGCTCGTAGTCGTGGTCGTGCCCGTTGAGGACGAGGTCGACCTTGTTGGCCACCAGGAGGTTCCACAGCTCGGTGCTGTCGGTGTTGTCCCCGTGGTCACCGGAGCTCCACCGCGGGTGGTGGTAGTAGGCGGCCACACAGCCCTTCGTGTTCTTGGCGAGGTCCTGCTTCAGCCAGGTGATCTGGGGCGGCTCGGCGAACTCGTCGTGGGTGACGAAGTCGTTGGAGTCGAGGGCGATGAAGTGCCAGTTGCCCATTTCCCAGCTGTAGTACCGCTGGCCCTGCGGCTTGGCGATGGCGCCGAAGTACTGGTCGTAGCCGGTGAACCCGCTGTAGGACTCGTGGTTGCCCGGGATCGGGCGGGTGATGCTCTTGAACTTGCCCCAGCTCTTGTCGTAGTAGTTCTTGAAGTCGGTGAGAGTGGGCTCGTCGTACTGGTTGTCGCCCATGGTGATCACGGCCGCGGGGTTCATGGTTTCGACGAGCTTCGCGGTCTTGGGGTGGACGCAGCTCGAGCTGCTCGCGGTGCAGCGCTCGGCGATGTCACCGGCCGCCGCGAGGACGAATCCGGCGCTCCCGGCCGCGGTCTTGACCGTGATCGGCGCGCTCACGGCCGAGACGTTGCCCGCGGCGTCGCGCGCGCGGACCGCGTAGGTGTAGCTCGTGGCGGGGGTGAGCCCGGTGTCGGTGTAGGACGTCGTCGCGCTGGTGGCGACGGCCGTGCCGTTGCGGAGGATGTCGTACCCGGTGACGCCGACGTTGTCGGTGGCGGCGCCCCAGGTCAGCGGGACGCTCGTGGCGGTCGCCGTGCCCGCGGTGAGACCGGCCGGGGTGCTCGGGGCCTGGGTGTCGCCGGAGGAGTCCGTGCTGCCGAAGACCTGCATCTCCCAGAACGAGTAGCCGTAGCTGGTGGCGCGGGTGAGGCCGACGAAGCGCACGAAGCGGCCGTGGGCGGTGAGGCCGCCGAGGTCGTCGATCTTGCCGTCGCCGGTGTCGATGGTGGCGGCGGTGGTGAAGGACGTGCCGTCGTCGGAGACCTCGATCCGGTACTTCTTCGCGTAGGCGGCTTCCCAGTTGAGGACGACGCGGTGGATGCTCGCGGACTGGCCGAGGTCGATCCGCAGCCACTGCGGGTCGGAGCCTTCGGCGCTGGCCCAGCGGGTGGTGGTGCTGCCGTCGACGGCCTTGGCACCGGTGTAGGACGAGCCTTCGATCGTCGAGGTGGCCACGGGTTTTCCCTGCGACAGCAGGACATCGGCGGCCTGGGTGGTGGCGGCCGCGGCGATCGCGGACGGCAACAGCACCACGGCGGCGATCACCGGGGTGAGTCGGGCTAGAGGACGTAGGCGGGTGGACGGCACGTCGCGCTCCTTACGGGCCTGGCGGTGGCTGGTGGGCTGCGGCGTCGGGTGACTGACGGAAACAGTTAGGAAACTTTCCTAACTAAGCGGACTGTAACGAGAGCGTGTTCCGGCTGACAAGACTTGTCTTGCCCTTGAATCGGTCAAGAGGGTGAGTTTTTCACCATTTCCGCTGCTCAACGCGTGTGCCGGTGAGCGGCATACTGCTCCGCACCCCGGGACCGGTCATCCGGCCCGGCGGGCGCTCAACCCGGCACCGCGCGTTTCCTGACGTCGCTCAGGCGGGTTGCGGCGGCGCCTGAAGGCCCTGGAAGACGGCGGCGATCAGCCGTCGGCCCTGGGCCGCGCCGTCGTCGTTGTTCGCCACGCGCCACAGGAAGCTCATGAGCATGATGATGTCGGCGGGGTCGTGCCCGGGCGCGATGGTGCCCTCGGCCACGCAGGCGTCGACGAGCTTCTTGACGGCGGCGGTGGTGGGCGCCCACGAAGCGCTGATCAGCTCCTGGGCCGCGGCGCTGTGCAACGCGTCGCCGAGGCCGTGCTTGACGCGGATGTAGGCCGACAGGGTCTCGAACCACTCGACGAAGGCCGCCTTCGCGGACGAATGGCGAGCCAGCACCTCGTCGGCGGTGGTCGTCAGGCGTTCGATGTCGTGCTGGTAGGCGCCGAGGATCAGGTCTTCGCGGGTCGGGAAGTGCCGGTAGAGGGTCCCGGCGCCGACGCCGGCGCGCTTGGCGACCTCGCTCAGCGGCACCAGCGGGTTCTGCGCGAACAGCTCGTGAGCGGCCTCGATGATCGCGATCCGGTTGCGCGCGGCGGCCTTGCGCTGGGTGCCGTACGTGCCGTCGGTCATGCCCCGATCATGCCTCATCGTTGACATGCGGAGAATCCTCCGCTAGTTTCGGTGTCAGATCCGGAGAATCCTCCGCGAGTTGCCCGTCAGGAGAACCCCATGCGTTACGTGAAGCTCGGCACCACCGGCCTGGACGTCTCACCCGTCGCGATCGGCGCGATGAGCTACGGCGAGCCCGACCGCGGCCACCCCGTCTGGTCCCTCGGCGAAGAGCAGGCCCGCCCGCTGATCCAGCACGCCCTCGAAGCGGGCATCAACTTCTTCGACACCGCGAACATGTACTCGAACGGGTCCAGCGAGGAGATCCTCGGCCGCGCGCTCAAGGACTTCGCCGACCGCGACGACGTCGTGATCGCCACCAAGCTGCGCCACCCGATGCGTCCCGGCCCGAACGGGAAAGGCCTGTCCCGCAAGGCGATCATGACCGAGATCGACCACTCGCTGCGGCGGCTGGGCACCGACTACGTCGACCTCTACCAGATCCACCGCAACGACCACTCGACACCGCTGGAGGAGACCCTGGAGGCGCTCAGCGACCTGGTGAAGGCCGGCAAGGTGCGCTACCTCGGCGCGTCGTCGATGTTCGCATGGGAGTTCGCCAAGGCCCTGCACCTGCAGAAGCAGCACGGCTGGGCGCGGTTCGTGTCCATGCAGGACCACTACAACCTGCTGGCCCGCGAAGAAGAGCGCGAGATGATCCCGCTCTGCCTGGACGAGGGTGTCGGCACGATCGTCTGGAGCCCCCTGGCCCGCGGCCGCCTGGCCCGCGCCTGGGACGACGCGAAGTCGACGGCCCGCGCCGGCACCGACGGGACCTACGCGGACCTGCTGTACTCGTCCGCCGAGCCGGACCGCGCGATCGTCGAGGCGGTCGGGAAGGTGGCGGCCGCGCGGCTCACCCCGTGCGCGGCC
>NZ_MUMI01000150.1 GCF_002155975.1 Amycolatopsis kentuckyensis
TCGCGGTGCGGCCGCGCGGCGGCCCGCTGCCGCTGACGGCCGGGCAGGAACAGCTGTGGTACCTCGACCGGCTGAACCCCGGCAGCGCGCTCTACAACATCCCGCACGACCTGCGTCTCGCCGGCCCCTTGGACGAAGCCGCGCTCGCCGGTGCCGTGCAGGACCTCCTCGACCGCCACGAGGTGCTGCGCACCTGCATCCCCGACGACGACGGCGTGCCGTTCGCCCGGCTCGCCGAACCCGGCCCCCGGCTCGTCGTGCACGACCTGAGCACGCTGCCCGAAGCGGAGCGGACCGCGGCGGCGCACCGGCTGGCCGACGAGGAGGCCGTCCGCCCGTTCGACCTGGCCACCGGGCCGCTCGTGCGGATCACCCTGGTGCGCCTGGCCGAAGCCGACCACGTCCTGCTCTGGACCTACCACCACATCGTCTTCGACGGCTGGTCGCCGACGATCTTCTTCCGCGACTTCACCGAGCTCTACCGGGCGCGGCTGGCCGGCCGGGCGCCCGAGCTGCCGGAGCTGCCCTTCCAGTTCGCCGACTTCGCGGCCTGGCAACGAAACCGCCTGTCCGGGCCGACCCTCGAGCGCGGCCTGCGGTTCTGGCGCGAAGAGCTGGCCGGCCTGCCCACCGCGCAGCTGCCGCTGGACCGGCCGCGCCCGGCCGCCCAGAGCTTCGACGGCGACCTCGTCGAGTTCACCATCGCCGGACCGGCGGCCGAAGCGGCCCGCCGGTTCAGCCGCGAACACGGCGTGACGACGTTCGTCACGATGCTCGCCCTGGTCGACACGCTGCTGCACCGCTGGGCCGGGTTCACCGACGTCGTCGTCGGCGTGGCCACCTCCGGCCGGACGCACCCGGCGACGCACGACCTCATGGGGTACTTCAACAACCTGCCGCCGTTCCGCACCCGGGTCGAGGGGTCGCTGTCGTTCACGGACCTGGTCCGGCGCTGCGCGGACACCGTCGCGCAGGTCCTCGACCACGAGGAGATCCCCCTCGACAAGATCGTCTCGGCGGTGTGCGGGCCGCGCGAACCCGGCCGCCAGCCGCTGTTCGACGTCGCCTACACCTACCAGAACGTCCCGCAGGACACCGCCGAACTGGGCGGCCTCGGCTGCTCGCGGTTCGCCGAGACCGGCAACATCGCCGGGATCGCGCCGGGCACCGCGAAGTTCGACCTCACCGTCGGCGTCATCGACCAGCAGGACGGGCCGATGGACGGCTACTTCGAGTACGCCACCGCCCTGTTCGACCGCGAGACGGCCGACGCGCTCGCCCGCTTCCTGCCCGGCCTGCTCGACGCCGTGCTGCGCGAACCCGGCCGCGCACTCGATGCCCTGCCGGCCGTCGACGGCGAGCCGGTCCCCGCCACCACCCACCGGGAGCCCGCCATGACCGTAGCGTCCGTTGTGGACAGTGACACCGCCGCCCGCGCCGAGCGGGTTCTCGCCGCGATCTGCGCGGACCTGCTGACCGGCGGCGGCCCGGTCGGCCCGAAGGACAACTTCTTCGACCTCGGCGGCGATTCGGTGCTCGGCGTCCGGGTCGCCGCGCGGGCGGCCAAGGACGGCGTCCACTTCACCCCGCAGCAGCTGCTGCAGTGCCGCACGCTGGGCGAACTGGCCCGGGCCGCGGTCGTCGACGGCCCGGCGCCGGTGCCCGCGGCGCAGCCGGCGCCGGTGCCCGAGCCGCTCCGCGCGATCCCGCCGACCCCGATCATGCTCAGCTTCCTGCACCGGATGCCGGACGACGTCGGCGACTTCGTCGACGTGCACACCGTCGAGACCACTCCCGAGGTCGGCGGGGCCGCGATCCGGACGGCGATCGGGCAGCTGCTGACCCTGCACGAACCGCTGCGCTACCGGTTGCGGCGCAACGCACTGGGCGCCCGGCTCGAAATCGCGGACCTCACCGCGGCGGACGTGTTCGACACGAAGGTGCTGCCGCCGTTGACCCCCGACGAGGAACTCGGGATCGTCGCGGACGACTGCCTGGCGATGAAGGCGGAGATGGACCCCGCGCGCGGACCGCTGTTCCGCGTTCGCCACTACGACCGCGGCCGCGCCCGCGGCGGCCTGCTCGTCCTGCTGGTCAACCACTTCGTCTTCGACAACATGTCCACTGTGGTCGTCCTCGACGACCTCGACGTGCTGCTCGCCGACCTCACGGCGGGCCGCGTTCCCGCCTTGGCGCCCCGGCCGCCGCGATGGCGGGAGTGGGCCGGGCACCTGCGGGCGATGGCGGCGTCGGACGAGCTCGCCGGGGAACTGACCTACTGGACGGCGACCCTGCGGGCCGGCGCCGCGGCGGTGTCTCCTGCCGCCTCCGCGGGAAAGAGCACGTCGGCGGTGTCCCATGCCGCCGCCGCGGGAAAGAGCACGATCGGCGGCTCGCCGGGCGACGGCATCGCCGCCCGGACCCTGGCCGACCCCGCGGTCGCCACCCTGCTGGCCGCCGGGGGCGCGCACGGCCGGGAGGCGGCGCTGTGCGCGGTGTCCTGCGGCCTGGCCCGGTGGCAGGGCGCGCCGAGCGCGTTCGTGATGACCGAGGGGGAGGCCACGCCCAACCCGTTCCGGCTGGCCGGGCGCGGCCCGTCGGTGGGCTGGTTCACCACGCTGCACCCGCTGGTGCTGCCGGTCGAGCCGGGTACCGCGGCCCGGGACTGCCTGCCGGAGATCGCCGATCGCGCGCGGTCGGTGCCGAACGACGGCGTCGGCTACGGCGTGCTGCGGCACCTCTCGCCGGACTCGCCCGGGGTCGCCGGGCTGCGCGCCCTGCCCGAGCCGGAGGTGCTGGTGCTGCACGGACCGAGCGACACCTCCGCGTTCGACTCCGGCGTCCGCCTGCTGCGGACCCGCTGGGACCTGTCGGTGAACCTGAAACGCGCGGTCGCGTCCTGGTTCCCGCTGGTCGTCACGAGCGCGGTGCGGGACGGTGCGCTGCGGGTGGCCGTGGCGGGCGGCGTCGGCCAGGAGCGCCTGGACGCGCTCGCCGACGAAATCCTGGGCGCCTTCACCGAGCTCGCGTGATCGCGCTCGCCGCCTCGGCGTGGTACCTGCCGGAGAAGTTCCTGACCGTCGCCGAGCTGCCCTCGCTGTCCGATGCCGAACGCGCGACCTGCGCCGCGCTCGGCATCGAGCGCGTGCCCGCCGACGACACGCTGACCGCGGCCGACCTGGCCGCCCGGGCGGGCCGGCGGGCGCTGGCCTCCGCGGGCCTCGACGCCGGCGACGTCGACGTCGTCCTGACGGTGGAGCCGCGGGCCCCGCAGACGCTGGTCAGCTCGGAAGCCACCCGGCTGCAGGCGATGCTCGGCGCCGGGCGGGCGATGGCGTTTTCCGTCGGCGGCCTCGGCTGCGCGTCGCTCACCCCGGCGTTGCTCGTCGCGAGCGGGCTGCTGCACGCCGACCCGGGCCTGGCGAACGTGCTCGTCCTGCACGGCAGCAAGCCCGCGACACCCGGGCGCTACCGCCACCCCGTCACGGTGAACGGCGACAGCGGTGGCGCACTTCTGCTGCGGCGCCGGGGGAACCTCCGGATCCGGGACATCCTGCTGGAGACGAACGGCGCCTACGCGGACCTGTTCCGCGTCGAGTACCGCGACGAGGAGTTCGCCCGCTGGCGGGAGGAGTGCACCGACCCGGCGGCCTATTCGTTCCGGCTGGCCGTGGAGACCCGCAACCGGCTGCGGGCGCTGGTCACCCGCCTCCTCGGCCGCAACGGCCTGAGCCCGGCCGACGTCTCGTGCTACCTCGCGCAGAACCTGTCCACGGCCGCGTTCCGGAACTGGTCGGAGGCGATCGGCGTCCCGATCGCGAAAGCGTGCACCGGCAACCTGGCCCGCTACGGCCACCTCGGGCCCAACGACGTCTTCTTCAACCTTGCGAGCGCCCGGGAAACCGGGGAGTTCGACGGGCGGGCGGTGCTGCTCAACATCAGCCCGGCCGCGGCCTGGAGCGCCTTGCTCGTCACCACCGACGACACGACGGCCCACGAGCTGTGAGCCCCGGGGCGGGCGGGCGAGCCGCCCGCCCCGGGTGGTTCACCGGGTCACCCCTGGCAGGGGTTGCCCGCCGGGTGCGCGGCGGTGCCGTGCACGTCGGCCTGGGACTCCGCGAGCACGATCTTCGCCAGCGGGGTCTCCAGCGCGACGGCCTGCTGCTTCACGACGCCGTTCACGATGGTCTGGCCGTTCAGCTTCAGCGAGCCGACGACCAGCGCGATGGTCAGCGGTGCCGAGCCGACCGTGACCGAAGCGCCGTTGATCTTCAGCGACGCGACGTTGGAGCTGCCGGTCAGCGCCGGGGCGAGCCCGCCCGGGGACGGCTGGCAGGTCGCCGCCGCCTGGGACTGGATCACGCCCAGCTCGATGGTCAGCCCGACCGTGCTGATCACCGTCTTGTCGATCTTGGCCGACGCCTGCGCGTGGTCACCGGCCGCCGGAGCCGCCGACTGGTTGTCGGGGGCCAGGTCGGTCGAGGACGTCAGCGCGTGGGTCTGCACCTTGATCAGGCCGGCGTTGAGCGTCGCGTCGAGGACGGTCTTGCTGTCGTCGGCGCAGGGCAGGTTCGCCGGGTTCGCCACGGCCGCGGTGATGCCGATGACGTTCGCGGCGGTGCCGGTGCAGGAGAAGACGCCGTCCCGGTCGTCGTCGACGATCGTGCCGACCCCGACCGGGTCGATCAGCCCGGCGCCGGACGGGGCCGACAGGGTGACGGTGAACGTCTCGTTCGGCTCGTCGACGGTGTCCGGGTTGACCAGGACGGTCACCGGCTTGGCCGTCTCACCGGGCGCGAAGGTCACGTCACCGCTCGCCGCCTGGTAGTCGGCCGGCGCGGTCGCCGTGCCGTTCGCGGTGGCGTAGTGGACCGACACCGGGTTCGAACTGGCACCACCCAGCAGCGACACGGTGAAGGTGGCCGGCACCGGCGCGCCGCCGGAGCCCTCGTTCACCGTGACGTCGCCGATGCTCAGGCCGAGCACCCGCACGGTCGTCGTCTCGACGTACCCGCGGGACATCCCGTCGACCTGGTAGTCGACCGTGCAGTGGTAGGTGCCGGGCGCGGCGTCGGCCTTGGCGGCGACGGTCTCGGTGAACGTCGCGACGTCCCCGCTGGCCACCTTGACGCTCGCCGGGGCGTTGGTGAGCGTCAGCTGCGGGTCGCAGCTGGTGACCTTCGGCGTGACCGTGACCTCGATGGACTTGATGCCGTCGAGGATGGCCTTCGACACCTGGTCCGACGGCACGTTGTTCAGCAGCACGCCGCCGGTGGCCGTGGCGATGGCGCTCGCCTGGCCGTCGGCGTCCAGGTTGCCGACGTTGACCGCGACCACGCGGACCTTCGCCGCCTTGAGCGCGTCGATGGTCTGCGCCAGGGTGTGCCCGCCGCTGGGATCGTGCGACGGCGCGTCGCCGAACCAGGCGACGATGCGGGTGCCGTCCGGGCGGAAGGTGACCGCGCCGGTGGCCAGTTCGTAGAGGGCGTTGAGGTCGGCTTCCGG
Organism: Amycolatopsis kentuckyensis; assembly: GCF_002155975.1. Lineage (GTDB taxonomy): Bacteria > Actinomycetota > Actinomycetes > Mycobacteriales > Pseudonocardiaceae > Amycolatopsis > Amycolatopsis kentuckyensis. The sequence goes on from NZ_MUMI01000150.1 coordinate 5,506, forward strand.
GAAGTCGCCGCCACCGCTCGCCGACCACTGGTCGATCCCGGCCTGCACCGCGGCGGTGTTGCCGGTGATGCCCTGGTTGACCTTGAACGGCACGGAGTCGGTGAAGTCCTTGTACTCGGCGACGCCGAACTGGGCGGTCGGCTGCGCGGCGAGCACGTCCCCGGTGATGGCACCGGCGTTCGTGCGGACGTTGGTGATGGCGCCGGCCATGCTGCCGGTCGTGTCGGCGAGCAGCACGAGGTCGGGGTTCGGGGGGACGGCGGAGGTGGTGACGTGCTTGGTGACGGTGGTGCTCTGCCCGGCGGAGAGCGTGAGATCGACGGTGGCCGGATCGACGCCCGGCGGCGCCGCGGCCGCGACGGCGGCCGGGGTGAGCAAGGCACTGACCGTGGTCAGCGCGACGAACAATGATCTCCGCGACATGACTTCCCTTCCGAAAGGCCGGATTGCTGCGGGTTGCCTCGGGAAGACGGAAACCGTCGGATTTCGTTAGCAGGCGGGGAAAACGTCACCCGGAGCGCCCTGTGTCAAGGCGCTCAACGGGGCACGGCGGCGGTTCCGGGCTACGTAAACCAGGGCTGCGCTGGGCCGGAAAACGCGGATCGCCGCAGGGGTTTCACTCGTTCCGGCGACGTCCCGGCACGGCGGGTGCCGGGTGATCTCCGGGAACGAGGCGGTTTTCGCGGTGCGGAGAGCGAATTTCCGCCCGGATGTCGTAATGCCGGACGGGTTCAGCGGCCCGCGGCCTGGCCGGTTCGTGCGGCCCGGACGGGTTCAGCGGTCCGCGCGGCCCGGCTTGCCGAAGTCGGCGAGGACCGTGCGGGCCGCCCGCGTTCCCGAGGCCAGCGCCCCTTGCAGCGAGCTCGTGTCCCGGTGGTCGCCGCACACGTACACGCCCTCGCCCAGCCGCACGTCACGCCGGAGCTCGTGCGGGGGCGGCATCGCCGGCAGAGCGTGGCCGATCTCGTACCGGGCGACCAGCGGCCAGCGCGTCGCGTCCGTGCGGTACATCCGGCCCAGCGCCCGGCGCACCTCGTCCTCCGGCAGCGCCGTCAACGCCGACGCGCTCACCAGCGCCGTCCCCGGCGGGGCGTAGGTCGGGCACACCTCGCTGACCACGCTCGTGTTGACGACCGGCCCGCCGCGCGCGTCGATCACGATCACCGGTTCGCGCAACGGGGACCGCGGTGGGGCGAAGTACCACGTCGTCCCGCTGTTCCAGCGTGGCTCCGCGACGCCGGCGAGGCGGGCGGCCGTGGAGCCGTCGGTGGCGACGACGATCGCGCGAGCCGGCCAGAGCGCACCGTCGGCCGAGCGGACGCGACCCGGGCGGACCTCCTCGACCGGGGTGCCCAGGTGGACGGCCGACGTCGGCAGCGTCCGGGCGAGCTGCCGCGGGAGCTCGCCCATGCCCAGCGCCGGCAGCGACGGCGCCGACCGCAGGAAACTGCGCCACACCAGCTGGAAGAACCGGGCCGAGGTGGTCAGCTCGCGCTCCAGGAACACCCCCGAGAGGAACGGCCGGAACACCGTCTCCACGGCCCGCTCGGACACCCCCGCCCGCCGCAGCTCGTCGGCCGTCGTGCGGTCGTCGCGGTCGATGATCGCCTTCGCCGGCCCCGCGGCGACGCGGGCGGACAGCGCGCCGAGCGCGGCCAGGTCCTTCGCCGACAGGTAGCGCCGGGCCACGATGTCGCGCAGCGCCTTGGGCGTGTCGATCGGGTGTCCGAGCAGCGCGACGCGGTCGTCGTCGGCCACCCGGACCGCGCGCCGGAACCGGCCGAGGTCGAGGGCGTCGACGTCGGCCAGGCGCCGGATGGCGGGGTAGGCCGGGTTGAGGATCTGGAACCCGCGGTCGAGCCGGAAACCGTCGACGACGTCGGTGCGCACCCGGCCGCCCACCTCGTCCGAGGCCTCCAGCACCGCGCACGGCACCCCGGCCCGGTGCAGCGTGATCGCGGCGGCCAGCCCGGCGAGCCCGGCGCCGACGATGACGACTTCGTGCACCGGGCTCACCCGCCGAAGGACTTCGTCGCGGCGAGCCGGTTGAGCAGGCCGAGCCGGCCACGGTTGGGCACCGAGCGCAGCGGGTGCCCGGCGAGGCCCCAGCCCGCCAGGAGCGTGTTGGCCGCGGCCCAGCCGGTCGTCGCCGCGCGTTCCATCAGCGCCACCGGGAGGTCGATCCGCACGCCGTCGCCGGCCAGGGCCAGCGCCGGGTCGGGGGTCTCGACCGTCGGGCGGCGGGCGAAGTCGCCCAGGCCGAACAGCGGGCAATCCTCGCGCCACAGCGAGATCGACGCCGTCACCCGCGCACCGAGCGTCTCGGGGTAGATCGCGTGCAACCGGTCGTCGACCGCCTTCACCAGCGTCTCGCGGTCGTCGGTCGTGGCCGCGTACGCGTGCAGCTCCACGACCGAGCCGCCGGTGCGGGCCGCCCAGCGGCGGGCCTCGCCCTCGTAGCGGTCCAGCAGGCTGATGTTGTCCAGCGGTGGCACGCTCCCGGTGCCCAGGAAGGGCGGCCGGGCGGGGTCGACCGCCCGGTCGAGCCAGAGCCGGCGGACGAGGAACGGCGGTGCCGTGCGCAACCCCGCCACGGCGGCCCGCCACGACGGTGTCCCGACCGTGGGCGACGCGTCGACGATCGCCTGCAGCCCGCGCACGGTACAGGCGAGCACGACGCTGTCGAACCGCGCGGTGTCGCCCTCCGTCGTGACCGCGAACCCGTCGGCGGTGCGCTCGAGGGACACGACCGGGGTGCCGGTCCGGATCGTCACCCGGCGGTCGGCCAGGTAGCCGGCGAGGGGATCCCACAGCGCCTGCGGGAACGGCTCGGTCGGCACGTCGAACACCAGGCCTTCGCTGGAGCCCAGGAAGTACAGGTGGAACATGGTCGCCAGTTCCGCTGCCGACAGCTCGCGCGGATCGGCGAAGAAGCTGCGCGAGAACACCTCGAACGCCAGGTGCTTGGCCGCGTCCGGGAAGTTGATCGCGTCGAGGAAGCTCGCGGCGTCGATGCCGTCGAGCCGGTGGTAGGTCTCCGGGACGCTGACCGTCGCCAGCGGCAGGGCGCCGCGGCCGTTGATCCGCACCAGGTCCCGCGGGGTGAACGTCGGGCTGCGCCAGGCGAACGCCAGCGCGTTCCACGGCGGCGTCCGGGGGAGACCCGCGAACGTGTCCGTGCGGCCCTCGGCGTCCAGCAGCGGGTAGTCGGCCAGCGGGGCCAGCCGGTCGAGCCCGGGATCGGTGCGCGTGAGCAGCGCCCGCAGGTTGTAGTACTGGCGGAAGAAGGCGTGGAAGCCCCGGCTCATGGTGACGCCGGTGCCGTCCGGCAGCCGGTCCGCCCAGCCGCCGACGCGCCCGCCGAGGTGGGTGTCGCGCTCGAAGAGCGTCACCGTGACGCCCCGCTCGGCCAGCCCGGTGGCCGCGGTGAGGCCCGCGATGCCGCCGCCGATCACCGCCGCGGCCGGGCGCCGGCCGAGCAGCCCGGCGTCGGCCAGGCCGGGCGGGGCCGGGTGCGTCTCGATCCGGCGGTCGGTGCCGAGGGGGCGGGTCACGGGTGCTCCTGCGGGTTGGTGCCGAGGACGGTGTGCACGATGCCGTTCTGCCAGCCGGGCACGGTGGCGGTGCGGACGCCGGTGAAGCCCGCGTCGGTGAGCCGGCCGGCGAGCGCGGCGATCCCGTCGAATTCCAGGACGCTGCGGCGCAGGTGGCGGTAGAGGGTCGCGTCGCCGGTGGTGACCTTCCCGAGCGGGATGATCACGCCCGCGCAGACCGCGTTCCACACCCACCGGGCGCGCCGCGAGTCGTGGACGGAGTACTCGTGGACCGCGATGCGGCCGCCGGGCCGCAGCAACCCGCGCAGCCGCCGCAGCTGCCGGGTCGGCTCGGTGAGGTTGCGCAGCAGGTACGCCGCCAGGATCGCGTCGAACGGGCCCGAGACGCCGTCGAGATCCTCGACCGGCGTGTGGACGAAGGTGACCCCGTCCGGCCAGTCCTTCGCCCCGGCCTGCGCGAGCATCTCCCCGGAGGCGTCGAACGCGGTGATTTCCGCGCCGGGGGCGACGGACACCAGCGCCGCCGTCGACGCGCCGGTGCCGCAGCCGGCGTCCAGCAGCCGAAGGCCCGTCCCGTCCGGTGGCAGTCCCAGCCGCTGTGCCGAAAGCCGGAGGTGCTCGTGGTAGCCCGGGTTGGCGCCGACCAGCCGGTCGTACCACCGCGCTTCGGTGTCGAAGGCCGACGGCACCGCGCCGCGGGGGAGGCCGTCCTTGGCCATCGCGTTCATGCTTGCTCCTCCCGGGGGCCGGTGCGTTCCCACACGAGCAGCACCGCGGTCACCAGCGCGTAGCCGAAGAGGAAGTCTTCGACCGGGATGTCCCACGGGAAGCGCCAGCCGGTGATGTGCTGCGGGGCGTAGCGCACGATCGGGGCGGAGAGCTTGGTCAGCCAGCCGTCCACCGGGATCTGGAACGCCGTCACGATGACGATCGTGACCCAGTAGGCGGGCCGGCGGAACAGGCCCGTGCGCAGCAGGAAGAGCTCGGCCAGCACGACCGCGGCCACCGCGGCGACCACCGGCACGGTGTAGCCCCACGGGATCACCGGCGGACCTCCTGCCGGCCGAGCCGCCGCAGCACCGCGAGGGTGAGCTGGACGATTTCGTAGGTCAGCACCCCGCAAACGGGGATCACCGCGAAGAACAGGATCTCCTCCAGCGGGACGGCGAACGGCGCGCGGATGCCGGTGACGTGCCCGGGCGCGTAGTCCCAGACACCGCCGGCGATCGCCAGCGCGTCCCAGACGAGGAACACCAGCGCGACCGGCAGCACCGCGCGCGCCAGCCGCCGGGGTTGCCGGTAGACGCGGGCCCCGGCGAGCTCCAGCGGCAGGGTGACCAGGACGCACGCGGCCAGCACGAGGAGGTATTCGGCCTTGCCCACTCAGCCCACCGCCATCGGGAGCGCCGGCGCGGGGTGGCGCCGCCGGGCCCACTGCGTCCGCGCGACCGCCCCGCACGCCACCGCCAGCCGCTGCCCGCGGGACACCGCCGCGCGCCCGGCGAAGACGTCGTGGCCGGCGTCCTCGATGCGGCCGAGGATGCCGCCGTACAACCGCGCCGCCGTGGCCACGCACGGGCGGGAGACCGGGTGCAGCATGGCGATGCCCGGCCGGGCCTCGGCGTAGACGTCGCGGGTGACGGCGATCTGGCTGCGGATCGCGGCCCGGACCGGCTGATCGGCCTTTCCCAGCTTGGCGCACCACGCCAGCCGGTCGCGGTCGACGCCGTGCGCGGCCAGTTCGTCGGCGGGCAGGTAGACGCGGCCGCGGGCCAGGTCCTCGGCGACGTCACGCAGGAAGTTGGTGAGCTGGAAGGCTTTCCCGAGCGCGGCGGCCCGCGGCTCGGCCTCTTCGCGCGGGGCGACGGTCCCGAGCACCGGCAGCACCTGCAGCCCGATCACCTCGGCCGAGCCGTGCACGTACGTGTCGAGCTCCTCGCGGGTCGCGTAGCTGCCGACGCTGAGGTCCATCCGCATCGACGTGAAGAACGCTTCGAAGTACGCCTTGGGGAGGGTGTACCGGGTCGCCGTGTCGATCACGGCGGTGAGCAGCGGATCGTCGCTCGCGCCGGCGTCGAAGTCGGCGAGGAAGCGCTTTTCGACCTCCTGCAGGCGCCTGCCGAGCGATGCGGGCGTGGCGTCGTCGTCCGGTTCGTCGACGATGTCGTCCAGCCGGCGGGCGAAGCCGTAGAGCGCGTGGATCGCCGGCCGCTGCGCCGGGGTCAGCAGCCGCGTCGCGAGGAAGTACGTCCGGCCGTGCCGGGCGTTGAGTTCGCGGCACCACGTGTAGGCCGCGCGCAGCCGGGGCTCGCGGATGCCGGCGGCGTCGAGTTCACGTCGGGTCATCGGGTCCCTCCGGTGATCCGGTCGGCAGCCAGTCTGCCGGAGATGAGCACGGTCGGCACGCCGACGCCGGGCACCGTGGCGCCGCCGGCCAGGACGACGTTGTCCGTCCCGCGGGGGAGGTTCCGCGGCCGGAACGGGCCGGTCTGGCCGAAGGAGTGGGCGTAGCTGAAGGGTGTCCCGGCGACCAGGCCGCGGTCCGCCCACTCGGCCGGGCCGATCACGTGCGTGAAGTCCGGTGCGAAGCCGGGGAGCAGCCGAGCCCGGGCGACGTCGAGGACCTCTTCCGCGTAGGCGCCGGTTTCGGCCGCCCAGTCCGCGGGGCCGCGGTCGAGGTTGGGCACCGGGGCGAGCACCGAGTAGAGCTGGCGCCCGGGCGGGGCGAGCCCGGGATCGGCCGCGGTCGGCCGCGTGATCAGCAGCGACGGATCGCTCATCCGCCGGCCCTGGACGATGAGCTCGTCGAAGGTCGACCGCCACCCGTGCCCGAAGGAGATCGTGTGGTGCGCGACCTCGGGGTGGGTGGCGGGGCCGCCGGCGTGCACGACGAGCGCGGACGGCGCGGCCCGCAGCGCGACCGGCCGGCGTGGCTGCCGGCCGAGCAGCCGGTAGCTCTCGGGCAGTTCGGTGGTGAGCACGACGGCGTCGCAGGGGTGGCGCGCCCCGGCGGCGGTGCGGACCGCGGTGACCCGGGACCCGGCGCGTTCGAGCTCGCTGACGGCGTCGCCGTAGCCGAACTTGACCCCGGCGTCGGCCGCGACCCGGGCCAGCGCCTGCGGCAGCGCGGCGATGCCGCCGGCCGGGAAGTAGACCCCGCCGACGGTGTCCATGTAGGAGATCACCGCGTACAGGGCGAGGGCCCGCATGGGGGATTCGCCGGCGTAGAGCGCCTGGAAGGTGAAGACCCGCTTGAGGCGTTCGTCGGTGAGGAAGCGGCCGACCCGGCCGTCGAGCCGGCGGAAGCCGCCGAGGGCGACGAGCCGGGCCAGTTCGGGCCGGATCATGCCGAGCGGGGAGTCGATGTTGGCGTCGATGAACCGGCCGAATTCGGCTCGGTAGAGCCGGGTGAGCCAGTCGCGCAGCCGGGTGTAGCCCGCGGCCTCGGCCGGGCCGGCGAAGTCGCGGACGGCGTCGGCCATGGCGGCGGCGTCGGTGTGGACGGGCAGCGTGCTGCCGTCGGCGAACTGGGCGACGTAGGCGGGATCGAGCCGGGCGAGCGGCAGTTCGGCGGCGAGCTCGGCCCCGACGGCGGCGAAGGTGTCCTCGAGGATCGAGGGCATGGTGAGGACGGTGGGTCCGGTGTCGAGCAGGTAGCCGTGCGTCTCGACGCGCCCGGCCCGGCCGCCGGGGCCGGGATCGCGTTCCAGGACGGTGACTTCCCGCCCGCGGCCGGCGAGATGCAGGGCGGCGGCCAGGCCGGCCAGCCCGGCGCCCACGACGACGACGCGGTTCGCCGGTCCGGGCACGGTTTTCATCGGTCGCGCTCCGTGCAGCGGGCCGCCAGGGCCGCCAGCAGGTCACCCGCGTGCCGCGGGACCACCGCCGGGTCGATCGCCGCCAGGGCCTTGTCCGCCCGCTCGCGGATCAGCTCGCCCATGCGCTCCCGCGCGCCCGTCGCCACGATCAGCTCCCGCCAGCGCGAAACCGCCTCGTCGTCCACCGTTTCCAGCTCCAGCAGCTCGGCGAACTCGGCCTGCCGGCGGCGGTCGGCCATGGCCGCGGCCAGCACGATCACGCTGGAGGCCTTGCGCTCGCGCAGGTCCTGGCCGGCCGGCTTGCCCGTGACCGACGGGGCGCCGAACACGCCCAGCAGGTCGTCGCGCAACTGGAACGCCTCGCCCACCAAGCCGCCGAACTCGCTCAGGCCCGACAGCACCTCCGGACCGCAGCCGGCCAGGGCCGCGCCGAACTCCAGCGGGCGGCGGACGGTGTAGTTGCCCGACTTGCGGCGCAGCACGTCGAGCAGGGTGTCCCAGCTGGGCAGCGCCCGCGCGTCGTTGACCAGGTCGGCGAGCTGGCCGACCGCCAGCTCCGCCCGCATCGCGTCGTAGTGCGGCCAGCCTCGCGCCAGCTGCTCCGCCGGCAGCCCGCTCTCGCGCAGCATCTGCTCGGACCACACCAGGAACAGGTCGCCGACCAGGATCGCGGCGGACTCGCCGAACCGCGGCGCGGAACCCGCCCAGCCCTGCTCCTCGTGCCACCGGGCGAACCGGACGTGCAGCGCGGTGCGGCCCCGGCGCAGCTCCGAGCCGTCCATCACGTCGTCCTGGACGAGCGCGAAGCAGTGCAGCAGCTCCAGCGCGGCGGCCGCGCGGATCGCGGCATCGGATTCGGGTTGCCCGCACCGCCAGCCGACGTACGCGAACAGCGGGCGGAGACATTTTCCGCCCGCGACGAACTCCGGCACGGCGGTTTCCGCAAGTGCTCCCTCGCTGCGTCCGGAGAAATGCTCTTTCGCCCGCTCGCCCACGAATCCGTGCGCTTCGGCGAGGCAGCGGCGGCCCAGCGCGTCCAGCCACTCGGCGGGCGCGTCGTCCACGGGGGCCACCCCCGTCGTCGTGGTCGCGGTCATCCGGCGCCCTCCCGCTGTCGCACTGTCGGCCTATTCGATTCGCAACCGTTTCACATGTGGTGTAGCTTGTCCACTGGAACCCGGTGAACACCGGACAACTCCACCGAATCCGCTGGCTGTGCCCGGTGGTCGCCGAACGTTGCGTGGTGGGGTGCATCGGTGCTGAATCGGACGTGACCTTCCTGTGGACGGGACAGCGATGCCACACGCCGTCCCGGCGGGCCCGCCGTCCTCCCCTCGGACGCGGGCCCCGCACCCGGCGGCGCCCCGCCCACAACCGGGCGTCGCCGGGTGCTCGTCGTGCCTTTTCCTGCCCATTTGTCGTCGATTATCGGAGCGGTCGGAAAAATCGAGACCAATGACGGCGTGACATTCGCCGCCGGTCTATTCTGTTTCGGTGATGGTTTCGCGGACTGCCGCATTCACCCGTCTCCGTCCCGCCCCGCCCGCACTGGCCGCGTGGCTCTGCGCCGCGGCGGCGGTGCTCTGCCAGATCCTCTACTCGGTGACCGACCCCGGCGGCCGCACGCCGCTGACGGTGCTCACGGTGCTGTGCTTCGCGGCGGCGTCGCTCGCCGACGCGTGGTCCCGCTGCGGCGCCCGTGCGGCGGCCACGCTGGCGGTCGTCGCGGGCGGTGGCGGGCTGCTGGCCGAGGTGACGGGGCTGCACACCGGATTCCCGTTCGGGCGCTACACCTACACCGACCTGCTCGGCTGGCCGATCGCCGGCGTCCCGGGCATCGTCCCGCTCGCCTGGCTGATGATGGCGTGGCCGGCCTTGCTGGCCGGGCGCGCGCTGGCCGTGAAGCCGGCCGGCGTGGTCGCGGTGGCGGCGTGCGCGCTGGCGGCGTGGGACGTCTTCCTCGACCCGCAGATGGTGGACGAGGGGTACTGGATCTGGTCCTCGCCCGAGCCGTCGCTGCCGCTGGTGGACGGGATCCCGGCGACGAACTTCGCGGGCTGGCTGCTGGTCGCCGTCGTCATCCAGGCGGCGTTGCACCACTGGGCGCCCCGGCCGCCCGACCCGTTCCCGGGCCCGGCCGCCGGTCCGGCGCCGGCGTTGTACCTCTGGACGTGGTTTTCGTCGGTGTGGGCGCACTTCGCGTTCTTCGGCAGGCCCTGGGTGGCCGTCGCCGGCGGCGTGCTCATGGGCGCGGTGGCGGTGCCGTTCGCGGTCCGGCTGGGGAGGGGATTCCGATGGGCTCGCGTTTCCGCGTGATCGTCCGGGCTGCCGCCGTGGCCGCGGTCGCCGGCGCCGCGCACGCGGCCCGCAACGCGCGGATCGTCCGGACACCGCGCGAGGGGCCGGTCCGGTGCCGCGAGGCCGTGTCGATCCTGCTGCCGCTGCGCGACGAAGCCGGGCGCGTCGGCCCGGCCCTGCGGTCCCTGCTGGCGCAGCGCGGGCTCGACGACGTCGAAATCCTGGTGCTGGACGACTGTTCCACCGACGGGACGGCGGAGGTCGTCCGCCGGATCGCCGGGCCGCGGGTCACGCTGCTGACCGGCGCCGAGCCACCGCCGGGGATGCTGGGGAAGCCGCACGCGTGCCACCAGCTGGCCCAGCGGGCCCGGGGGAGCGTGCTGGTCTGCGTCGACGCGGACGTCGTGCTGGCCCCCGGCGCCGTCGCGGCCGCGGTTTCCCTGCTGCGCGAAGCGGATCTCGACGCGGTGTCGCCGTTTCCGCGCCAGCACGCCGAAGGGCTCGGGGCCCGGCTGGTGCAGCCGCTGCTGCAGTGGTCGTGGCTCGTGCTGCTGCCGTTGCGCCTCGCCGAGACGTCACCACGGCCGTCGCTCGCCGCGGCCAACGGCCAGTTCTTCGTCATCGACGCCGCGATGCTGCGCAAGTGCGGCGGTTTCGCGGCGGTCGCGGGCGAGGTGCTGGACGACATCGCGTTGATGCGCGCGGTGAAACGCGCGGGCGGCCGCGGGGTGGTCGCCGACGGCAGCCGGGTCGCGGAGTGCCGGATGTACGCGACGTGGGCGGAGTTGCGGGAGGGCTACACGAAGTCGCTGTGGTCGGCGACCGGCTCGGCGCCGGCGGCGGTGGCGATCGCCGGGCTGCTCCTCGCGGTGTGGGTGCTCCCGGCGGTGGCCGCGGTGGGGGGTTCGCGGGCCGGGCTCGCCGGGTACGCGGCGGGCGTGGCCGGGCGGGTCGTGACGGCGCGGCGGACCGGGGGGCGCGTGTGGCCGGACAGCCTGGCCCATCCCGTTTCGGTGCTCGCGCTGGCCGGGCTGATCGGGCGGTCATGGCGGGCGCGGGCGACGGGCCGGCTGGTGTGGAAGGGACGTTCGGTGTGAGCGACGTCGTCGTGGTCGGCGGCGGCATGGGCGGCCTCGCGTCGGCGGCCCGGCTCGCCGCGGCCGGGCACCGGGTCACCGTGCTGGAGCGCTCGGCGTCGTGCGGCGGCAAGCTCGGCACCTACACCCGGGACGGCTTCACCTTCGACACCGGCCCTTCGCTGCTCACCCTGCCCTCGGTCTACCGCGACCTCTTCGCGGCCACCGGCGCCGACCTGGACGAGCTCGTCGACCTCGTCCCGGTCGACCCCGCCTGCCGCTACCGGTTCGCCGACGGCACCGAACTGGCCGTCCCCCACGAGCGCGCGGCGGTGCCCGGCGCGCTCGAAGCCGCCTTCGGTCCCGGCGCCGGCGCCGAGTGGCGCGGGCTCATGCGGGACGCCGAGCGGCTCTGGAGCCTGGTCGGCGAGCCGGTGCTGCGCCGTCCGCTCAACGGCACCGGTGATCTCCTCCGGCACGCCAGGGGAGTCCGGGACCTGATGGCGATCGCGCCCTGGCGGACGCTGCGGGGGATCGGACGTCGCCGGCTGAGCGATCCCCGCGCCCGGATGCTCCTCGACCGCTACGCGACCTACACCGGCTCGGACCCGCGGCGGCTGCCCGCCGTGCTGAGCGTCGTCCCGTTCGTGGAACAGGAGTTCGGCGCCTGGCACGTCCGCGGCGGCCTGCGCCGGCTGGGGGACGCGCTGGTGGGCCGGCTCGTCGCCCTGGGCGTCGACGTCCGGACCAACGCCGAGGTCACCGCGATCGAGACCGGCCCGGCGGGCGTCCGCGGGGTCCGGCTGGCGGACGGCGAACGGCTCGCGGCCTCGATCGTCGTCGCCAACGCGGACGCGGCGCACGTCTACGGCGACCTGCTCGACGACCCCCGCACGCGCCGGCCGCGGCAGGCCCTGCGGCGGACGCAGCCGTCGCTGGCGGGGTTCGTGCTGCTGCTCGCGCTGCGCGGCACGACACCGGATCCCAGCCACCACCGCGTGCTCTTCCCGGCCGGCTACGACGCCGAATTCGACGCGATCTTCGGCCGCGCGCCCCGGCCGGTCGACGACCCGGCGGTGTACGTCTGCGCACCGAGCGACTCCCAGCTGCACCCGCCGGGCTGCGAAGCGTGGTTCGTGCTGGTGAACGCCCCACGCCACGATCCGGCGGCCGGGGTCGACTGGACACTGCCGGGCCGGGCGGAGCGGTACGCGGACCGGGTGCTCGAGGTCCTCGCCGCGCGGGGGCTGGACGTGCGAGACCGGTTGCGGTGGCGCGAAATCCGCACACCGGCCGACGCCGAACGCGACACCGGCGCGCCGGGC
>NZ_MUMI01000151.1 GCF_002155975.1 Amycolatopsis kentuckyensis
CGGTTGGTCAGGCCCTGGCGGATCAGGTCGATGATGCGCAGCTCGGCGGCCGACAGGTCGGCCGGGGCGAGGTTACGGCGGGGCGGGGTCACCCCGCGCTCGCGCATCCGCGCCTTGATCGTCATTCTCAGCAGGTCGCCGCCGAGACGACGGGCGATGTCGTAGGCCTCGTGCAGCCACGGCCGCGGCTCGTCGGCGATGAACGAGGCGATCAGGCAGGCCCGCATCAGCTCGCTCTGGTTGTCGTGGCTGCGCACCACCTCGACCGCGGTGCGGGCACTCGCGAAGTCGCGTCCGGCCAGGCCGGCGACCATCAGGTCGGCCATCTGCAGCCGGCGGCCGCCGTAGCGGCGGTACCACTTCCGGGCCAGCGTCCGCAGTTCGGCCAGCTTTTCGAAGCCACCGGTCTCGGCCTCCAGCATCGCCAGCCGCACCAGCAGCCAGTGCATCCCGATGGCGTTGCCCCGCTCGGCCGCCTCCGCGGCCCGTTCGTAACCCCGCCAGCCCGCTTCGACCGCTTCGTGCACCTGCCCGGTGCGCCACAGCAGCCCGGTTTCGGCCCAGCTCGCGACCGCGGGGAACGGGCCGTCGCCCGCCGCCGCCAGCCATGCGGCGGCGAGCTCGGATTCCCCTTCGCAGGACTGGATTTCGGCGGCGAGCAGGCGCGCGTGCGTGTGCACGGGCGTGCCGGGCCGTCCGCTCAGCTCGAGCGCGCGGGCCGCGGACAGCACCTCGGCCCACTCCCCGCGGTGGTAGCCGGTGATGATCCGGTGGTACAGCGCGAGCGGACCGCCGTCCGGCGCGCCGTATTCGTCGCCGAGCAGGAAGCCGAACAGGGCGACCAGGTCGTGCCGGCCCGCCCAGATCTCGAGCTGGTCGCGCACCGGCGCGGAGTCCGGCGCGGCGCCGAGCCGGAAGGCGCCGAACGCGTGCACGAACCCGTCGAGGCTGATGGCCTCGCGCCCGTCGAACCACCGCCCGGCGAACTCGAGCGGCGGGCGGCTCGCCCGGTCGGCCGCCAGCTCCGCCGCCACGGCGGCCGGGACCGGGACGCCGGTGTGCAGCGCCGCCATGGCCGCCGCCACCGCCAGTTCGTACTCGAGCCCGTCCGGGACGCCGGCGGTCACCGCCTCGGCGACGACCTCGCGCAGCCACTCGTAGCGGCCGATGCCCACCAGCAGCCGCAGCAGCGACCGCGTCAGGTCCGGCAGCCGGCCGGTGTCGTGGGTCGCGCAGTGTCCCAGCGCGGCGCGGTACCAGCGGGCGGCCGTCTCGGGAGCGGACGCCCGGATCCGGGTGATCTCCCGGCACCACCGCGAAATCATTTCCGGGTCGCCGGCGTGCCCGGCCGGCGCGGCTTCGGGCGCCCCCGGCCGCAGGTGCTCGTCGACCACGCGGTGGAGGGCAGGCACCCGCTCGTCCCCCCAGGCCTGCGCCACGGCCGCGGCCAGGGCCGGGCAGGAGACGACCAGCTCACCCCGGCCGTCACAGCCCAGCACACCGGCCGCGACGAGCCGGTCGGCGGCCCGGCCGCAGGCGGCCGGGTCCCAGCCGGTGTTTTCGGCCAGGCGCAGCAGGTCGTCCACCCGCAAGGTCCCGGCGGCGCCGACGAGCACGACCACCGCCGCGGCCGGTTCCGGCAGTTCCGTCACCCGCCGCACGAGATCGTGGCCGGGCGGCAGCGCGATCGGCGCGCCGGGATCGGCCAGGCACCGCACGCCGTGCACCGGAACGAGCCGGCCGGCCTGTTCGAGCGCGTCCCAGGTCGCCAGCACGGCGCCCGGGTTGCCGCCCAGGGAGCCGAGCGCGTCCCGCACGGCCGGGGTGACGGCGGGGTCCACCGGCCCGTGCGCGGCGATCAGCTCGTCGACCTCGCCGTCCGTCAGCGGTCGCAGCTCGACGACCTGGTCGGCGAGCGCGCTCAGCAGGGTCGGCTCGACGGACTCCGCCTGCCGGCAGGCGGCGAGCACGGTGCAGCCCGCGTACCGGGCGGCCGCGATCGCGAAGCCGGGGTTCGGCACCGCATCGAGGTCGTCGAAGACCACGGCCGAAGGCCCGCTCCGCCGCAGCGCCGCGAACAACTGGGTCAGTTCGGTGAACAAAGCGGAACCGAAAGGTGAACAATCGGTGTCGTCCGGCTGACTGAGCCGGCTCACCGCCGCCAGCCTGGTGTCGCACCGCGTCCCGAACTCTTCGCGAAAAGCGGTCAGCACGGCCGGGATGCCGAATGCGTCGGGACCGCCGGCGGAAAAGCGGATGTGAACAACTTTCAGGCCGCGGTCCCGCCACTTCTGCCGCACCGCGCCGAGCAGCGCCGTCTTGCCCGCGCCGGCTTCGCCCCGGACCACGACGAGAACGGGCCGCCCCGCGACCTTTTCGAGCGCGGCGACCTCGTCGCCCCGCCCGGGCAAGACACCGCGGTCCCGGATCACCGGCCACCTCCTCCGTTGCCCGGGTGACGACGGCGCGCCAGGTTCATTACGCCGTCCGGCCCAAAGCTGGATGAGATGTACCCCATTCGGGTCGGCTCGGCAAATAGCCGAATACGCATATGGACAAATGACCGCGGCGTTTCACCCAGCCCGGCGTGTGCTTCGACACTTTCGAGAAATCCGCGCTCCCGTTCCGAGATACGGACCCCCACATCTCACCCGAACGAGTGATCTTGCGCCGCCCGCGGGCCGGATCTCCTGGTCTCCCAAGCAAAATCACGATCCGGCGGCGACCCCCGGCCCCGGAGCTGCCGCTAGCCTGGGCCGGACCTCGCCGCGGGGCCACCAGCAACGAGCAGAGCGAGAAGCGTGCAGCCTGACCGATTCGTCCCGCCGTCCGAGCGGGTCGCCCTCGACGTCGTCGAAGCGCTGCGCTCGCCCGGCCGTCCGGTGGTGACCGTCCTCGGTGGACCGGCCGGCACCGACCTCGGCGCGGTCGAGGACCGGCTCTGCCGCCGGCTCACCGAGGACCGGGCGGGGTTCACCGAGGTGCGGGTGGTCGACCTCGCCTTCGCCGGCTCCGCCGCCGGGGCGGCCCTGCTGGAACGGATCCCGCCCGCGGCCGTGCTGCGCGCGACCGCCGGAACGCTCCTGCTGCTCAAGGACGTCCACCTGATCCCGGCCGAAAACCTCGGATCGCTGGACGCGCTGGCCGGGCAGCTGGCCTCGACGAAGTCCGCCTGCGTGTGCACGGTCGCCCTGCCGCTGCCCGTCGCGACCCGCGCGGCCCTCCTCGAGAGCGCGGCACGGCTGCACCGGGACGGCTTGCTCCGCTACCTGAACCTGCGTCCGCTCCCCCGCACCGAACTGCCGCCGCTCGTCACGGCGCTGCTCGGCGCGGTGCCGGAACCGGCGCTCGTCGACCGCCTGTGGCGGGCCACCGGAGGCTGGCCCGCCACGGTCGAGGCCGGCCTGCGGATCGGCCAGGCCGGCGACACGCTGCGCGTGGTGGACCGGCACGCCTACACCGTCCGGACGGCACCACCGCCCCAGCTGACCGAGCAGCACGACCTGCTCGCGGCGATCCGCCGGATGGGCGCGACCGCGTGGGCGGCGGCCAAGGCGATCGCGGTGCTCCGCCCGCTCGGCCCGGCCGCCACGCGGCTGGTGGCCGAAGCGCTCGGCACGTCGGAAGCCCAGGCTCGCCACGAACTGGACCTGCTGACCCGGGCCGGGGTGCTGCGCCGCGCCCGGTTCGCCGGCGGCTGGACGTTCCGGCAGCCGCTGGTCGCGGCCGCGCTGACCTGGGCGCTGGGCCCCTACGAACGCCGCAGGCTCGCCCAGCTCGCCGTCCACGCGCTGTGGTCCGGCACGGCCCGCAGCACCGTGCCCGGCTACCTGCCCGACCGGCTCGCCGACGCGGGCCGGCTGGTCGATCCCGGCCGGGCGGCCGCGGACCTGCTCACCCACGCCCGCGCCACGGAGGCGGCCGGCCGGGAACGGGCCCTGCCCTGGCTGCGCGCGGCGGCCGAGCTCACCGCCGACCCGGCCGGACGCGCCGAGATCCTGCTGCTGCACGTCCGCACCTGCTTCGCCGTCGACGATCCGGTCCAGGCGCTGGAGTCCGCCGAAACGGTCCTGTGCTCACTCGCCGGGGAAATCCCCGAAGGGGAACGGCTGGACGTCTGCTTCGGGTACCTCGCGGCGCTGTCGGAGTCGGGGCGGCGGGACGAGCTGGCAGAGATCGCCGGCGGCGGCGCGTCGCCGGCCACCGCGGGCCCTCCGCTCGAAAGCCTGGTCGTGCGCGCGTTCGCGCTGTCCCTGCTCGGCCGCTGGCGCGAAACCCGCGATCTCGTGCGGCGGATCCGCGAAGACCCCGACGTGGCGCGGGTCGCGGCGCCGGTCCGGCTGTTCGGTTCCGTGGTGGACCTGTGGCTGGGCGACCGCACGGCGTTCGACCACGACGTCGCCGAGCTGGAGCGCCGCACCGAGGCCGGGGAACGGCTCGTCGCCGAGACCGCCTGCCACGCCGGCGCCCTCGTGGCGTTGAGCGAACTGCGCCAGGCCGAGGACCTGTTGACGGCCGCCCGGGGCGGGCCGGTCCGGCTGAGCACGGCGAGCCGGATGGTCCTGGCGGTCGGCGCCGGCCGGTTCGACGACGCCATGGAGCTGGCCCGCAAGCACATCGCCGCCAGCGCCACCGGCGGCTGTCCCCCGGACCGGACCGTCATGTTCCAGCTCGTCTCGACCCTCCAGCTGTGCCGCGGCCGGCTCTCCCGCGCCCGCGAGCTACTCGCCACGGCACGGGCCCGCGGTCCGGCGATGCCGCACCTGCTGGCGATCCCGGAGGCGCTGTACGAGCGCGCGCACGGCGAATACGCGCGGACGGAGTCGATCCTGCGTTCGGCGGTGTGCGAGGCCGAGGAGAACGGCGTCGTGGCGCAGACCGACCTGCTGTGGATCGCGCTGGCCGACATGGCCGTCCGCACCGGGCGGACCGATCCGCTGCCGGACTACCTGCGCGAGCTCGAGCGGGTGGCGGCGTGCCTGGGCACCGAGCGCGCCGAGTTCAACCGCCTCACCCTGCACGCGCTGGTGCACGCCGACGACAAGGCGGCGAAGGCGGCGATGAGCCTGCTGCGCCTGCGGAACCAGCCCCTGGAACAGGCCGTCGCCCTGGAACGGTTCGTGCGGTACGGACTGGGCGAGCCACCGGCGTTGCTGTCCGAGTCCTACGCCATCTTCGGCGAGATGGACGCCTTGATGAGCCGCTCCTGGTCGCGGACGCTGATGCGCCAGTACGGGGTGCAGGTGCCCGGACGGCAGACGACGCTCACCGAGAACGAACGCCTGCTGGCCGTGCTCGTGGCCGAGGGGCTGGGCAACAAGCAGATCGCCACCCTGCTGCAGACCGGGGAGA
Source organism: Amycolatopsis kentuckyensis (assembly GCF_002155975.1). GTDB lineage: Bacteria > Actinomycetota > Actinomycetes > Mycobacteriales > Pseudonocardiaceae > Amycolatopsis > Amycolatopsis kentuckyensis. Next base: position 5,353 of record NZ_MUMI01000151.1, read on the forward strand.
AGAGCGTCGAGGGCCGGCTGTCCCGGCTGTTCCAGCGGACCGGCTACCGGTCCCGGGTGGAGCTGGCGACCGCGATCCTCTCCGGCCAGTACCCGGACGGCTGACGCTGCCCGTGGCCTGCCGCGGCCGATCGTGCGTGGCGATGCGGGCGCTAACCCGCCTTACCGCTCACGACGTCGCCGGTGGCCGGGCCGAGCGCCGCGACCAGGTCGGCCACCCGGTGGTGCGCTTCCAGCGGGTGGCGCAGGCGGCCTTCCGGGTGGATCTTGTAGTGGTTGCGCCGTCCGACGCGCTCGCGCTCGAGGTAGCCCTCCGCGATCAGGTCCGCGAGGATCAGCTGCACCCCGCGTTCGGTGATCCCCACCAGCTGGGCGATGTCGTGCAGCGTCCGGTCCGGATCCGCGGCCACGCACAGCAGCACGTGCGCGTGGTTGCTGAGGAACGTCCACGAAGCCATCCGGCCCCCTCACACCGTCCGAACTTGACAGACGAAGTGTAGTTCGTCATTCTGGAGGCACGGAGGGGAGTACCCGCCCGGTCCGGCATCGTCAATCCGGCTGCCCGTGCAGCCCGGTGCCGGCGTCACCTTCGGGTGGCCGGGGAGACCTCTGGTTCGCCACCGAACCAGAGGAGTCTGTCGTGACCGTCCCGATCTGGGCCTGGGCCGCCGTGCTCGGCGTGATCCTGCTCATGCTCGCCGTCGACCTGCTCGCCCACCGGCGCGCGCACGTCGTCGGCGTCCGGGAAGCCCTCGCGTGGTCCGCCGTGTGGGTCGCGCTCGGGCTCGCCTTCGGCGCCGTGATCTGGTGGGCCTGGGGCGCGGAGTTCGCGGGCCAGTACTTCGCCGGCTACGTCATCGAGAAGTCCCTGGCGGTCGACAACGTCTTCGTCTTCGCGATCATCTTCGGCTACTTCGCGGTCCCCCGCGAGTACCAGCACCGCATCCTGTTCTACGGCGTCCTCGGGGCGCTGGTGTTCCGGGCGGTGTTCATCGCGGCGGGCTCGGTCCTGATCGCGAGCTTCGCGTGGATCCTCTACGTCTTCGGCGCTTTCCTGGTCCTCACCGGGATCCGGATGGCACTGCACCGGGACGAGACCGTCGACTACGACAACAACGCGGTGCTGCGGGTGTTCCGCCGGGTCGTCCCGGCCACGGACCGGTTGCACGGCAAGAAGTTCCTCGTGCGCGAAGCCGGCCGCTGGGTGGCCACGCCGCTGCTCACCGTCCTCGTCCTGATCGAGGTCACCGACGTCGTCTTCGCGGTCGACTCGATCCCCGCGATCTTCGCGGTCACCCAGGAGCCGTTCCTCGTGTTCACGTCGAACGCGTTCGCGATCCTGGGCCTGCGGGCGATGTACTTCCTGCTCGCCGACCTGATGCACCGGTTCGTCTACCTCAAGATCGGCCTGGCCATGGTGCTGGTCTGGGTCGGCGTGAAGATGCTGCTGCTGGACGTCTGGAAGATCCCGACGGCGCTCTCGCTGGGCGTGGTCGGCGCGATCCTCGCCACGGCGGTCACCGCCAGCTTGCTCCGCACCTCGGCTGTCTCTCGAAAGGAATGACTGATGCGCCTGACAACGATGGTCCTCGCCGGAGGCCTCGTGCTGACCCTCACCGGCTGCGGGGTGGCCGAGACCGCGGGGCAGGTGAGCAACGCCGCCTCGACGGCCGCGGTCTGCACGGACGCCATCCGGATCGCCACGGCGAACCCGGACCTGACCAACCCCCAGGCTGCGGCCGACCGGGCCCACGCGGCCGCGGACGAACTGACCGGCCTGGCCTCGAAAGCCGCGAACACCACGGCGGCCGACGCGATCAACGGCCTGGCGACCACGATGCGCGAGACGACGGTCGACGACCTGGTGAAGACACCGGCGGCCTGGGTGCAGAAGAAGGCCGACCAGGTGGCGGCGCTGACCAAGGCCTGCGCCGGCTGACCACCGGTCTTCCGTTCCCCGTCGCCGAACGTCGCGAGTGGTAACGCGGGTCGGCACCGCGTTACCACTCACGACCGCGAAAGGACTCCATGACCGTCTCGACCGACACCGCCGAACTCACCGGGGTAGCCGGCTGGGCCGTGGGGCTCATGGAGTCCCTCGGCGGCCCCGGCGCGGCTCTCGTCGTCGGGCTCGACAACCTCTTCCCGCCGCTGCCGAGCGAACTCGTGCTCCCGCTCGCCGGGTTCGCCGCCGGGCGCGGGACGTTCGGCCTCGGCACCGCTCTGTTCTGGACCACGCTGGGCTCGGTGGCCGGCGCCGTGGTCGTCTACCTCGCCGGCGCGCTGCTGGGGCACGACCGGATGCGGCGGCTGGCCGGGCGGCTCCCGCTCCTCGGGACTGCCGACTTCGACCGCACCGCGGCCTGGTTCGCCCGGCACGGCGGCAAAGCCGTCTTCTTCGGCCGGATGATCCCGGTCTTCCGCAGCCTCGTCTCCGTTCCGGCCGGGGTGGAACGGATGCCGTTCGGGCGATTCCTCCTCTTCACCACGGCGGGCAGCCTGATCTGGAACACCGTCTTCGTCGTCGCGGGCTACCTGCTCGGCGAGAACTGGCCGCTGGTCGAGCGGTACGCCGGGTTCTTCCAGTACGCCGTCCTGGCGGTCGCCGTCGTCGCGATCGGACTGTTCGTGGTCCGGCGGATCAAGGCGGGCAAGGCCGTTTAGAGTTCCTCCCATGAGTCAAGCCGTCGTGTCCGCCCTGCGGGAACGCGTGTACGCGACGCTGGTCGGCCTGTCGACCGTGCTCGTCCTGGTGAACTACGCGAACGAGACGACGGGGGCGGAAGCCGTCGCGGACATCGCGGCCGCCATGGGCGCGCTCTGCCTGGCGGGCGGGTTCGCGGACATCAGCGCCCACCGCATCGCCCACGGCCGGTTCCCCCGCGGCCACGACCTGCGCCACATCCTCAAGGCGGCGAGCCACGTCCTGGAGACCGCCCTGCTGCCCGTCCTCAGCGTCGGCGCCGCGGCACTGGGCTGGCTGCCGCTGAGCACCGCGCTGTGGCTCGCCGCCCTGTCGCTCGTGCTCACCATCGCCGTGCTGGCTCTGCTCGCGACGCGGCGCACGGCCGTCCGGTGGCCGGTCAAGCTGCTGCTGTTCGTGGTGGAAGTGGCGCTCGCCCTCGCCGTCGTGGCGGTGAAGCTGCTGGCCCACTGAACGCTTCTTTGCGGTTTGCCAGTCCGCCCCTGCGGATACTGGCTTCCCACCGCCGGAGAGGAGCCGTCGCATGGCCAGCCGCGTCGCCCTGCCCCTGACCGCCGCGCAGACCGAGCTGTGGTACCGCTGGGCGGAGGCACCGGGCCAGGCGGTGTTCAACGTCGCCGGGTACTACGACATCCGGGGGCCGTTCGACCCGGAACTGTGGACCGCGGCGGTGCGGCAGGTCGTGCGCGAGGCGGAAACGCTGCGCATCCGCGTCGAGGTGGCCGGCGACGAGCCGTGCCAGGTGATCGAGCCCGCCGGAGTGGACGTCCCGGTGCGGGACCTGGGCGGCGAACCGGACCCGGCCGCGGCGGCCGAAGCGCTGATGTGGGCCGAGGTGCGGACCCCGTTCGACCTTTCCGCGCCGCTCGTGCCCCGCTGCGTGCTCCACCGGCTCGGCGCGGGGCACTGGCGCTTCTTCATGTGCCTGCACCACCTGGCCGGCGACGGCTTCAGCGTGGGGCTGCTGCTCAAGCGCATGACCGAGGTCTACGACGCACTCGTGTCGGGCCGCCCGGCCGTCGGGAACCCGCTGCCGCCGCTGGCCGTCCTCGTCGACGACGACCGCGCCTACCACGGCGGCTCGGCCGAGTTCGACCGCGACCGTGCACTGTGGACGAACCGCTTCCCGCACCCGCCCGAACCGACCAGCCTCTCCTCGCGCGCCCCGGTGCTCGCGGTCGACGTCGTCCGGCGATCCGCCCGGTTGTGCCGCTCCGACGCCGAACGGTTGCGGGAAAGCGCGTGGCAGGCGCGGGTGGCGTTCCCCGAACTGGTCGTCGCGGCGACCGCCGCCTTCGCGCAGCGGATGACCGGATCCCGGGACGTGCTGCTGACCCTGCTGACGACCGCCCGCCGC
>NZ_MUMI01000152.1 GCF_002155975.1 Amycolatopsis kentuckyensis
GAAGCCGGGCGAAGCGGCGAAGCTGGGCGCGCAGCCGACGTGGGCGGACATCGCCGACCGCGCGGCCGGTGGCGAACTGCGGTACGGCATGGCGGATCCGCACGTCTCCGGCAGCGGGATGGCCGCGCTGATCGGGGTGGCCACCGCGGCGGCCGGAACCGGGGCGGCGCTGCGGCCGGAGGACGTCCGGTGCGACCGGATCCAGGGCTTCCTCGCCGGCCGGGCGTTCGACGCGGCCGACGTCGCCGAGGAGTACGTGCGCCGCGAGCCCGAGGCCGGCGGCATCGTCGCGCCGGAGTCGGCGGTCCTCGCGCTCAACGCGTCGGGGCGGCTGCGCGAGCCCCTCGAAGTCGTCTACCCGCGGGACGGGATCGTGCTCGCGGACTACCCGCTGATGCTGCTGAACCCGGACCGGCGCGCCGCCTACGACCGGGTCGTGCAGTGGCTGCGCGCCCCGGCGGCGCAGCGGGCCATCATGGACCGGACGTTCCGGCGCCCGGCCGATCCGGCGGTGCCGCGCACCGGGCCGCTGGCGACGCCGGTCGGGAACCCGCTGTACTTCCCGGACCAGCAGGAGGTGCTCGACCGGCTGCTGCAGGCCTACGACCGCGCGGGCACCGGGCGTCAGGTGATCTTCGTGCTGGACTACTCGCTGTCCATGGCCGGGCCGCGGGTGGCGGCGCTGCGCCGGGCGTTCGCCGAGCTGACCGGGTTCGACCGGTTCTACGCCGGCGAGACCGTGACGATCATCCGGTTCGCCGGCGAGGTGCTGGAGGAGCGCACGGTCACCGTGTCCCGCCGGGAGGACGCCGACGCGCTGCAGGCGGTCGTGGCGTCGGCGGACCTGCGGCCGTACACGGCGATCTGGGCCGCGCTCGAGCACGCCTACCGGCTCGCGAAGCCGGGGGCGTCGATCGTGCTGATGACCGACGGCGAGAACAACGCCGGCCCGGGCCTGGACGCGTTCCTCGCCGGCCGGCACGACGCCGGGCCGGCGTTCGCGATCCGGTTCGGCGAGGCGAACCCGGCCGAGCTGGGCCGGGCCACCGCCGCGACCGGCGGGCGCGTCGTCGACGGCACCGCGGAATCGTTGACGGAGGCGGTGAAGGAGCTTCGTGGATGTCGATAGGGCCATGCTGTGGTCGGTGCTGGGCTGGTGGGCGTGGGTCTGGGCGGCGACCGTGCTGGCCGCGGTCCTGACACTGGTGGTGCTGGTGCTCGGGGTGCTGCGGCGCAGCCGTCCGGTGATCCTGCCCGGCCTGCCGTTCTACCTGGACGAGTCGCGGGTGATCGAGCTCTGCCAGCAGGGCGGCTACGGCGACATCGCCAAACGGACCATCCGGGAGTTCGTCAAGCGGAACACCGACGGTTCGTTCGGGTTCACCAGCCAGTGGTTCAAGCTCGGCCGCGGCGCCAACCGCGGGCACGAGACGGAGACGAGCTACGACGTCCACGTCACCGCGAACACGCTGCTGGGCCTGGCGTTGCAGTCCCTGGAGGCTCAGCACGGCGTCGTGCACGCGAACCTGACGGCCAAGTCGGTGCAGGGCGACCGGGCGTGGCGCCGGACGCGCTCACCGCGGCTGTCGGAGGTCCACGACGGCTACGTGGTGGTGCAGGGCAAGTTCACCGTGACCGAGGAGTCCGGCGACGAGGTCGTGCTGCACGCGCGGATCGGGCGGCACGACGCCCGGGTCCGGGTGGCCTGCCACGACGGCCACCTGCGCCGCAAGGAGGTACCGCGGGGCGAGTTCAACGCGCGCTGCCTGGGCAAGAGCCAGGCGTGGCGGCCGGACAGCGGCGAGCTGGTCATCCTGCCGCTCGCGGTCCTCCAGTAGCCTCACGCCGGCGGCTTGAGGTCCTTGCAGAGCGCGGTGGGGAACTTCGGTTCGACGGCCAGGATTTCGGCGCAGCCGCCGCCCTTCGCCCCGGCGAAGGACGCCCAGTAGGTGCCTGCCCAGCGGTAGGCGACCCGGGTCGGGGGCTGGCCGCTGTGCCGCTGCAGGTCGTGGACCAGCCAGTTCTGGTCGCAGGCCCGGGTGGTGCCGGGGTACTCGGCCTCGGCGCTGAACTCCAGCTGCGCGATCCACGCCTGGTCGCAGTGGTCGGCGGGCGGTTCGCAGCCGAGGCGCTCGTCGCACTTCTTCCAGCCGCCGGACACGAGCCCCCACGTCTCGCCGACGTTGACGATGAACGGCCGCTTCCCGATCGGCGCGGCCGTCTTGATCGGGAAATCGGCCGGCGCCTGCGGGCAGTGCGCGCCCTCCCGGGGCCGGAAGAGGATCTCGGCGTCGATGCGGTTCTCGGCCTCGGTGACCCGGGCGTGCGGCGCTTCGGCGCAGGTGGGAAGGTCGAGGTGCAGCACCGCGCTGCGGTCGTCGGGGCCCGGCCGGACGTCGGTGACCCACGCGAGCTGCTCCGCCGGCGGTGCCGACGACGGGACCGGCTGCGGCGCCGGTGACGGGGCCGGCTGCCCCGCCCGTGGTGCCGGTGGCGGGACCGAGGTGGTGCCCGGCGTGGCGGTGCTCTGGTACGGGATGTCCAGCGCCAGCAGCAGCCAGAACGCGAGCAAGCCCGCGGCGAGCACCCCTGTCGTCCACAACGCGGGCTTGACGAATCGTGACATCGAAGCTCCCCCCTCAATGTTCCGGAGGGAGCCTATCCGACCTCGGAACCCGCCTCAGCGGCCGTAGCCCTCGGCGGCCAGCACCTTCCCGATCTGGTCGTAGACCGCCGGGTCGTCCGGGGCGACCGTGCCGAGGCCGTCGACGTAGCGGTTGAACATGCAGAACGCCGCGGCGATCAGGACCGTGTCGTGCAGTTCGACGTCCGTCGCGCCTTCCGCGCGGGCCGCCTCGATCAGCTCCGGCGTCACGGCGCGGCCGGTTTCGCGGGTGGCGAGGGCGATCCGCAGCAGGGCCTTGATCTTCTCCCCCACCGGCGCGTCGTCGACCCCGACACAGGCCGCTTCGACGACGGCGCGGCCGCCGTCGAGGGTCTCGGCCGCCGCGGCGGCGTGGCTGCCGTGGCAGAAGCGGCACTCGTTGCCGTTCGACACCACCGCCGCGATCAGTTCGCGCTCGCCGACGGTGAGGCTGCTCGGGCCGCGCAGCAGGGTCTGCGCCAGGTGGTTGAGCGGGACGGCGGTTTCGGGCCGGAAGGCCATCAGCGACCGGATCCCGGGCAGCTGCGGGTCGAGCGGGATGTGCGGCATCGGTTCCTCCTGGTGGGAGCGAAAGATCCTCCTGCGCAGTCTTCCGGCCGACGGCGGCCCGGCCAACCTCCGTGTTGCCCAACCGGGCCACCGCCGCACGCCTCAACCGATCGCGAAATCGTCCGCGTGGACGGCACTTTGGCCGTACCAGCCGTGGACGTACACCGTCACCGCGCCGGAAGCGCCGGTCGTGAACGGCACCGACAGCCGGGTCCAGCCGCTGCTGGAGGTCCACGCGCTCGCGGTGGCCCCGCCCCGGACGCCGACGTAGGCGTAGCTGCCCTGGACCCACGCCGTGAGCGTGTAGGAGTGGTTCGGGGCGAGCGTCACGTTCTGCGCCGCTTCGCCGGTGGCCGACGCCGAGGGCGTCACCTGCAGCGCGTGGGTGCCCGAATGCGCCGGGGAGGCCACGACCGTGTCGCCGGGCGCGGTCCACGGATCCAGCGCGCCGGTCTCGAAGCCGCCGTTGACCACCCCGCCCGCGGGCGGGGTGCCGTTGACGGTGAGGGTGAAGGTCGCGCTGTGGCTGCCGGAGGCGGCGGTGCCGGTCACGGTGAGCGGATAGATGCCGGGGACAGCGGCCGAGGTGGTGCCCACCGAGAGCGTCGCGCTGCCGCCCGCGGTCACCGAGCCGGGGCTGACCGACGCAGTGACGCCGGCGGGTGCGCCGGTGACCGCCAGCGTGACCTGCTGGGCGGCGCCGGACGTGACGGCGGTGCGCACGGTCGCCGACGCCGAGCCACCCGGGTCCACCGCGGCCGACGCGGGGTTCGCGGCGAGCGAGAAGTCGTTGCCGGGCACGGAGGTGCCGCCGGTGAAGGGCTCGAAGGCGTGGCTGAAGAACCAGGTGTCCTGGGCGATGCCGGAGCAGTTGTCGGCCGCGGCGCCGCCGGGGCAGCTGCCGTTGTCGCGTTGCAGCGCCCAGAACGACAGCGTGTTGATGCCCTTGGCCACGGCCCAGTCGTAGACGGTCGTGGCGTCGGCGGTGGTGAAGGTTTCGGCCGGGCCGAAGTCGTCGACGCCGATCATCTCGGTGACCCCCACCATCGCCCACAGCTGCGCCTGGGTCTTGCCCGGGTAGAGCGTGCCCAGCTGCGCGACCAGGCCCGCCGCGGCGGTCTGGGTGTCGGTGGCCATCCGGTGGGTGGCGTTGTCGTAGTAGTCGAAGGTCATCAGGTTGACGACGTCGACGCGGGTGCCGTTGGCGACGGCGTTGCGCAGCACGTTCAGGCCGCTGTCGGCGAGGCCGCGGGTGGTCGTCGGGAGGGTGTAGGAGATCTGTAGCGGGCGCCCGGAGGCGGCGGCCCGGTCCTGGACCTTCTTGAGCGCCTTGTTGCGGCGGTCGATCCCGGCCGAGTTGGTCAGCGAGTTGTCCTCGATGTCCATGTCGAGCCGGGGGACGTCGTAGGTGGTGAGCACCGACTCGTAGGCCGCGGCGATCGAGTCCACGTTCGTGCAGCTGTCGGCGATTTCGGTGCCGGTGTTGTCGGCGGTGTAGCCGCCGAAGGACGGGATGACGTCGCCGCCGCGGGACCGGATGGTGGTGATGTCGGGCCCGAAGACGCCGGTGGCGACCGGCATCCCGGTGTCGCCGTTCCAGTACACGGTGCAGGAGCCCTTGGTGGCGGCCTGCAGGAACGCCATGGTGAGGTGCTGGGCCCCGGACTGCTGCGCCAGCGCGGCGGGGCTTTCGCCGGTCCAGGCTTCGAAGTACGGCGCGAAGACGTGCGCGGGCAGCGGGGTGGCGGCCTGGGCGGTCCCGGCCGCGGCGACCAGGGAACCGGCCGAGAACGCCGCCACGGCAAGGAAAACGGACAATCGGGAGAAAGGTCTGCGTCGACGCATCTGCGCTCCTGGGCCGGGCGGGAGCCGTGCGGCGGCGTGGCACGGCGGGAACGCTTTCAGGATTGGACCAGACCAATCACCGCGTCAAGGTCCAGACCACTAAACCGGCCGGACGGCGGCCGCGATTGCTCGCGAGCGAAACCGGGCGCGCGAACACACGTGGTGAGCAACGATCGCGACAAAAACGTTCCAACTCTGCGGGATGGCCGGTAGCGTCCTGGTCCATGCGGGTGACGTGGGGGAAGAATGGACAACGCAGAGTGACCAAACCGTGGCGAGCTGCCCCGAAGGCCGCCCTCTCCAGCCCGCTGACGCTGATCGTGGCGGCCGTGACCTCGCTGCTGGCCTGTTTCCTCGGCACCGCCGCGGTGCTGCAGGCGTCCGCGGCCGGCGGCGCGGCCGTGCGGTACCAGACGGGCATCACCTGCCCGGACAGCTACGGTCCGATGTTCGGCAAGGGCAACATGCCGGTCAAGGACATCCCGGCGGTGACCGGCGCGATCCAGCGCCACGCCGCCGCGCACGGGTTCGGCACGCCCGTCGTCGGCCAGTTCACGAACGTGCTGCGCGGGACCGAGTTCAACGGCGACCCGCACTACAAGGTCCGGCTCGGCTACCGCGACCAGGCCGGCCTGGACAACCTGTCGCTGCAGCAGGGCAGCCGGGCACCCGGGCTGTGGCTGGGCAACGTGGTGGCCGACGCCGAGCACATCGGGGTCGGCACGAAGCCGAGCCTGCAGGGCATCCCGCTGCCGCCGGTCACCGGCATCTACCGCGACCTGCTCGACCCGCCGCCGCGGTGGTGGTGCTCCCAGCAGTCCGGGGCCGTCATCGACCGGCTGGTCGACGACCCGATCGACGCCATCGTCTTCGCCACCGACCGTAAGACCTTCGACGACGCGATCAAGGCGATCGGGCTGCCGACCATGCAGTACTTCCACGTCTCGTTCTACGAGCCGGCGCCGACCACGCTGAGCGCGGCGGAGGACCTGCTGCAGCGCTCGCAGGACCTCGTCGCCGACGTCCGCGCCGATCTGACGGCCCAGGGTCTCGGCTCGCTGATCGCCGCCGACGTCCCGACGTTCCAGCGCTCGGTGCAGATCTCCCGCCAGGCGCAGAACAACGTGTTCGTCTCGATCCTGCCGCTCGCGCTGATCAGCGTCCTGGTCGGCTGCGCCGGCCTCGGCACGGTGGCGCTGCAGTGGTACCAGCGGCGGCACGCGCAGCTGCGGCTGCTTTCCGCGCGCGGCAGCGGCCCGGCGGCGCTCGGCGGGCTCGCCGTCGCCGAGCTGGGCCTGCCGATCCTGCTCGGCGGGGCAGCGGGCGCGGTCGCGGCGCGGCTGCTGCTCGGCGTGTACGGGCCGCCCGGCGCCCCGGATCCGGCGGCCGAGCTGCGGGCCGCCGGCGTCGCCGCCGGGACCCTGGTCGTGTCGCTGGTGCTGCTGGCGCTGGTCGTCGCGGTGCGGGTGCACCGGGAGTTCGAGCTGGGCCGGGTGCGCCGCGGCGGCCGGCGGGTGCGGCTGCTGGCGTACTTCCCGTGGGAGCTGGCGACGGCGGGCATGGCGTGGCTGGGCTGGACGCGCCTGGCGCACTACGGCACGACGTCACGGCTGGGCAATCCCCTGCCGCAGGTGGATCCGCTGGCGCTGACCTACCCGGTGTTCGTGGTGCTGACGGTGGGGCTGCTGACCGCGCGGCTGGCGTGGCTGGCGCTGCACGCCTCGCACCGGGCCCGGTTCTGGTCGCGCCCGGCGCTGCAGCTGGCGATCCGGCGGCTGGCCGGTGCCCGCGCCCCGGTGACCGGGGTGCTCGTCATCGGCACCCTGGCCATCGGGACGCTGGCCACCGGGATCGGCATCGCCGACGGCCAGGAAGCGGCCCTCGACACGAAATCGGCGATCTTCGTCGGCAGCAACGCCCGCCTCGACACCGACAGCCCGATCGGCATGGGCCAGGTCGCGATGCCCGCGTCGCTGGCCGGGACCAGCACGGTGGTCGGCGAGCTGACCGGGACCGGCAGCGTGGTGCTGGTGGTCGACCCGGCGACGTTCGCCCGCGGCGCCGCGGTGGAGCACGTCCCCGGCGACGACCTGGCCGGGCTGTTGCGGAAGATCTCGCAGCCCGACCCGCGCGGCACGCCGGTGATCCGGGTCGGGCACACGGCCAAGCAGAACGCCAAGCTGCCCGACGACCTGCCCGACGCGGTCGTCGCCGGTGACCTGCCGGTGTTCCCGATGATCGGCACCTCCCCCGGGTACGTCGTCTCCCGCACGGTGCTCAGCCACGCGCAGCTGGACGGCATTCCGAAGTGGAGCGTGCTGACGACCGCCCCGATGGCGGAGGCCACCACGGCGCTGCGCGCGGCGGGGGTGTTCATCCCGAACCGGATCAGCCGCGAGTCCGCTTTGGACGGTCTGCCGTTCTTCGTGGTGTCGTGGACGTTCTCGTTCGTGGCGCTGCTGGGCGCGGTGCTCGGGGTGGTGGCGATCCTGGCGCTGCTGGTCGCGGTCGAGGTCCGGCGGCGGCAGAACGCCCTGGCCGGGGCGCTGGTGCTGCGGATGGGCATGCGGCCGCGGACGCTGCTGGCCAGCCACCTGATGGAGCTGGGGGCGCTGAGCGGGCTGGCGATCGTGGTCGGGGTCGTGTGCGGGGTTTCGGTGGCGGGGCTGTCGGTGCCCCGGTTCGACCCGGCGACGTTCCTCGCGCCGCGGTCGGAGCTGCCGGATCCGCTGCCGTTCGTGCTGACCGTCGTCGTGATCGGCGTGGCGGTGGTCGCGCTGGCCGGCTGGATCGCGGTGCGCTCGGTGCGCACCGCCCGGACCGCGGAGCTGATCCGTGCCTGAGAAGCCCATCTTTTCCCTGAGCGGCATCGGCGTCGACTACCCGACGCCCGCCGGGGTGGTCACCGGCGTCGACGACGTCAGCCTCGACGTGCCCGCGCGCGGGATGACCGTGCTCGCCGGGCCGTCCGGGTCGGGCAAGTCGACGCTGCTGCGGGTGCTGGGGCTGTTCGAGCAGCCCGCCCGCGGCACGCTGACGTTCCAGGGCGCCGACGTCCGCAAGCTCAAGCATCGCGAGCGGCGGGCGTTGCGGCGCCACCACCTGGGGCTGGTGTTCCAGAACCCGAGTGACAACCTGCTGGGCTACCTGACGGTGGCCGAGAACCTGCAGGCCGCGGCCGAGGCCGCCGGGACCGAGTGCAACGCCGACGACATCCTCGGGCAGCTGGGCCTGCACGGCACCGGCGGCTGGAAGATCGCCGCGCTCTCGGGCGGCCAGCAGCAGCGGCTGGCGTTCGGGTGCGTGCTGGCCGCGCGCTCGACGGTGATCCTCGCCGACGAACCGACGTCGCAGCTGGACGAGGCGTCGGCCGACCTGGTGCTGGACACCCTGCAGTACCTGGTGGACCAGGACTTCGCGGTCCTGGTCGCCTCGCACGACGAACGCCTGATCGACCTCGGCGCACGGGTGGCCCGCCTGCACAAGGGCGCGCTCGAAGGCGTCGAAGAACGGGAGCCACCGGCATGACACTCGTGGAAGCGGTCGGGCTGCGCCGCAGTTTCGCCCACCCCAGCGGCGACATCGAGGTGCTGCGCGGGCTGGAACTGCGCGTCGGCGCCGGCGAGCTCGTGACGGTCTCGGGCCGGTCGGGCTCGGGCAAGAGCGCCCTGCTGGCGCTGCTGTGCGGCTTCGACTCCCCCGACTCCGGCTGTGTGCTGCTCGACGGCGTCCCGATCAGCGGCGCGCCGCCGTGGCACACGTGCGCGGTGCTGCCGCAGGCGCTCGGGCTGGCGAACGAGCTGACGATCGCGGAGAACGTCGCCCTGCCGCTGCGGCTGCGTTCGGACGTGCCGCGCCCGGCGCCGTCGGCGATCGCCGAGCGGGTCACCGGCCTGCTGGACGAGCTGGGCATCGGCGAGCTCGGCGACCGCTACCCCCTGGAGGTGTCGTTCGGCCAGCAGCAGCGGGTGGCCCTGGCCCGCGCGGTGGCGGGCCGGCCACGGGTCCTGCTCACCGACGAGCCGACGGCGCACCTGGACGCCGGCTCGACGCCCCGCGTCCTGCGGCTGCTGCGCCGGTGCGCTGCGGAGGGCGCGGCGGTGATCGTGGCGACCCACGACGAGGAGGTCCACCGCATCGCCGACCGCCGCGTCCGCCTGCTCGACGGCGTGCTCACCGCCCTGCTGGACTGACCGGACTCCCCGAGTCCGGCGCCCCGGCGTAGTCAGGCAGCTCGACCCCGTTGATCGCGCGCTCGATCACCGGGGTGAGCGCCTCCATGTCGAGCTCGGTGTCCGCGGCCGCGTCGCGGCTCTGGACGTGCAGCCGGCCGATTTCCTGGTTGGCTTCGACGTACGGGCGCATCCGCGTCTCGTAGGCGGCGAACCCGGTGTCGGGGTCCCACCCCGCGGTGGCCAGTTCGCCCGCCAGCAGGTAGGCGCCGACCAGGGCCAGTCCGGTGCCGCCGCCGGACATCGGCGACGAGCAGAAGGCCGCGTCGCCGATCAGGCCGACCCGGCCCGCCGACCAGCGGTCCATCACCACCTGGGCGACCTGGTCGAGGTAGAAGTCCGGGGTGTCGTCCAGGTGCGCGAGGATGCGCGGGGTCTGCCAGCCGAAGCCGGCCATCCGCTCGCGCAGCAGGTCCTTCTGCGCCTCGAGGTCGCGGTGGTCGACGTCGAAGCCGTCCGCCGGGAAGGACAGCATGGCCATCGCCCGGGTGGGGTCCTTGAGGGGCCGCAGGCCGGCCGAGCGCCCGGACGCCGGGTCCTGGTAGTCGATCATCCAGCGGTCGATCCCGAACTCGTTGGGCACGCTGTAGAAAGCCAGCACCATCCCGAGGTGGCGGACGAACCGCGCACGCGGCCCGAAGACCGTCGCGCGCAGGGCGGAGTGCAGCCCGTCGGCGCCGATCACCAGGTCGAAACGCCGCTGGCCACCGCCCGCGAAGGTGACGTCGACCCCGTCGGCGTCCTGGGCGAGCTCGGCGATCCGGTCGCCGAAAAGGTATTCGACGCCGTCGCGGGTGTCGTCGTAGAGCACCTGCGACAGGTCGCCGCGCAGGATCTCGATGTCCGCGATGAACCCGTCGCCGCCGTCGTCGTCCGCGCTGAACGTCTCCAGCACGTTCCCGTCGGCGTCCACGGTGTGCGCGCCGGCGGTCTCGGTGCGGGCCGCGCGCACCGCCGGCTCCAGCCCCATCCGCCGGATGACCTCCTTGGCCACCCCGCGCGCGTCCACCGCCTGCCCGCCGGGCCGCAGGCCGGGTGCCCGCTCCACGACGGTCACCTCGGCTCCCCGTCGACGCAGCCAGTGGGCCAGCGCGGGCCCCGCGATGCTCGCTCCGGTCACCAACACCCTGTTGCCGCTCATCGCGGTATCCCCCATCGCCGTCCGGATGACGGTCCGGAGTCTAGCCGCGGTGGCCGCGCCGGCCGACCAGGAATCGGGATTCGCCGATCGGCGGGCCGCGCACAGCGTGGCCGGCGTCTGGTCCTAACTGGACTGATCGAGCGCGGTGGCCCGGCTGACCTCCTCCCAGGCGGCCAGGTCCGCCGCGACGGCCTCGTGGTGGGCGCGGATCGCTTCGACGGCGTCCGCGCCCAGCGCGAGCCGCAGCGGGGCGTCGGCACTGCCCACCGCGCGGACGATCGCCGCCGCGGCCTTGGCCGGGTCGCCGGGCTGGGTGCCGTCCATGTTCTCGACCGCCGCGCGCGTTCCGCCGGTCGACACCGCGTAGGCGTCGATCGTGCGGGAGCGGTGCATGCGCCCGCCGCCGAACTCGGTGCGGAACGCGCCCGGCTCGACGATCAGCACCCGCACCCCGAACGGCGCGACCTCCGCCGCGAGGGCCTCCGAGATGCCTTCGAGCGCGAACTTCGTCGCGCAGTAGGCGCCGTAGCCGGGCGGGGACAGCTGCCCGCCCATCGAGCTGATCTGCACGACCGTGCCGCTGCCCTGCGCGCGCAGGTGCGGCAGGACCGCCTTGGTGACCGCGACCGCGCCGAAGAACATGACCTCCATCAGCGCGCGCAGTTCGTCCATGGTGAGTTCTTCGACCGCGCCGACCGAGCCGCTGCCGGCGTTGTTGACCACGACGTCGATCCGGCCGAACGCCTCGAGCGCGGCGTTCACCGCCGTGTCGATCTGCCCGGCGTCGGTGACGTCCAGGGCCGCGGTCCGGAGCCGGTCGCCGCCGTGTTCCCGCAGTCCGGCCAGGGTTTCCGGACGGCGGGCGGTGGCCAGCACGCGGTCGCCCGCGGCGAGCGCGGCCAGCGCGATCTCGCGGCCGAAGCCGGCGGAGCAGCCGGTGATCAGCCAGACGCGGCCGTCGGTGTTCGTCATTTTCCGTGTCCTCCCAGTGCTTTCCTCCCTTCCATCCTGGGGACGGGCCGGGCCGGGGCGCCAGCACCGATGTCCTGCCGCGGCTACAGTCGGAGCCTGTGACCCCCGAGTTGCGGCAGCTCCGCTACTTCGTCGCCGTGGCCGAGGCGACCAGCTTCACCCGCGCCGCCGCCGGGCTGCACCTCGCCCAGCAGTCGCTGTCCCAGCAGATCACCGTGCTCGAACGCGCTCTCGGCGTCCGGCTGTTCGACCGCGACGCGCGCGGGACGCGGCTCACCGCCGTCGGCCGACTGTTCCTGCCCGAGGCCCGCGCGGTGCTGGCCCGCGCCGACGAAGCCGTCGCGACGCTCGGGCGGGCGGTGCGCGGGGAGATCGGCGACGTCCGGCTCGTCTTCCTCGCCACGACGGCGAACTACCTGCTGCCGCCGGTGGTGCGCGCGGTCCGGGAGCGGCTGCCCGGACTGACCGTGACGACGGCCGAGGCCTCGATCGCCGAGCTCGTCGAAGGGCTGCGCGAGGGCCGGTTCGACCTGGCGTTCACCCGTCCGCCGCTGGTGGCCGACCTGGTGTCCCGGACGTTGCTGACCGAAGAGGTGTGCGCGGTGCTGCCGGCGGAACACCCGCTGGCCGGGCGGGCGTCGCTGAAGCTGGCCGACCTGGCGGACGAGCCGTGGGTGCTCACCCCGCGTGGCAGCTGGGAACCGTGGCACCGCGGCTACGACGACGACTTCGCCGCGGCCGGCTTCACCCCGCGGGTGGTGCAGCGGGCCACCACCGTGCAAGGCCTGCTCGGGCTGGTCGCGGCCGGCGTCGGGGTGACCCGGCTGGCCCGCTCCTCGCACAGCCTGCGCCGCACCGGCGTGGTGTTCGTGCCCCTGGACGGCGAGGTCGCCCGCACGGACCTCGTGTGGGTGCCCGGCAACGACACCCCGGCGGTCCGGGCGATCACCGAGGTCGCGGTCGCCTTGGCGGCGGCCACCGACCTGACCCAGGCGGGCTGACCGCTTCCGGTGGCTCCCGGGAATTCCCGCGGCAGTCAGCCGAGGTAGTAGTCCTTGCGGGCGGCGACGAACTCCTCGACGGTCAGAGGGCGCTTCCCGGTGATGCGCTCGACGTCGGCGGTGGCCCGGTCGTACCGGTTTTCGCGGTGCAGCCGGGCCATGGTCGCGATGTGCTGCTCGGTGTGCGGTGGCAGGCCCGCCTTCGCGAGCACCTCGGTGCGCCACCACTCCAGGGGGACGTCCACATAGGTCACCGTGCGGCCGAGTGCCTCCGAGAACTCCCGGGCCACTCCCGCCAGGTCGAGCGTTCGCGGTCCGGTCAGTTCGTACACCTTCCCCGGGTGCTCGCCGGGTTCGCGCAGGATGGTGGCGACCACTCGGGCGACGTCTTCGGCGGCGACCGGCGAGGTGCGTCCGGTCCCGAACGGCAGCGCCAGGGTGCCGTTCTCGCGGATCGACCGCGCCGCGAGGGTGGTGAACAATGGGTTGTCGAGGAACGCCGTCGGGCGCACGTGTGCCACGGGCAGGCTTGACCAGTCGAACACCCGCTCGGTCAGCCAGTGCAGCCGTTGCTGGTGGGATTCCGCGGTGCTGGTGGCGGTCATCTGCGACACCGTCATCTGCGACATGTCCACCAGGACGTCGAGGTCCGCGTGCTCCTTGGCGACCGTGGCCGTGATGGTCGCCGCCAGCAGCTGGTCCGGGGACACGCTGAGGCCGAAGTACACCCGGCGGACGCCGTCGAGCGCGGCCGCCACGGTGTCGGGCCGGGTCAGGTCGCCGGTGACGACCTCGGCACCCCGGGCCCGGACCTCGGCCGCGCGGTCGTCGTCGCGGCGGACCAGGACGCGGACCGGCACGTCGTGCGCGCGCAGCCGTTCGGTGACGCGTCGGCCGATGCCGCCGGCGCCGGTGACGAGAACGAGGCCGTGATCAGTCATCGGTGGCTTCCCGTGGTCAGCTGTGGACGGGGGTGGGGGCCTGTGCGCGGCGAGCCATCCAGCCGAGGAGCCGGACCAGGTGGCGGCGGGAGAGGAGCCTGCCGAGCAGGGTCAGGGAGCGGCTGTTGGTGACCACCGACGGGGGCGCGGACCGGCGGTCGAGGGTGTCGAGGGCCATGGTGACGACGTGTTCGGGGGTGGCTCGCTTGGTGCCGAGGTCGGCGGTCTGGGAGCCGGCGGCGTCGAAGAACTCCGTTTGCATGGCGCCGGGGTTGACGGCCAGGACGCGCAGGCCGGTGCCGCGGGTTTCTTCCCAGAGCGCTTCGGTGAAGCTGAGGACGAAGGCCTTGGTGGCGGCGTAGACGCTCATGTAGGGGATGGGCTGGAAGCCCAGCAGGCTGGCGACGTTGATCAGGATGCCGGTGTCGGCCGCGGACAGTGGGGCGAGGTACGCGCGGCTGAGGTCGACCAGGGCGCTGATGTTCAGCGTGATCATGCTCTGCAGGCGATCGGGGTCCTCGTCGGTGAAGGCGTCGTGGGTGCCGAAGCCGGCGTTGTTGACCAGTCCGGTGGCGTGGATGCCGCGGGCCTCCAGTTCGGCGCGCAGGGTGCGGCCGGCGTCGGGGGCGCCGAGGTCGCGGGCGATGGTGGTGATGGTGACGCCGTGGGCGGCGGTGAGTTCGGCGGCGAGGGTTTCGAGCCGGTCGGCGCGGCGGGCGACCAGGACGAGGTCGGCGCCGCGGCGGGCGAGCTGGCGGGCGAATTCGGCGCCGAGGCCGGAGCTGGCGCCGGTGACGATGACGGTCTGGCGGTGGTAGTCGACGTTGCTCATGTCTTCACCCTACGCACTTACTTGCACTGAGTGCAAGTAAGTGCATGGTGTGATGTGACGTACCATGGGTGCATGGCCGCCAAACCTCTTCGGGAACAGACCCGCACCGTGGTCCGCTCGCTGCTCGCCCGGACCGCGATCGAACTGTTCGCCGCGAAGGGCTACGACAACACGACCCTCGACGAGGTCGCCGCCGCCGCGGGCGTCTCGCGGCGGACGCTGTTCAACTATTTCCGCAGCAAGGAAGACCTGGCGCTGAGCAGCCTGGCCGAGCAGGGCGAGCTGATCGCCGCGCGCCTCGCGCAGCGCCCGGCCGAAGAGGACCCGTGGGTCGCGCTACGCGCGGCGTTCGGGGTGCTCGAGGAGATCGACATGACGGCCGAGCGGCGGCTGGAGTTCATCACGCTGCTGTTCGGCAACGACTCCCTGCGCGCCGGCCACGCCGAGAAACAAGCCCGCTGGCAAGACCTGTTCGCGCCGCTGATCGAGCCGCGGCTTCCCGACCCCGAGCACCGCACCCTCCAAGCCCGCGCGATCGCCGCCGCGGCGATCGTCTGCCTGCAGGTGGCCAACGAGGAATGGGTCCGCCTGAACGGACAGGCCGACATGCTCGACCTCTACGACACCGCCGTCCGAGCCATCCGCCACCCCTGACCCGGTCAGAAGGTCTTTGCGGCATCTCGGGCGGCTTCGTGGGCGATCCGGCCGAGTTCGCCGGCGTCGCCGGTGAGGGTGGGGTGGAGGCGGATCTCGGTGACGTCGTCGATGCCGGTCCAGTTGAGCCAGCCGGTGAAGAACGGCGCCTGGAAGTCCGCGCCGAACTCCGGCCCGAGCCCGGGCGCCCACACCGCGCTGGTGTAGATGACCGCCGCGCGCTTGCCGCGGCCCGCCAGGAGGTGCCGGTAGCCGTCGACCGGGTCGACGCCGAAGATCCAGCCGGGCTGGGACACGACGTCCACGAACTGCTTGAGGACGTACGGCACGCCGGAGTTCCACATCGGCACGCTGAACAGGATCCGGTCGGCGGCGTCGAACCGGGCGAACGCCGCCCGCGCCGCGGCCCAGGCGTCGGCCTCCTCGCCCTGTGGGGTGCCGCCGCCGAAGACGGTCATCTTGGCGCCGGCCGCGGCCGGGCC
>NZ_MUMI01000153.1 GCF_002155975.1 Amycolatopsis kentuckyensis
GCCAGCTCGGCAGCGAACCGGACGTCCAGCCCGCCGCACGAGCTGGCGACCAGCCCCAGGTTCCTCACGGTTTGCGCAGCACGGCGCAGAACATCGCGTCCGTGCCGTGGCGGTGCGGCCACAGCTGGACGTACGGCCCGTCGCCGAGCTCCGGCACGCCGG
Organism: Amycolatopsis kentuckyensis; assembly: GCF_002155975.1. Lineage (GTDB taxonomy): Bacteria > Actinomycetota > Actinomycetes > Mycobacteriales > Pseudonocardiaceae > Amycolatopsis > Amycolatopsis kentuckyensis. Next base: position 163 of record NZ_MUMI01000153.1, read on the forward strand.
GGAACAACTCGCGCGCGTCCAGCACCTCGGCCTTCAGCCGCCGCGCCGTCTCCGCGAAGACGCCTTCGGTCTCCGCCAGGTGCGGCGAGCAGACGACGTACGTCAGCGCGCCGCCGGGCCGCAGCAGGTCGTACGCCGCGGTGATCAGCTCGCCCTGCAGCTTCGTCAGGTCCGCGACGTCGGATGGCTGACGTCGCCAGCGCGCCTCCGGCCGCCGCCGCAGCGCGCCGAGGCCGCTGCACGGCGCGTCGACGAGGATCCGGTCGTAACCCGGCTCCAGGCCGCTCTCCCGCCCGTCGGCGACAAGCACCTTCACCGGCAACCCGGTCGTGGCCTTCTCGACGAGCTTCGCGCGGTGCGGCGCCTTCTCGACGGCGTCGACGGTCGCCCCGCTCAACGCCGCCAGCGCGCCGAGCAGCGCCGCCTTGCCGCCGGGGCCCGCGCACAGGTCGAGCCAGCGCTCGTCGGTGCCTTCGAGCGGCACCTTCGTCGCGGCGATCGCGCAGAGCTGGCTGCCCTCGTCCTGGACCGCGGCCAGCCGCTCGCGGATCGGCTCGGCGTCGGCCGGGTCGCCGGCGCCGGCGGGCAGGCGCACGCCGTACGGCGAGTACGGCGCCGGGTCGCCGCCGGTGATCGCGGCGAGCTCGTCCGCGCTGATCTCGCCGGGACGGGCGACGAGGTGCACCTCGGGGCGCGCGTCGTCGGCTTCCAGTGCGGCTTTGAGGCCGGCGCCCTTGTCCCCGAGCGCTTCGGCGAACGAGCGTGCGATCCAGCGCGGGTGCGCGGTGCGCAGCGCGTAGGCCCCGATCGGGTCGGCCGACTCGTCCGGCGCCAGCTCGTCGAGCCACGCCGCTTCGTCCTTTTCGGACACCTTGCGCATGATCGCGTTGGCGAAACCCGTGGCCCACGAACCGGCTTCGGCGCGCACGAGGTCCACAGTGGACGTCACGGCGGCGTGCTCGGGGATGCGCGTGCGCAGCAGCTGGTAGGCGCCGAGGCGCAGCGCGTCGAGCACCGCCGGGTCGGTCTGCTTGAGCGGGCGCTCGGCGCAGGACTCGATGACGGCGTCGAGCAGGCCTTGCGCCCGCGACGCACCGTACGCGAGTTCGGTGGCCAGCGCCGCGTCGCGGCCGGTGATCCGCCGCTCCCGCAGCAGGTCCGGCAGGACGAGGTTGGCGTAGGCGTCCTTGGTCCGGACCGCCGCGAGGACGTCGAACGCGGCCTGCCGGGCCGGATCGATCTCCGGCGGGCGGCGCGGCCCTTCCTTGCGCGGTGCCGGACGGCCCCGCTGCGGCCGTGACGGGCGTCGTTCCCTGTGGTCGTTCACCGGAGGCGCTCTCCCTGGTCGATCCTTGTTCCGCGCGCCCAGTCGGTGGCCGCCATCCGTTTCTTGCCGGGTGCCTGGACTTCGCCGAGCCGCAACGGCTTCGTCGCCGTCCCGACCAGCACCCGTTTGCGTTCGACCACGATCTCGCCCGGCGGCGGGCCGGGTTCGTCGAGCACCGTGACCGGGCCGAGCTTGAAGCGTTCCCCGCGGAACTCCGCCCACGCGCCCGGGTCCGGGCTGACCGACCGGATCTGCCGGTCGACGGCCGACGCCGGGTCGGCGAAGGACACCCGCGCGTCCTCGACGGTCACCTTCGGCGCATAGCTGACGCCCTCGGCGGGCTGCTCGCGCGCGACGAGGCTGCCGTCGGCCAGACCGTCCATGGTGGACAGCAGCAGCTTGGCCCCGGACTCCGCGAGCCGCCCGAGCAGCGCGCCGGCGGTGTCGGTGGCGCCGATCGACTCGGTGACGACGCCGTAGACGGGGCCGGCGTCGAGTTCCTTGACGATCCGGAAGGTCGAGGCGCCGGTGATCTCGTCCCCGGCGCGGATCGCGGCCTGCACGGGCGCGGCACCCCGCCACGCGGGCAGCAGCGAGAAGTGCAGGTTCACCCAGCCCAGCCGCGGAATGTCGAGGGCGGCCTGCGGCAGCAGCGCCCCGTAGGCGACGACGGGGCAGGCATCCGGCGCGAGCTCGGCCAGCCGCGCGAGGAAGGCCGGATCACCGGCGCGCGCGGGGGTAAGGACCTCGATGCCATGTTCATCGGCGAGCGCGCCGACGGGCGACCGGACGACCCGCCGGCCGCGCCCGGCCTGCGCATCGGGCCGCGTGACGACGGCGACGACCTCGTGCCGCCCGGAATCGAGCAGGGCACGCAGGGAGGGGACCGCCGGGTCGGGAGTGCCGGCGAAGACGAGCTTCATCGGCCCACCCCCGGCGGAAGCAGGGTTTCAGGTGGCTGGAACATCGAGGCCGAGTCTAGAAGGCTCCTCCCGGCCGGGCGCGCCAGTGCCCCGATGTGCCGATCCGCAGCTCAGGCCGGGGTTGTCCACACCGGGGTCGCGATGTGGACAACCAGGCCGCCGCCGCGGGCTTCCCCCGCCTTTTCGTCCGCCCCGCTCGATACGCTGGACCCGGGGGGCGCCCCCGGGAGGTGGGCGCCGAGCCGAACCCGCGCTCTACCAGTTCGCCGGCCACACCACCTGCGCCGCGCCCTGGCCGCGCCGGACCGGTTCCGCCGCCGCCAGCCAGCGGCCGTCCCGCAGCCGCTCCACTCCGGTGGCCGCGCCGATCTCCGCCGGCGCCGTCGAGAAGCCCTGGCCGCGGGCCTTCAGCTCCGCCGTCTCCGGCTGGTCGAGGAAGGCCTGCTCCACCTGGGCCGCCGCCGAGTTGCGCTGCGATGCCCGCGGGGCCGCGATCGCCTCTTCGAGGGACAAACCCCGATCGAGGCGGCCGAGGATCACCTGGAGCACCGTCGTGATGATCGACGCTCCGCCCGGCGAGCCCGTCGCGAAGAACGGGCGTCCGTGGTCGAGCACGATCGTCGGGGCCATCGACGAGCGGGGCCGCTTGCCCGGGCCCGGGAGGTTCGGGTCCGGGACGCCCGGCGTCACCGGCGTGAACGAGAAGTCCGTCAGCTCGTTGTTCAGCAGGAACCCGCGGCCCGGCACGACGATGCCGCTGCCACCCTCCTGCTCGATCGTCAGCGTGTAGGCGACGACGTTGCCCCACTTGTCCGCGACCGTCAGGTGCGTCGTGTTCTCGCCCTCGTACGGCGTGGGCGCCGCCGCAGTGCCCGCAGCGCACGCCGCCGGGTGGCGGGGGTCGGCCGGGGCGACCGGGCTGGTCGCCGCCTTGTCCTTCGAGATCAGGCACGCGCGGGAGTCGGCGAACCGCTGGCTCAGCAGCTCGCGCGCCGGGACGTCGACGAACGCCGGGTCGCCGATCCAGCGGTTGCGGTCGGCGAAGGCGAACCGGGTCGACTCCAGGAAGTACTGCAGGTAGTCGGCCTGGCTCGCGTGCTCGAGGTCGAAGTTCTCGAGGATGTTGAGCGCCTCGCCGACGGTCAGCCCGCCCGACGACGGCGCCGGCATGCCGTAGACGTCGAGGCCCTCATAACGCGCATGGGTCGGGTCGCGCTCGATCACGTCGTACGCGGCGAGGTCGCCGGTCGTCAGCTTCCCGGGCCGGACGTTCAGCGTCGACGCCGGGTCGACCGGCGGTTTCTGCACCGTCTTGGCGATGTCCGCGCCGATGGGGCCGCGGTACAGCGCGTTGACGCCGGACCGCTCGAGCTGCGCGTACGTGGCGGCCAGGTCGGGGTTCCTGAAGACCGTCCCGGGCGCCGGGGGCGCGCCGCCCGGCAGGTACAGCGACCGCGTCGACGGGAACGCCGAGAACCGCGCCGCGTTGTTCGCGATCTGCGTCTGGAACGTCTGGTCGACGACGAAGCCGTCGCGGGCGAGCTTCTCCGCGGGCTTCAGCGTCTTCGCCAGCGAGCGCGTCCCCCACTTGCGCAGCGCCTCGGCCCAGGTCGCGGGCGTGCCGGGCACGCCGACGCTCAGGCCGCTGGTGACGGCGTCGGCGAAGGCGAGGGGCTTGCCGTTTTCGACGAACAGGTTCTCGTCGGCGGTCTTCGGGGCGGTCTCGCGGCCGTCGAGGGTGTGCACGCGGTGGGTCTTGGCGTCGTAGTAGACGAAGAACCCGCCGCCGCCGACCCCGGCGGAGAACGGGTCGGTGACGCCGAGCGCGGCGGCGACCGCGACGGCCGCGTCGACGGCGTTCCCGCCGTCGCGCAGGACCTGCGTGCCGATCGCGGTGGCGTCGGCGTCGATGCTGGCCACGGCGCCCCCGAAGCCGACGGCGACCGGCGACTTCGGCGTGGGTGTGGCGGCAACGGCGGGCGCCGCGACGCCGGCGGTGAGCACGGCGGCGACGGCCAGGACGAGCGTGGTGCGACTCCGATGCGCGGGCATGCGGGCGAGTCTGCCCCTTGGCCAAGGCAGCTTCAAGCCGTCATCCGACTTATGCACGGTTCTCGGATCGCTTTCCGGCCGGAAGACTGGGTGGCGGAGATCGCTCAGCGACGTGGAGGGAAACCCGTGCGCCTGTCCGCCCTGCTCCCCTTGCTCTCCGCCCTGCCGATGTTCGTGGTCCCCGGCGTCGCCGCGGCCACGCCGGCGCCGAACTGCTTCGACGCGGCCGTCCCGCTGACCGTGGAGGAGCAGCGGCTGACCGCGACGATGCCGGCCGGTGGCCCCGCCGTCGGGCCCGAGCTGGTCCGGCTGGCCGGGCTCGACCCCTTCGTCGCCGAGGTCGAGCACGACCTCTGCGCCGCGCGCACGCCGCGCCGGGCCGAACGGGTCGTCACGCAGGCCGGTGACCGGCTGTGGCGGACGGCGGTCGACCGCGCCCAGGGCCGCGCGCCCGGCCTCGGCACGCTCGACCGCTTCGACGACCGGCCGCTGTACTGGGCGCGGCTGCAGCTCAGCAGCGCGGTCCGGCAGTGGCGGGCGCCCTTCCCGCTGCCGGCTTCGCAGCGGGCGGCGCTGCTCACGGCGTTCGACCGCGGGTCGCGCGGCCTCGACGACGCGCGGTTCCCGCGCGGGAAGACGCGACGGGTCATGGTGAGCGGCTTCGACCCGTTCCAGCTCGACGGCGCCGGCGTGCGGATCTCGAACCCGGCCGGGGCGTCGGCGCTGCAGCTGGACGGGCAGGTCCTCGACACGCCGTCGGGTCCGGCCGTGGTGCAGGCGGTGACCTTCCCGGTCGTGTGGGGCTACTTCGACACGGGCATCGTCGAAGCGGCCTACGGCACGGCGTTGCGCGATCGCGCGCGACGGCCGGACGTGATCATGACCATCAGCCAGGGGCGCCCGGGCCGGTTCGACATCGAACGCTGGGCCGGCGCCTGGCGCGGCGGCTTCCCCGACAACAACAACGTGCCGGTCACCGGTGGGGTGCCGCCGGCCGCGGGCTGGCCGCAGCCGGACGTCCAGTTCATCGAGACGACGCTGCCGTACGACCGGATGCTGGCCGCACCGGCCGGCGCCTACCCGGTGAACTTCAACCAGGCCTTCTGCGTGTGGCCGGACCCGGTGCAGCCCGGCACCGGAACCCCGGTGTGCCGCTCGGACGCCCCGGCCGCGGGCGAGATCGCCGCCTCCGGCGGGGGCGGCAACTACCTGTCCAACGAATCGATGTTCCGCAGCAACCGCGTCCGCCTCGGCCTGGGACTGACGTCGGTGGCGGGCGGCCACCTGCACACGCCGGTGCTGGGCCAGCCGTCGGCCCCGGAAGCACTGACGGACGCGGACTTCGAGGCCCGCCGCCAGGCGATCGCGGCCCAGGTGCGCACGTTGACGACGGCGGCCGCGAGCGGTTCCGGCCCCGCTGCGCCGCCGACGGTCACGGAATCACCGCGTGCGGCGGTGGAATCGTTGCCGGGCACGGTCCTCCCAGGCTGAACAGCGAACGATTGGTCGTTGTGCGCACGAGTCGTGAACGGTATATCACCAAGTGTGACACGTGGGTTTCGCGCACTCTTGGGTGAAGATCGGTGGAATTGCCTGCTGCAGTACGGCGCGAAGAAGGAGCATCCGCCGGGGAGCTGTTTGTTCCGGCAAGGCGAGCCCGGCTCGGCGGTGCTCGCGCTGGTGTCCGGACGCGTCAAGATCCTGGGTACCGAGCCCGACGGCGGCCAGCTCCTGATCACCTTGCGCGGCGCCGGAGATCTGATCGGGGAGGTAGCGGCGCGGCGCCTCTCGAAGCGGACCGCGACCGTCGAAACCATCGATCACTGCACGGTTCGCGCACTTTCCGCCGACCGGTTCAACGCATTTCTGAATGAGTACGACGGACACTCCGTCCTCACGGACTACCTGGTCACGAAACTCTCCCAAACGGTGCCTTACCAGGTCGAACTCGTGCACTTCAGCCCGGAACGCAAGATCGCGCGGCTGCTCCTGGAAGTCGTGGCGCTCGCCGACCGGTCCTCGGCACACCCGAACCGGGTGCCGTTCTCCCAGCAGGAGGTGGCCGACGCCCTCGGCATGGCCCGCAGCACCGTCGCGCTGCACCTGCAACGACTGCGCGAGATCGGCGCACTCCGCGCCGGACCACGACTCGTGATTTCCGATCTCCGCACCCTGAAGACTTCCGCCGGGGTGTGATGCGCACCACTTCCGGACTGTCCGACGCCGGACAGTGCACGGTCGTGAAACTCGCCATCCTCGTCTCCGCAGCCCGACGACGAGGAGAAGCCAGTGACGCGAACAGCCACCGAACTGCCGCCCTACCGTGCGTTGCTCGCCGTGGACATCCGGGATTTCAGTGGCACTCTCGGGAAAGACCACGCCCGGATCACCGAGGCGGTACCGACGATCCTGCGTTCCGCGTTCCAGCGGTGCGGGCTCGCCGAGACGTGGCGGGAACAGCGGTTCGGCATCGGCACCGGCGACGGCTACGCCCTCGGACTGCCCTCGGCCGTGCTGCCGTTCCTGCTGAACCCGTTCCTCCCGGCCCTGCAGGAGGAACTCGTCTACCGCAGCGAGGTGAACGCCGACCCGGTCCCGCTGCGGATGCGCGTCAGCGTTCACGTCGGCCCGGTGACCGATTCGGGCGGAGAACTGCTCAGCGAAGGGAGCGGGACCGCCCGCGTCGAGACACACCGGCTGCTCGACGCCGCACCGGTGCGTGAACTGCTGAACCGCGCCGGCCCCATGACCCGGGTGGCGGCCATCGTGTCCGCCCGCGCGTACCAGGATGCCGTGCTGTCGGGATATGCGGCAGACGCACCCGAGCACTACGTTCCGGCGCCTGTCGAGGTCAAGAAACTGGTCGGCACCGGCTATCTCCGGGTGCCTTCGCCCAGCGGAGAACTGCTGAGCGACGGTTTCCTGCCGCGCATCACCGATCCCGCGGTCGTCGGGACCGAAGACGACAGCCACCGCGCCCGTGACGCGGCCCAGCCGTCGAACTCCTACACCTTCCACGGTTCCGGCTTCGTCCACGGCGGCACCGGCAACCAGTACAACGGCCCCGGCGACACCAGGCCGTGATCACCGTGCCGAACAGCTATGTGTTCGACGGTCCGGGCTTCGTCCACGGCGGCACCGGCGATCAATACAACATCAGCTACTTCGTCACCGAGATGCGGCGGCGGCGAACAGCCCGTTTCGTGGCGAGCGAACACACCACCTGGCTCGCCCGGCGGTTCGTCCGGCCGGCTCAGCTGCCCGAGGACGCGCTGGACAAGTCGCACACGTTGGTGGTCACCGGCCCCGACGGCGCAGGGCGCCGCAGCGCAGCGCTGATGTGCCTCACCGAAACGGCGACCCTGGACACCGGCCGCCTCCGTGAGCTCGCCGATCGCAGCGAAGACGACGAACCCGTCTTGGACCCGGACGAAATCAGACCGGGTGAACGGCTCCTCCTCGACCTCACCCACACCGACGAACACCACGTCCGCGAACTCCACCGCGAACTCGAGGAGTTCCGTGCGGCCGTCGAACACGGGAACGCCCGGCTCGTAGTGGTGATCCGGCGCGAGCAACGCACCCTGCTGCCCGGGTCACTCGCCGCCACCGTCACGCCGATCGACCGGCCTTCGGGTCCCGCAGTGTTCCGGAAGTACCTGGCTGCCGAAGGCATCCGGCTTCCCGAACCGTTTCAGGCACCGGCGGCCCTCACCCCGCTCCTGGACGCGGCGCCGATGCGCGAGATCGCCGAACTGGCGTCGCTGACGGCGCTGGCGGCACGGAAAGCCGGTCGCGGTTCGGTCGTCGAGTGGGCGAAGGAGGCGTTGGCGGCTCATTCCGAGCGCGGCGAACAAGCCGCCGCCCTGTTCCGCGCACACCAGGACCCCGGGCTGCGGGCGCTGTTGGTGGTCTCGGCCTTCCTCCCCGGCGCCGCACTGGACGAGATGGTCGCGGCCGAAGTCGCGTTCGGCCGGATCGTGAATCTTCCCAGGGAGGAGAAACACGTCCTGGACGGCAGCTACCTCGCCGAGCGGATGACCAAGGTCAGGCTCCACACGGACGGCCGCAAGGCGGTCGAATTCCAGGACCTGGCCTTGGACAAAGCGGTACGAGCGCACTTCTGGACGTACTTTCCCGACCTACGCGCCAAGATGTCCGATTGGGTGGCGGCGGTGACCGCTCTTCCCGGCTTCGACGCGTCATCCGCCTCGACGCTCGCGGACCACTACGCCGAACAGGTCCTGACGACGGGCCCGATCGGTCCCCTGCAGGATCTGGCGCGCCGCTGGTCCGCGCACCGGGACCAGAAGGTCCTGGCGCTCCAGGTACTGGACGCCGGTCTGCAGGACGCCACGTACTCCGCCGATTTCCGGAGGTTCGTGAACCACCGAGCGCGCAATCCGAACACCGAAGCCGGTTTCGCCGAAGTGCTGATCGAAGCGTGTGCCGAGACGATCGCTCCGGACCGGCCGACGCAGGCCATGGTGCGCCTGCACAACTTCACCGGGCACAACGACGCATCCGTACGTGCTCTGGCGCACAGCCGGCTACTCGCCCTGGTCCGCGCCCGGGGTTTCGAGCGATGGCTGTTCCACCGCCTGGACACCGTCGGCCCGCGGCCTACCGACCAGGCACTCCTGCTGAAACTGGACATCCCCGAGTCGATGGCGGCCGAACGCAGCACGAGAGCCACCCTCGGATCCCTCTGGCAGCGGTTCCTGTCGGAAGGCGTCAGCACGGAGCTCGGGGAGTTCGTGCAGCGCTGGCTCGACCGGCACCCCGCCCTGCTCGTGGACGCGTGTGAAGGGCAAGTGCACTTGCTCGGCACGCTCTATGCGCTCGCCCGTGACCAGGTGGACCGCACTGCCGACGCTGAAGCACGGCAAGCCCGGCGGGAAAGCGCGTTGAAACTCCAACACCTCATCGACGCCGCGATGGCGCCCATCCGTTCCGAGGAGCAGCCATGAGCAAGAACACCACCGAAACGATCGCGGGCAGCGTCATCGCCTTGCTCGTGCCGCTGTGCCTCGGCCTCGCCGCGGGCTGGCCCGTCTGGGTCACGGCCGTCGTGGCGGCGACCGTGCTCGTCCTGACGTTGCTGGGATTGCGCAGCCGCCATTTCCACAACGAACAAGCGCAGCTCCGTGCGGATGCCGCATACCGGCAGCAGATGGCCGCGCAGCAAGTGCCGCCGCCCCCTCCGCCGGCTCCCGGACCTCCACCGAGCCGAGCCGTGGCCCCGATGTCACTGCCCAGCTCCATGGACGGCATCCCGTTCACCTTCGGGTGCACCGTCCATTGGGATCCGGCGGACCTGCGGCTCGACCAAGGTCACGCCGACCCGGCCGCGATCGCCACCGCGGCCATCGTGGAACGCGCCCGGGAGATCAGCCGATCCCACCACCCGGACGACGACGCAGTCGTCCACGTGCTGGCCGCGTCCCTCGGGCGTCCGGCCGCCACGCCCGACCGGCTGTTGCAGGCTTGGGCGACCGATGTGAAGACCGAGCTCGGCCGGCACCACCGCGACCACCTCGACGCCCTGGCCACCCTGCGCAAGCAACAACAACTCCAGGAGCAGCGCATCGCGAACCAGCGCATGGTGCGCGCCTACCTGGGTGACGAAGTCCTGACCGATGTCGGCAGCACGGTCGTGTGGTGGCTCGCGCGGAACGAAGAGGGAGTACGCGAGACAGTGGACCTCATCGGAACGCTGGCGCGGCTCTCCGCGGCCGCGAACAACGCGGAAGTGGACGAGTTGTTCCGGCACCTCGTGCCGGAGAGCGTCGTTCCGCGGCCGACGGACCCGTCGCCGTCGTTTTTCACCCCGCCGGAGCCGACGCTCGTCGTCGACGGCGCGGACGAAGCCGATCCGACGACCGGCCGGCGGGCCGGCAGTGTCGACCTGCTGCCCGATCCGGACGACTCCCGGAACGGTCTCTTCGGCCACCAGCTGGCAGACCTCGCCGAGCGGCACGGGCACTCCGACCTGGCCCGGGACGTACGCGAGCGGTACCGGACGATCGACGCCACCGGATCTCCGGAAGCTCCGCCCGACCCGCCCGCCGGGCAGGGTGCCTTCTTCGGACAGGAACCGATCACGCCCGAGTCCACGCCGGGAAACGGCGCGGCCTTCCCGTATCCGGAGGACGCCGGCCGGGAATCGGCGGAGGACCGGCATGACTGGGGCGCCGGCGGCTAGCCGAGGTCACTCCGGCGCTTCCTCACCGCCCGCGCAGGCAATGGGTGAAATGCCGACCCGAATCGGATCGGTCACGGAATTGATTTCGCATTTCTGGGCCGCTAATCCGGTCGTACACTGGCCGGATGGGCAGCCAGGAGCAGCGTGCACTCGATTCCCTCTACGCGATCGACAATGTGGTGTCGATCGATATCACGATGCCGCCCGGGGACTGGGATGCCGTGCGCACCGAACAGCCCGCCGGTGGGGTGTGCAACTTCGACTGGACCGGCGGCAGCCGTTACACCTGGCGGAAGGCGACCTCGGTCGAGGTGTCCGGGACGAAGTTCCCCGCGCGGACGGCGTTCGCCGACGTCGGGATCAAGAAGAAGTCCTTCTGCGGCTCGCTCAGCGACAGCAAACCCTGCCTGCACATCGACTTCGGGAAGTTCTCCGACGCGAACAAGGATCCGGTCCGGAAGCTGATCGGTTCGCGGTACCTGACGCTCAACAACTCCGTCCAGGATCTGTCCTACCTCCGGCAGCTGCTCGGCTACAAACTGTTCGAGCTCGCCGGTCTCCCCCATTCGCGCGGCAATTACGCCCAGGTGCGCGTGAACGGCGTGCCGGTCGGGCAGGGGCTGGCCGGGGTCAACAGCCCCGGGGTGTTCGTGAACGTCGAGCCGATCATGCCGCGCTACATCGAGCGCAACTTCGGCAACCTGAACGGCAACCTCTACGAACTCGAGCACAAGGACGACTTCGTCGCCGCGCGGCTGCCGTTCATCGGGGTCGAATCGCTGTCCGCATTCGACGACAAGGCCGATCTGCGGTTCGCCATCGACCACATCGCCGCGCACGGGCTCGCCGGGGCCGCCGAAGTCTTCGATCTCGACCAGTTCATCAAGATCTACGCGATGGAGTTCTTCCTGAAGCACTGGGACGGCTATTCCCGCAACACCAACAACACCTACGTCTACAACGACGTGGCCGCCGTCGCCCAGCCGGGCGTCGACGACATCGACTTCAAGCTGATCCCGTGGGGCCTCGACCAGACCCTCCAGCCCGCCCGGCACTTCCGGCTCGACACCGCCGGGCTGCTCGGCAAGCTCGTGCGCGACGACGCGGGGCGGCGGGCGCAGGTGCTCGGCCAGGTCCGCCAGTACCGCGACACCGTCTTCGGCTTCCGGACCCACCGAGAGGTGGTGCAGCCGCTGCTCGACGGGATGGCGACGCTGCTGGCCGGGCTCGGCGTGCCGGACGTGCCCACGCAGCTGACCGCCGTGCGCAAGCAGCTGCGGCTGGCCACCTCCGCCGGCTACCTCTGCGGCGGCCTGCCCGACGCCGCCGGCGCGTACGTCCGCGACGACGTCACCAACGAATGCCTGCACGCCAGCGGCAGCGAAGCCATCCCGGCGACGGCGGCGGAGCCCGGCGGCGGCGAGGTCGTCCACCGGTGGCGGCCGGCGAACGTCGACGACACGGACCTGTGGTGCTTCGCCCCGCTCGGCGGCGGGCAGTCGGTGACGAGCAAGGCGTCCGGCCGGTTCCTCCACGCGACCACGACGACGTCGAGCCAGGGCCACCAGCTGCTCTGCACGCGCGCGGCGGACAACGCAGCCCACGCCGAGGAGTTCGCGGTGACGCCCGTCGACCCGGTCGGCGACCCCTTCACCTCCAGCGGCTATTTCACGGTGACGAGCGTCCGGACCGGGCTGGGCGCGGCGTTCGGCACGGATCCCACGGCAGCCGGGAAACCGCGGGTCCACCAGGACCCCACCCCGTCGAAACTGTACTTTTCCTGACTCAGAGAACCGCGTAACCCCCGGCGTCGTCGACGATCAGGATCCGCTGCCTGCCGCCGATCGTGAACGTCGTGACGCCTTCGGGCTTCGCGGTCCGGTGGAAGGTGACGTCGAGCAGCGCGGCGTGCTCGTCGGCGCGGTTCCAGGTGGCGAGCCGGAACGGCGTGTCGCCGTGGCTGGTCGAACGCCCGAGCAGGAGCAGGAAATCACCGGTTCCCGCGGCCCCGGAAATGTCGCGGACCCCGCGTGTCACCTTCGGCTCGGGCAGCCGCAGGTCGATCGGTTCCGGCTGCCCGAGCGACGCGGTCGTCCACCGCGCCCCGCCGACGTCGGCGGGCACCCGGACCAGCGTGACGTGACCGGGGCGCGCCGGCCCCCGCAGGCCGAACAGCACCGCGTTTCCGTCCCAGGCCAGGCCTTCCACGTTGAGGCCGCCCGCATCCGGTTCCCGCCGCCCGGCCTCGGCGAGCGCGGGGACGCGGCCGAGCAGCCAGTCCCGGAACCCGGCCATCGGTTCGGCGGGCAGTTCGCCGTCGGGGGCGTACCGGACGCGCACGAGGCCGTCGCAGATCCGGTTTCCGTCCGCGACGGAAAGCGAAGAAGTGACGACGAGAAAGATTTCCCCGTTCACGTCGACCCGGGTGAGGCCTTCGGGATCACGCAGCATTCCCTTGCCCACCCCGGCCAGCGGGCGCCGGTGAATCCGCTGGACCACCGCGACGTCGGGATCGAACGTCATTTCGAACAAAGCGGTGGGGTCTTTGTTGTCGACGAAGACGAACCGCCGGGAACCCACCCGCACCACCCCGGAGGCGTTGAACGGCTCGGTGCCGTTCCGCTCCGGGAAAGGGGTCGGCCGGACTTTCGTCATGAACCCAAAATACCGCGCGGCGGGGATCCGGGAATCAGATCAGGTCCAGCGGGTCGAGCTGGACGCGGATCGGTTCCGTGGCCTTCTTCATGTCCCGCCGGGCCGCCGCTGCCTGGATGGCCGAGGCCAGCGGCTTCCCCTCCGCTCGGGAGACCCGCACCAACGCCCGCTCGCGCTCGGCGTTGCCCTCTTCGTCCACCTCGCCCAGCGGGACCGGCCCCAGGACCTCCCCCGACGACGGCAACGGCAGGTCCGCGAGGAACCCGGCCACCGCGTCCGGGCTGCCCTCGACGCTCGCCATCCGCATCGCCGGGGGGAAGCCCAGCTCACGCCGCTCCGCCAGCTCCTGGCCCGCGTGCCAGGCCGGGTCCCAGCGGACCAGGGCCTGGACCACCGCCAGGCCCGCCTCGGCCCCCACGATGACCCGGCCGCCCGAAGCCGACGGGCGGACCAGTGCGGCCGCCGCCATCCAGCGGCGCAGGGTCTCTTCGCCCGCTCGCAGGTCCTGACGGCCCAGCAGCGCCCAGCCGTCCAGCAGCAGGGCCGCGCCGTAACCACCCTCGGCCACCGGCTCCGCTCCCGGCGTGCACACCACCAGGGCCGGTTTGCCCGGTACCGACTCCAGGACCTCCGCCGCGCCCGAGGTGCGGACCGGGACGCCCGGGAACGCGCGGCCCAGCTCCTCCGCCGTCCTCTTCGCGCCGACGATCACCGCGCGCAGCCGGACCGAGCCGCACGCCGTGCAGCGGAACGCCGTCTCCGGGACGCCGCACCAGCGGCACGCCGGCGGTTTCGGCTGCCCGTCGAGCGAGCCGCCCGGCAGGGCCAGCGGCCCCGCGCAGCGGCGGCAGTGCGCGGGCGTCCGGCAGTTCCCGCAGGCCAGGCCGGGGACGTACCCGCGCCGCGGGACCTGGACCAGTGTCGGCAGGTCCGCCGCGAACGCCTGGCGGGCCGCCTCGAACGCCACCGCCGGCAGGCGCGCGACCCGGGCGGCCTCGTCGCGGGCGA